>CAYYJH010000069.1:0-15044 GCA_964472195.1 uncultured Ignavibacteriaceae bacterium | reverse complement strand
ATCTTTCAAGCGGTGTATATTTCTATAAACTGGAAGCAGACTCTTTTAATGATATTAAGAGAATGGTATTGGTAAAATAACACACATCATACGATTGTGAAACAAAAAGGCATTCTTATTTAGGGAGTGCCTTTTGCTTTATAATTATTTTTTTGAATTCTTCTTCCAGATTTAGACTTTACGTTAAAAACCTATCTCGCAAAGTCGCAAAGGTGCTAAGACGCAGAAAATCATAATTTATTAACAATTCTGTGTATTCCATCTTTTCTTAATGCTTCATTAAAATTAATTAACAAACCAAGCTTTAAACCTGTTAATTTCAAATAAGTGAGTAATTGCTTTTTATGAACTGGTGCAACGGCTTCAACTGATTTAATTTCAATTATTACTTTACCTTCAACTATTAAATCTGCTCTAAAACCCTGTTCCATTTTTAAATTGCTCCAGATTACAGGAATAGGAGCTTGTCTATTAACTTTTAATCCTGCTTTAATTAATTAATGATTTAAAATTTCTTCATACACAGATTCAAATAATCCTGGTCCAAGTTTAGTGTGTATTTTGAAGGCAATATTCACTATTATTTTAGAGATATCGTTTTCTTTCATTATTAAATACCTTTCTTTGCGTCTTAGTGTCTTTGCGTGAAAAAAATGTTACACAAAATCGTAAAGGTGCAGAAATGTTAAGTCACTAAGAGTAATTGAATGTTTACCTTTCCTAAATAAGTTTGCCTTAATAAAACTCCTCCAGAGCGTACTGTTAGCAAAACAATAAATCATTTTATTAATATCATTTTCTTGACATCTACAAAATCACTCTCTTCTTTTTTATCCGACTGGATTTCTATACGATAGTAATAAGCTCCGCTCGGGAGAGCTTCTCCATCAAAACGAACTTTGTATATTCCAGGTTGCTTTTTTTCACTTAATAGTGTTGTTATTTCTTTCCCGAGCACGTCATAGACTTTTAATTTCACAAATCCGGATTTTCTAAGTGAGAAGCTAATAGTAGTTTTCGGATTAAAGGGATTTGGATAATTTTGTTCAAGTGAAAAATCCTTTACCGTATTAGAATTTCCTGAAACATAAATTGAATTCAAAGCTAACTGTACAGAAGCCCAGGCATTAACTGTCCCCCACCCAATTAACCTATTTGGTGAGGAGCTATTGCTTGAGGTTTGCTTTAATATATTAATCACCTGCATAGGTGTTAAATTCGGGTTAGCAGAAAGGATAATTGCACATACACCCGCAGTCATAGGACATGAAAACGAAGTACCGCTTCCTAAATTAGTATACCCCGTGCTGCCCGGACCGGGCTTTGCAGTAAGATTGCCGTCACCAACAGCCATGAAGTCCGGCTTGACCCTGTTGTCAATCGTAAGTCCTACAGAAGAAAAAACCGAACGAGAGCCGTCGAATCCGATTGAACCAACAGCAATGACGCTGTCACCGTCAGAAGGAGCAACTAAAGTATTATGAGTTTCATGGAACCAGCGGTTGCCGGCAGAGTTGACCACTATGATTCCCCTGTTTACTGCGATATCTGCACCAATTGTAATAACACAGCTGTCGCCGTTCATCCAAGTCCAGTCATAAGAACGAATCGAACCTGAATCCATTTCAACATATCCCAGCGAACTCGTAATTATATCCGCACCAAGGCTGTCTGCCCACTCCGCAGCAGCTATCCAGTTATCCTCTTCAACCGGTGTTTCGCTTTCCGTATTTTCGGTTTTAGCAAGTATATACTTTGATCTGAACGCAGGAGAAATTAGATTTCCCGGATGAAAACCTGCTACAAGCGAAAGAGTTCTCGTACCGTGTGAGCCTTCCCCCATTTGACCCGGCTCATTTGCAACATTTGTATCCCCGTTAACAAAATCATAAGTTCTAATACCTCTAACTAACATAGAATCAAAACATGGGTGAGATAAATTATCAAAACCGGCATCGAATGAAGCAATTAATATACCCTGACCTGTATAACCACTGTCATGCGCTGTCGGGACATTAATAATATCAGATTGCAGATAAGAATCACCGTAGTTAAATAGATGAGATTTCGGGTTTCCGTTATTTTGATTAGTTTTTACTTCAGAAATGTTATTGTTATTAAATTCCAAATTGTCTTTTGACTTCTTAAATACCGCAACAAGCTCAACTTTTTCAACGAATTCTTTTTCTACGATCTTTGAAATTTGTAACTTATTAACATAACATGAAACAGCGTTTATCCATTTTGATTTGTTCTTAATCTTAATTCCCAATCTGCGTATTTCATCGATATAAGAATATTCTAAAGGTAAATCCCTGAAATCCACCAATTCACTAATAGGTCTTACTTTTCTTCTTCGGTCAATGGCTCTCCGAGTAAGGAATTCTTCTGGTCTCTCTAATTTGATTGAAATGTTATCACCTTTGTCACTGAAATAAATCCACACCAGAATTTTACTCTCAAATGAATTAGTCTTTAATATTTCAGTTAATCTCCAGCTTATCTTATGATTATTAGAAGAATCAATACCATGAAATGATATTAAACAGAAAATTGTTATAAAAAAAAGTAAAGAGTATTTTTTAATTTGTTTAATGTTTTTCATTTTATTCGTATTATTTACTCAATTTAATTTTCTAAATATTAACATTCAAAGTATATTTCTATTTTACACAATAATTATTTAATAACAAACCATAAACTCAAAGAGTTTTAAAATTAAAATCACAAATGAAAAAATTAATATTTTTAATCTTTATACTTATCATTCCCTATTTTACGTATGGACAGGATCTTTTAATAAATGATAATGTATACGATAAAGCTGATGATTTAATTAACAAAAGAAATGCCTTTAACAGAGAGCGATGGTTTTATGAGCAGAGAATGTATCCGTATAATTTTATACCAGTCGATGCTTATAAGAATGCAATCGAACAAAGGAACCAACTAAGGATTACAAACGGATTTTATAGTGACAATTCAAATAACTGGGTTAGCATTGGACCAACATCCGGGTACTATTTCAGTTATGGGAACATCTCATCACGAATAGTAACAATCGCTTACGATCCTAACAATCCAAATATTCTTTACCTGGGTGCAGCATTTGGCGGCGTTTGGAAATCAACTAACGGTGGTGTAAACTGGACATCTAAAACGGATTACGAAGTTTCCTTATCCTCAGGTTCTATCGCGATTGACCCTAACAACTCGAACATTGTGTATTACGGTACAGGTGAAGCAACATACAGCGGTGCTTCCTATTATGGAAGAGGATTACTCAAATCAACAGATGGTGGGAATACATGGACAAATTATTCATCAGACCTGCCATCTCTCACATACACATCAAGAATTGTAATAAGACCGAACCACTCGAATGAATTACTCGCTGCAATGGGTAACGCAGGATTATACAGAAGTACTAACGCAGGCGTAAACTGGTCAATTGTGACTGGCGGCAGATGTGACGATGTTGTATTTTCACCAACCGGTGATACTGCGTACATTGTCGGTTCAGGAACAGGATATAGAATATCCACTAATGGAGGTTCTACTTTTACATTTTATTCTGTTGCTACGTTGGGTACAAGAAATCATTTAGCTATATGTAAATCCTCACCAAATGTTTTATACTTGTCAAAATATGCGAGTGGAAATATCTCCGTTTATAAATCTACTAATGCAGGATATAACTTTACACAAGTTTCGATAGGAACTAACTTTAACGGTGGACAAGCATGGTATGACTTTTATATGCATGTGAATCCCTTTAATCCTAATTATGCTTACGTAGGATCAATAGATATCTGGAGAACAACTAACGGTGGAACAAGCTTTCAAAACATAACTCATGGATATTCAGGAGGTAATGTTCATGTCGATCAGCATAACTTAGCGTTCCATCCGACTGATGCAAACAAAATGTTTTGTTCAAATGATGGAGGTGTTTGGTACTCAACAAATAAAGGGTCTAACTGGTCTAATATGAACTCAAGCCTGACACTTACACAATTTTATAGAATAGCAGCAGACCCATCCAATGCTTCACACGTAATGGGCGGGACACAGGATAACGGAACTCAGAGAACATTAGGAACAATCAACTGGACGGGAGCATTTGGCGGAGACGGTGGAGAAGTTTGTTTTCATTCACAAAACTCTCAATACATCCTTGGTGAAACACAGAGAAACGGTGTCAGAAGATCATTAAACGGCGGTTCATCGTGGTCATCAGCAACGAATGGATTATCCGGCAGCGGCGCCTGGGTTGGACCTATAATCTCTCACCCGGATTCATCTGGTATCTTTTATACTGCCAGGCAAAGCGTTTTTAAAACAATTAACTATGCTGCTAGCTGGTTCTCAATATCCACAGGTACTGCAGGAACAATAAGAGAGCTTGCAATCTGCAAATCCAATCCGAATATAATGTATGCGACATCATCCAGCAGAGTTTACAGGTCTACAAATCGCGGATACACTTTCACACTTGTCTCGAGTGGAATGCCAAACAGAACTGTTACAAGTGTATATGCACATCCTGATTCTTCTAATGTTGCACTCGTTACTTTTTCAGGATTCGGTGCTGGTAAAGTTTATAAAACTACTAACGGTGGTTTAAGCTGGAACAACATTAGCGGTAATCTTCCGGACTCCCCGACAAACGATGTATTGATATACCATCCGGGATATGCAACAAGCGTTTATCTCGCTGCAATGGACGTGGGAGTTTTCATGACCAATAATTACGGGAACACCTGGATTGAACTTGCACAAGGATTACCGAATACTGTTGCAATTCATCTTGATTACAACCAAACTGCAAACAAAGTTAGAATTGGAACTCACGGTAGGGGTGTTTACGAAATATCAGGATTAGTAACCGGTATTGTAAACATAAATAATCAAATACCGAAGAAATACTCACTGTCACAAAATTACCCGAATCCGTTTAATCCATCAACAATAATAAGATTTTCAATTGTGAGTGATGAAAATGTAAAACTAAAAGTTTATAATCTTTTAGGGAAAGAAATAACAAGATTAGTTAATAAACGTTTAACAGCCGGAACATACGATGTAAATTTCGATGGAAGTAAATTGAACAGTGGAGTTTATATTTACAGAATAGAAACAGATAATTTCTCTGATAGCAAAAAAATGATTCTAATAAAATAGTTTGCAATTTCTATATATTTAGCCCTTTTCTTTAGAAAGATCAGGGCTTTTTTATGAAATCGCTTATTTGTTAGTTTGCTATAGCAAACCAATAAAACTTAGAATATTAAAATTGAGTAAATAGTTCAAAATGGATTTTGTCATTCAGTTCGTTGTTTATGTGACTATGACTTTATTTATAGTTTTTTTAATTTCACTTTTTATGTTAGCACTTAGTGCTGTTTTAATGGCAGCTGTTTTTTTACTCTTGGGAATTATACTGATTGTAATTTTTTTAATTAAATACTTTGTATCATACTAAATATTTTATTTTTAAAATTTCGTATAAAAACAAACCATGAAAAATCCTTTACTAATTTGGATAATTGCAATAATAATAACCTTGGCATCAGCTTACTATCAACGTATTACAGGACCCACATATCCTAAATCCGGTAAAGTAACATTCGATGGTAAAGAGATCGAATATAAATTCCCGCGAAGCCATCCTGGTAAAGACGACTGTTCAATTTCAATTAAAACTGATGATAAAGATATCAAAGCATATTTAGTTTGGAAAAGATACAAAACAGATGATGAATGGACTAAGACTGAAATGAAATACTTCAACGGAGTCCACATAGCAGTGCTACCGAATCAACCTCCAGCCGGAAAATTAATATACAAAATACAATTAGAAAAAGAAAACACTCAACTGACTATTCCGGAAGATAAACCTGTAGTTATAAGGTTTAGAGGTTCAGTTCCGGCTGCAATTCTGATACCGCACATCATCGCTATGTTCTGCGTAATGCTTTTATCGACAAGAACAGGTCTTGAAATTTTCAGGAAAGATCCTCAGTTTAAGAAATTTACATTCTGGACACTTGGATTTCTTATTGCAGGAGGTATGATTCTTGGTCCTTTAGTTCAGAAATTTGCATTCGGAGAATACTGGACAGGATTTCCTTTTGGAATAGATTTGACAGATAATAAAACCCTCATCGCTTTAATCGGATGGATCATTGCTTTAATAGCTGTTTATAAATCAAAAAAACCAAAGTACTGGATTTTAGGCGCAGCTGTTTTAACTTTGGTTGTATTTCTGATACCCCACAGCGTTTTAGGTTCAGAGCTTGATTATAGCAAAATGAAAAAATAATTTCTATCAAAAAATAATAATCAAATAAAATATTAATTAAAATTTATTAAAATGAAATATCTTAAAAACGTTCTTAACAACATCTTATTACTATCCATAGTAATTTTTTTATCATTTAGCTTATTAGATGGTAAAGATGATATCGAAAAAGTTAGAAACGATAATATTACTGAGGACGAAATTTATGTGCACATAAAATATCTTGCATCAGATGAATTAGAAGGAAGGTTCCCCGGAACTAATGGTGACAAATTAGCGCAAGAATATATCGCGAAAGAATACAAAACATACGGATTACAACCTGCTGGTGATAACAATAGTTATATTCAACATTTTAATCTAATTACAAAATCACAACTCGGAACTAACAATAACCTGGAAATCTCAACAGATGGAAACACGAAAACCTTTGAGGTAGAAAAAGATTTCATACCTTTGAGTTTTACTGATAATGGAATCGCTGAAGGTGATCTGGTCTTTGTTGGTTATGGAATAACAGCTCCCGAATTGAATTATGATGATTTCAAAGACAAAGATGGAAATGATATCGATGTGAACGGTAAGATTTTAGTAATGCTGAGATACTCACCCGGTTATAATGATTCTGACGAAAATGCATTCTTCAAATACGAAAACTCAAGATTCAAAACTATAAATCCACGAGATGAAAATGCAGCCGGAATAATTTTAATTACTGGACCGGAATCCCGTGATGATGATAATCTTATAGAATTAAAATACGATAAAATATCACAAAACTCCGGTATTCCAATTATAAACGCAAAGAGAGAAATCATTGAAAAAATATTCAAGGCAAACGGTTTAGATCTCTCCAAAATTCAAAAGGAAATTGATAAAACAAAATCCCCAAATTCATTCGAATTAAAAAACTCAGTTGCAAAATTTGAAACATCTGTCGAATTAGTAGAAGTAACAACGGGTAACGTTGTTGGGATGCTTGAAGGAAGCGATCCTTCATTGAAAGAGGAAGTAATTGTTATCGGAGGTCATTATGACCATCTCGGATATGGACAGTACGGTTCGTTATATTCAGGTAACGACAAACAGATTCACAATGGTGCGGATGATAATGCATCCGGTACTGTTGGTGTATTAGAGCTTGCTCAAAAATTAGCATCGAACAAAGAAAGCATCAAGCGAAGCGTTCTTTTCATATGCTTCGGAGGAGAAGAAGCTGGATTGCTTGGTTCAGCTTATTTTGTTAACTCGGAATTATTCAAGAAGTTGAATATCGTATCTATGATAAATATGGATATGATAGGAAGACTTGATGAAAATAAACTTATTATATACGGAACGGGTACTTCTCCCTTTTGGGAATCAGAAATTACCGAGCTAAACAATACATACAAATTCGATATCACCTCCAATGATGCCGGCTTTGGTGCTTCAGACCACACAAGTTTTTATCAGAAAAATATTCCTGTATTGCATTTCTTTACTGGATTACACAGTGAATATCATAGACCTATTGATGACTACAACAAAATCAATTCAAAAGGTGAAGAGGAAGTTCTAAATCTGATTTATGATTTGACAACAGATGTGCTAACAAAAGAAACAAAACCTGAATTTGTAAAAGTCGAGACAGGGGTGGATACGAATAAAAGGAAGGGAGACATCAGAGTTTATGTCGGAACTATACCTGATTTTTCTTCAAAGGCTGACGGTTACAAAATTTCAGGTGTAAAACCCGGAGGTCCTGCAGATAACGGAGGTCTCCAGGGTGGAGATGTCATAATAAAATTTGGCTCAAAAGACATTAAAAATATTTATGATTTCACTTATGCTTTGAAATTGTTTAAACCCAATGATGTGGTAGATGTAATTGTAATGAGAGGTGATGAGAAATTAATATTTAAAGTTGTTCTTGGGAGAAAATAGTTCAAAATTTTAGAATCTAATTATGAACAGTATCGGGAAAGAATTTTTAGAAAAAACAAAATACAAATACCATACGCCCTCAGACCAAATGAAAGGTGTGCAACAGCCTCCGTTGGAATTGGATTATGATAGAACAAAAAAAATAATCGATTTACCAAAACCAGTTGATATAAACATCAACGATTCAAAACTAAGGAACGCTATTGAATCAAGAAGAAGCGTTAGGACATATTCCGATAAACCCATCAGTTTAGATGAGCTTTCTTACCTGCTCTGGTGTGCACATGGTGTGAAAGAAGTTATTCAAAACCATGCAACACTAAGGACAGTTCCATCTGCAGGTGCCCGTCATGCATTTGAAATTTATATTTTGGTCAACAACGTTGAAAATCTTGAAAACGGTCTTTATAGATTTTTAGCAACAAAGCATAAATTAGTAGAAGTTAAAAAAGATGAAAATCTTTCGAATAAAATTTCCGATGCATGTCTTGATCAAAGATTCATTAAATCGAGTGCTGCTACAATTTTCTGGATTGCCATTCCATACAGGATGAAATGGCGATACGGTGAAAGAGGTTACAGGTATTTATTTCTTGATGCAGGACATTCATGCCAAAACTTATATTTAAGCGCCAGCTCTATCGACTGTGGTGTTTGTGGTATTGCCGCATTCTCAGACGATGAATTGAATTCTGTGTTAGGTCTTGATGGTGAAGAACAATTCGTTATTTATTTAGCAGCTGTCGGGAAAAAATAAAGCATAAATAATTTGTGTTAATAAAAAAGGAGAATACTTATGTAAACTCCTTTTGTCTATCAACATTGAAAATAAATTATTATGCTTCAGTTGTAAGTCTAAATGAATGTACCTTATTTTTTACAGGTAATTCGATCTCTTCTTTCGGAATTTTCTTTTCAAACTCATCTCTAAATTTCCTGATAGTCCACTTAACAGGCCAGGCAGCAGCATCACCCAACGCACATATAGTATTTCCTTCGATGTTTCTTGCTATAGAAATTAAATTGTCAAGATCTTTCTTAGTTCCCATTCCTTCATCTATCCTCTTTAGTATTCGCAGCATCCAGCCGCATCCTTCCCTGCAAGGAGTACATTGTCCGCACGATTCATGATAATAGAAATGAGCTATTCTTATCAATACTTTTAATAAATCCGTATCTTCATCCATAACAATGACTCCACCGGTTCCTATAGCAGATTTAACAGCTTTAAGGCTTTCATTATCCATATTAATATTCAATGCTTCTTCTTTAGTCAAAGGCGGCATTGATGTTCCGCCAGGGATTACCATCTTTATATCTTTCCCATCAAGCACACCACCGCAATAATCATTAATAATAGTTTTAAGCGGCGTTCCTGTTTCAAGTTCATAGACACCGGGTTTATTAACATGTCCGCTGATTCCGAATAATAAAGTCCCCGGGTGTTTTGGATGACCAATTTTAGAGAACCACTCACCACCGTTATTAATAATTTCCGGAACGTTGGCAAGTGTTTCAATATTATTTATCGTTGTCGGATTTCCCCAGAGTCCGTTAGCAGCCGGGAAAGGAGGTTTCACTCTCGGATATCCTCTTTTACCCTCGATAGAATTCATAAGAGCCGATTCCTCACCACAAATATAAGCACCCGCTCCTTTGTGAATATACATATCAGTAGAAAAATTTGAGCCGAGGATTTTTTTTCCTATATAACCCTTCTTGTAAGCTTCTTTGATAGACTTTTCCATAATATCTATCCACTTGTAATATTCGCCCCTTATGTAAAGATATGCTGCTTTGATTCCCATCGCATAGCAAGCCAGCAAGGCACCTTCAATAAACTGATGCGGATTCTTTTCAAAAATCTCTCTGTCTTTAAAACTTCCCGGTTCACTTTCGTCGCCATTGCAGCATAAATATTTTGGTTTGTCATTTTTTTTAGGCATAAAAGTCCACTTCAATCCGGTGGGAAAACATGCTCCACCCCTGCCTTGCAAATTAGATGTCTTAACCTCTTCTATGACATCGTCGGGTTTCATTTTCTTTAATGCTTTCTTTAAAGCTGAATAACCCCCGTGCTTTTCATAGACATCGATCTTGTGTAATTCAGGAATATCTTTTAAAATAATTTTTACCATTTAATCAGCTGCTAATTATTTTTTTTCTTAAGATCATCAAGTAATAGGTCTACTTTTTCTTTATTTAGGTTTTCATAGAAATCTTTATTGTTTACCTGCATCATGGGTGCAGTTCCACAGCTTCCGAGACACTCAACTTCTTCAATCGTAAACATACCATCTCCTGTGGTTTCCTTATTCTTAATACCGAGCTTTTCCGATACATACTGATAAAGTTCATAACCTCCTCTAAGCATGCACGAAACGTTTGTACATATTTGCAGATGAACCTTTCCTACAGGCTTTGTATTAAACATAGTATAAAAAGTTACAACACCAATGACGTGTTCATAAGGAACTTTGAGCAAATCTCCGACGTATTTCATTGACTCCAAAGATATCCATCCATATTTATTCTGCACCATCCATAAAACAGGAAGTAATGCAGCTTTAGGATCGGGATACTTTGCTTTATATCTTTTTACTTCTAAAAGTTCCTTCTTATCGAATAATTCCTCAACCATATTGTAAAGATAATCTATCTGATTTAAAATATTATTTTATTAATTTTCAATTTCCTCCGAAGGAGTCCCTTCGGGATAATTTGGAATTTTCAATGAATTTATAATTAAATTCTATTTATCAGCTTCTCCCATGACGGGGTCAAGTCCGCCAATAATTGCAACTGTATCTGAGATCATTGCACCTTTCATCATTGAGGGTAGTCCCTGTAAATTGCTGAAACTTGGAGAACGAATTTTCAACCGAAAAGGATTACCACTGCCATCACTAATAAAATAAAAACCTAACTCCCCTTTTGATGACTCTATAGCCTGGTAAGATTCGCCAACAGGTGGATTAATACCAAAATTAATAATCATAAAATCGTGTATAAGTTCTTCCATCTTCGTGTACACTTTTTCTTTTTTAGGAAGAACTTTCTTTGTCACTTCATTTGCGTTCACGGGTCCTTCCGGCATCTTCTCCAAACACTGCCGAACAATTCTTAATGATTGAATCATCTCCTCAATCCTTACATAATATCTTGCCATAGCATCGCTTTCTGTGTAAGTCGGAACATCAAAGTCAAGCTGGTCATAAATTAAGTATGGTTCATCTTTTCGCAAATCACGGTCAACACCGCTTGCCCTTAGCAAAGGTCCGGTAAGTCCGTATGCGATAACATCCTCCTTCGAGAGATAACCGATACCTTCGGTTCTCTTTATGAATATCTTATTCCTATCCATAAGATCCCTGGTCTCTTGAAGTTTACCCGGAGCCTGGTCTATAAATGACTTTATCGCAGCGAGACTCTCATCGGAAACATCCTGTGCAACCCCGCCTATCCTTGTATAAGATGTCGTAAACCTTGCGCCGCAAACAAGATCCAGTATATCGAGAATCTTCTCCCGCTCTCTGAAAGTCCAGAGTAAGGGTGTTACCGCTCCAATATCCAGGTACATCGAACCAATCGATACGAGATGTGATTTATACCGGGCAAGCTCAGCGACCATTACACGTATATATTTACTTCTTTCAGGAATATCAAGTTTAATTAACTTTTCAACTGCAAGAGCGTAACCAACATTGTTAGCAACAGGTTGAAGATAATCAAGCCTGTCTGTATGAGGTATGAACTCGTGATAGCTGCAAGATTCAGCTATTTTTTCATATCCCCTGTGAAGATACCCCAGATCCAGTACACACTTTTTAATTGTTTCACCTTCGAGACTAATTAAACATCTCAATACACCATGTGTAGCAGGATGCTGAGGACCCATATTTAAAACCATCTCATTGTCTAATGGATCGGTAAAAGTTACACTCAGGTCTTCTGTCTCCAGAGCCTCTAAAATTTTAGTTCTTTTGATCTTGGAATTCTCTTCCTGCATATCTTTGTATATCGAGTGTGTCATAGTTGAGTATTAATCTAAACTGTATTATTTATTTGGAAGCCTGAGAGATCCCCGTATGCCCATTAACGGGAAGTCTTTTCTTAAAGGATAATGTTCAAATTCATCTGGCATATAAATTCTTCTCAAATCAGGATGGTTGATGAAATTTATCCCAAACATATCATAAGCTTCTCTCTCATGCCAGTTTGCACCTTTCCACACAGTACTCAATGTATGCATTTCAGGATTTTTAGAATCCAGCTTAATCCTGATAAACAACCTGTCCTTGAAATTCACAGAATAAACATTACAAATTACTTCGAACCTGCTCTTTTTCTGAAACCTGTCAACACCAAATTCATCCAGCAATAGGTCAAAGGAAAGCTCTTCATCTTCTTTCAGGATTCTACAAACGTCTACTACATCATTTTTATCAACTATTATCTGGGGGGTTCCGTTTACATCGGAGTACTCAACCTTATGTTTTTGAAGTTTAGTTTTGATTAATGCGAGTCTTTTCTCAGTCATGCTATAAATTTAGTGTAAATTACCTTATCAATTTTCAATTTGCTCCGAAGGAGTCCCTTCGGGACAATTTTAAATTTTTAATCAATTTTCAATTTTCACTGTTGTTTGTTTAAGGAACTTACAATTTTCTGAAATATTAATGTCAATTCTTGAGCTTCTTTCCAGTGTATATTTGATTCCTCTTTCTTCTCAGGTATCGCAGCTGCCATCATTCTCAACCAATGTTTGCTTTCCTAAATTTCTTTCTTGCAAATATAAATCTTATTTCTAAAATCTTTTTTTGAACTGGCACCATTTGCCTCCATATAATTTGCTCCAACACTCGTACCAGATCTTATCAATTGGCTAATAATGGATTTCGTTATAGTATCTTGTTTTATGCTCTTACAATATTTAATAATATCTTCACCAAATTTAGCAGTTCGCTCCTCAAGATCATATTTCCCTGAATACTTCGTCACAATTATCCGTTACAAATTGAACATTGAAAATTCATTGCAAACTAAAAATTGAAAATTGAAAATTGCTTTTGCAACAGTACTTTCTTCTCCAAACTTAGCTGTTCTTTCTTCTCCCAAAGGGATTCCTTCAGAACAAATCATATTTCCTCTCGTTCCTATTGGTCATTCTTTAGAGTAATTAGAAATTATAAATCCAATTACGCATTAATGCCAACTAAATTACTTATTATTACGAACATTTTAAATAACAAAAAAAGGCAATCTGAAATTAATATAGATTGCCTTTTAAAAAATGTATCAGGAACAAGCTTATTTCAGAACTATCATCTTCTTAGTCTCTACGAAATTATCCGTGGCTAATCTGTAATAATAAGTACCACTCGATAACTGACTGGCATCAAATGTAGCTTCATAACTTCCTGCTTTTTGATATCCTTCAAAAATCTTTGCAACCTCCTGACCGAGAGAATTGTAAACCACAAGTTTGACGTCAGTGTTCTTTGCAAGGTCAAACCGAATCGTAGTCGTTGGGTTGAACGGATTCGGATAATTCTGGCTAAGAGCAAATTTATCGGGTATGTTATTCCCAAGTTGTTGCACAGCACTTGGATCTCCTACAAATATATCATCAACTGTAACTACAAATCCTGCATTTGAAAGGTCCATATGATACCTAAAAGCAATCCATGCAGAGTCAGTACCAGCATATGGTGCAAGAGGTATAGAAAACTCAGTAAATTGACCATAAGTGGAACCAGCAGGCCAGTAATGATCCCATAATTTAAGATTTGTATTGAGGAATCCGGTAGGAGTATTATCTATCAAGCTGAGCCAGACCTCTAAGCTGTCATCCCACGAAGTTGAACCACCCGATGCCCAGAATTTAAGAACATCGTTAGCTGTAATATTTTCGATCTTTTTTGTGACTAACCAAACATCCCCAACCCCGTAAGTTGCATTTACAGTGTCATAACCAACAATCCATGTAGCGGCACAAGATTTTATCCCTGAATGTGCTACAGTTGTTGCATTGGTTAATCCCGGCTGCCAGGAACCTGTATCTCTTACGGTCCAGTTAGAAAGAGGATCGATAGGAAATCCCGCATTATTCCATTTTGTCCAGCCCGTAGGTAAGTTAATGGAATCACTTGCTTCGAATCCTTCATTGATCTTCGGTTGAGCAAAACATACTGATGCGAATACTAAAAATACGATTAAGAATTGTAGTTTTTTTAACATTGCGTTCTCCTTTATTGTTTAAGAAATGATAATGAATTAAAAATTTATATCATCCTTTGTTATTATTATACTATAAAAAAATAAAATTAAAAATTGAAGGGTAAAATATAAGCATTAAAAATGGCAACACCGATGACTTTTCAAAACTGCTTAATGAGAAAAAGAACTCATTATTTTAAACAGTAAACTTTATAAAACACCATTTCTGTGCATTTATTGAAAAGAATAAAAATATTTGAATAAAATTTATCCTGTACTTAAAATACAACTATTCATAATTACTAATATATATTTGTCTTATGATAATTCTTCTAAAATAGTAATAAAATACTTAAGAGCTTATTTTTAATGAATTTAAACAAATTCTGGAGTCTCCCAAACACTTCCGGGGATGCTTCCAACACTTCTGGGGATGCCCCTAACACTTCTGGCGATACCCCTAATATATCTGGTGGTGTTGTAAATATCTCTCACGGAGCTGTGGATTTTTCCCATGGCGTTGTAAATATTTCTCTACGTGCATAGGATTTTTCTCAACGTGCGTAGGATTTTTCTCAACGTGCGTAGGATTTTT
>CAYYJH010000068.1:0-15195 GCA_964472195.1 uncultured Ignavibacteriaceae bacterium | reverse complement strand
AGTGGGATTTATTTCTACACTTTAGTTACAAGAAACTTTACAGATACGAAAAAGATGATCCTGTTGAAATAATAAGAAATTATTTATTTGCTTTTGAAATCCGGGCTTTTGGATATCCAAAGGCTTGGATTTTTTATTTTTTGGTATTTCTGTTTCTTATAATGGGAATAAAATTATTTACTAATGTTGTTGATTCTTAATATTCATAAAATTATTTTTTGAAAATATTTTAATGCTCAATTCAAAAATCCTCAATAATAAAAAACGGAGTATAAAGAAATGTTCAAAAGCTTAATATTGCTTTCATTCGTAATAGCTGTCACATGTAATCTTGTTTATGCAGGGGGAAGGTTAATTCCCCAATCCCGTTATGATAAAGTTGTTGGAATGCATTATAAGATTAAAATTATTGGTGATGCTCTTGTCGGAGAAAAAATAGATAATAAAAAATCTCACGATGCTGTCTTATATCGCTCACCAATCATATCTTTAATTACCAATCCATTTACTATTGATTATAGTGAATCAGATTTTGTAACCTCCACCACGTTTACACCGACAAACGGAAAATCCATTTATGATATGCAGTCAAGCGGTAGCCCTGTACATATCTGGCAGAATCCAAATAATCCGAATGATATTCATTGCGTCTATATGAATGTTGATTATAACGATCCAATGTTTACAAACAGAACGAGTAAATATTACTACAGTTCTGATAAAGGTTTAACGTGGGCATTTATTACTGAAGTACCAAACGGAATAAGAAGCGGTTATGTCTGCATAGCTGGTATGAGTGACGGTAATATTTTAGTTGCTAATCACACAAATGCGCCGGGCTCTCCCGCAACTACACATTCACAGGTTTTTGCGGATATATTTCCTGGATTGGGTCAGTTTGTAAGGTTGGACCCGGGTCCGGGAAATTTTGGAGCAAATCCTATCTGGCCCCGCGTAATTGCTACTTCGAGCATCACAAACCCAAACAAGTTTTTCTTGATTTCTTCACAACATCCTATGGGTGATTCAACATTCTTTAATATTGGTACATCACTCACCACTCCGGGAACGTTTTCAGGATGGACGACACAGTATGATTGCGAGGTAAACGAAACATATGCGGTAGCAAGAGGAGATGACGGAAGAATTGGTGTCGCTTACATAAACAGCAAATCACATTTCCCAAGTGATGTTGGGGATGTTTACTTTATTGAATCTACAAACGATGGCACAACGTTCAGCACACCACTTAAAATCTTTGATTCTGATTTTTCAGCAACTGGCGATAGTCTTGGTGCTATGAGAGGTGTTTCAATAGTTTATCAATACAACAATCCAAAAGTTGTGTTTGAAATTATCAGGCAGGATCCTTTAGCCAGTCAGTACCTGCCATTTTGGCACAACAAAATTATGTTCTGGTCGACGACTTTAACTGGTTCAGACCCAAACAGGAGTGTAGTAGTTGCCGATTCTAACAATGTCTGGTTACCCAAGGATTCATTATTCGCAGGTGTTGATGATGGTTTCGGTCCTCTTTGCCGACCTGTAGTAGGTACTTCATCGGATAATAATGCTTTGTTTACTGCTTTCATATCAATTACAAATAGGTTTGGAGCACCCGTTGACACCACTAACTTTCATGCAATTTATTTAACTGCTTCGGGTGATGGCGGTGCTACATGGATAGAACCCCTACGAATAACTCCTGAAACACCTGTTATGGACTGGACTTATCCAAGCATGACGCCGGTTAATGATAATGATGCAAATAATTATTATGTAAATATGTCCATGCAAAAAGATACTATCCCCGGCAGTTTTGTGAATGGAGAATTAAACGGACCTTCTCTTGCACAGCAGATGTTTGCAAGAGCAACAATCAGTATTATTGGAATTAAGAACATTTCCACTGAAATTCCGGGAGCATACAAACTTTTTCAAAACTATCCAAATCCATTTAATCCATCAACATCGATTCGGTTTTCACTTCCTGAAAGATCAAATGTGTTGCTACAAATATATGATATAAATGGAAGAGAAATAGCAACGTTGATTAATAATGAAGTAGTATCGCGTGGAGTAAAAGAAATAATTTTCGATGCAAGTGGTTTATCAAGCGGTATTTATTTTTATATAATTAAGGCTGGAGATTTCAGAGATACAAAAAAGATGATTCTATTGAAATAAAAATAAATCTTTTTTCAAGAATCCGGGCTTTTTTACAAGGTCCGGATTTTTTATTCACATTGATTGTTTTATAAATTAAAAAATTTATTCCTGTGATTTCTGTCTCACAGAATTTGAAACGTAGAATATTACTGCTGCCAGGGATACGACTGCCATAATGATAATAAGCGAATTACCTCTTATAAATCCTATTATAAAAAAGATTATAGTTGTAATACCAGTTACCACAGACCCAACAGTTGCCGCAGCACCCTTTCCGCTTTTGACTGGGAGTGCAAGCAATATTAATAAGACACCTATGGCGGGTGCAATCAATGCTGTTAAACTCCCGGAAATTACATAACCATAAGTGCCGATAATAATAAGCACTATCGCGTTAAAGACCATCACCTGATGTATTTTCATTTTATTCTTTTTTAAGAAATTTATGCACGGATGTAAAATTATACAACGCAGAAATATATCTGAATATACTTGACTATTTAAAGCAATTACCTTAATTTGTTAGGTAATAATTTATAATAACCTAAATAAATAAGGTATTACTCGTTATACAAAACATACAGATGATTTAAGGCTTGATGATATAGATTATGTGATATTGACCGAACTCCAGAAGGATTCTCACATTAAAAAAAATGAGCTTGCTGAAAAAATCGGGCTTTCTCTTCCTTCAACTATTGACAGGATTTCCAAGTTAGAATCTTATAATTATATAAAATCATATACAGCAATTTTGAATCCTAAGAAATTGAAACAGGATATTACATGTTTCATTTCCGTAATCAGTGAATCCTCGAAACATTATAAACAGATAGTAGAGCACTGCTTGAAAGAAAAAGAAATTCTCGAATGTCATTCAATAACGGGTGATGGCTCTCATATGTTAAAGATTAGAACAGAGAACACAACAACACTCGAAAGACTTTTATCAAAGATTCAGTCATGGCCTGGTGTTAAGTCATCGAAGACAAGTATTGTTCTATCAACCTTAAAAGAAACGACGAATTTAAGTTTAAAAAAATAAAGAAAAATATTTCTAACTTCGTTCCCAACCTGGAGGTTGGGAACAAGTAAAAGAATTTGAATTTAAGAAAAACATTTTACAAATTATAACTCACTTGTTCCAAAGCTCCAGCTTTGGAACACAATTGATAGTAAACCTCAGGTTTACAAAAAACATGAGAAGCCGATATAAAATAATAAATGATGAAAGTATTTACTTTATTACATCTACAACTATAGAATGGATACCGGTGTTTACAAATGAAAAATATTTTGATATTATTATAAACACTATTAAATTCCATCAGACAAATAGTGATCTAAAAATATATTGTTATGTGATTCTTGATAATCATTTCCATTTAATAATATCCAGTAAAAATTTATCTAAAATAATTGCATCAATAAAATCTTATGCTGCTAAAGAGGTTATAAATCAACTTACGATTGATAAAAAGGAATGGCTTCTAAATCAGCTTTCATTCTTCAAGAAAAGATATAAAGTTAGAAGTAAATATCAACTTTGGCAAGAAGGATTTTATCCAAAATTAATTGAAACAGATATAGTCTTGAAACAAAAAAGTGAATATATTCATAATAATCCAGTTAAGAGGGGATTTGTTAATAAGCCTGAATACTGGAGATATAGTTCAGCAACTGATTATTATTTAGAGGAGAAAGGGGAAATTGATATTGAGAGATTAGTTTGAGAATGATTGAACCCGGAGGTTCAGCAGTAGCACTGTTCCCAACCTGGAGGTTGGGAACAAGTAAAGACAAGTATTGTTCTATCAACCTTAAAAGAAACGACGAATTTAAGTTTAAAAAAATAAAGAAAAATATTTTACAAACTAAACTTTATAATAAATGCAGAAAAAAAATTCAGTAGAGAAAGAAAAAGATAAACTTAAAAAGATCAACGATGTATTTAAATTGATCAAAGAAAAAGAAATAAAAATGATCGATTTTCGATTTACTGACCTACCAGGACAATGGCAGCATTTTTCAATCCCGGTATCGCAATTAAATGAAGGAGGTTTCTATGAAGGATACGGTTTCGATGGATCTTCTATCAGGGGTTGGAAAGCTATCAATGAATCGGACATGCTTGTAATACCGGATCCTGAAACTGCGAGGGTGGACCCGTTTATGCAGACAAAAAACATGAGTATTGTTTGTGATATACTCGACCCTATCACAAAAGAGCCTTACGATCACGATCCAAGATATGTTACCAAGAAGACTATTGAATATATGGAGTCAACAGGGATTGCGGATGTCGCATACTTTGGACCTGAGGCAGAATTTTTCATTCTTGATCATGTTGCATATAACATAAACGAGTATGAAAGCTGGTTCAGGATAGATTCACGTGAGGGATTCTGGAATGCTGGAAGTGAGAAGGAAGCAAATCTGGGGCACAAGATAAGGATTAAAGAAGGGTATTTTCCTGTTCCGCCTTCTGATTCAACGAATGATATAAGAAACGTGATGGTTGAACATTTAGAAAATGCAGGTATTAAAGTTGAAATGCAGCACCATGAAGTTGCAACAGCAGGTCAAGCAGAAATCGATTTTAAGTATTGTTCTTTTCTGAATTGTGCTGATAATCTCCAGATGTTTAAATATATAGTTAAAAACACAGCAAGGTCATTCGGTAAAACAGCGACGTTCATGCCAAAACCAATTTTCGGTGATAATGGATGCGGAATGCACACACATGTTAGCTTGTGGAAAAATAATAAACCTTTATTTGCCGGTGATAAATATGCCGGTTTAAGTAAACTTGCATTGTATTTTATAGGAGGTGTTTTGGAACATGCACCTTCTATACTTGCATTCACTAATCCGACTACAAATTCCTATAAAAGACTCGTTCCCGGTTATGAAGCACCAGTTAACCTTGTATACTCCATGAGAAACAGAAGTGCTGCTGTTAGAATACCAATGTATTATGAGGATCCAAAATCAAAAAGGATAGAATTCAGATGTCCTGACGGAACATCGAATCCTTATCTTGCGTTTTCAGCAATGCTATTAGCTGGACTCGATGGTATAATTAATAAAATCGAACCGGGTGATCCACTCGATAAAGATATTTATCATTTAAGCGATGCGGAAAAGAAAAAAATTAAACAAGCGCCTGAGTCATTCACGATGGCACTCCATAAACTTGAAAAAGATAATGATTATTTGAAACAGGGTGGTGCGTTTTCGGACGAGCTACTTAGAACATGGATAAACTATAAGATGAATAAGGAAATAAAAGAAGTGCAGTTAAGACCTCATCCATATGAATTCCATTTATACTACGAAGTGTAAAAAGAAATTTAAATTTTTAAAATTTATCCCGCTTTAAAATGTGATTTTGATGCGGGATTCTTTTATCGGGAACAATGACTATATTTAAGAAGTATTATTAAGAAAAAAATTATCATGAAAAAATTCAAGTTCAATAAAAGTTTTTTAATTATAGCATTATTAATTCTATTTGCCGGATGCGGTGATAAGAGTGATAAAACATCTTTTAAAGAGGAAGTTCCTGAAGGTTTAGTAGAAGATTTAACTACATCGGGTTCACAGGATGCTCCAAAGTCTGAGGAGAAAAGATCGGGAGAATTTGAAAAGGATAAAACTAAAACAGTTAGTTATCAAACTAACGAACAGGAAGGCTCCGGGAAAATACAGGTGCTCGACAGATTAATTATCAGAACAGGAAACATGAGATTGGAAGTTGATAATTTCGATGAGACAGAAAGGAAAATCGTAGAGACAGTCAGGATTCACAGCGGGTTTGTATCAAACAACACATCAAAACTCAATACAAGCGGACAGAAACAGGGTACAATAGTTGTAAGAGTACCTACTGATAAATACGATGCCTTGATTGCCGATATAGCATCATTTGGAAAAGTCATGTCACAAAATATTTCATCTCAGGATGTAACCGAGGAATATATCGATCTTGAAGCAAGACAGAAGACTCAACGTGAGCTTGAGCAAAGGCTGCTTAAATTACTCTCCGAAAAGACTGCAAGGTTGACTGACATCGTTGAAGTTGAGGAAAAGCTTGCATCAGTCAGAAACAATATTGAGAGTACTGAGGGCAGGATGAGGTTTTTGCGAAACCAGGCTGAGTTTTCCACACTTACAGTTTCTGTGTTCGAGCCATCATTACTTGAAACATCCTCCGGCGGTGGTTTCTTCTATGAAATTGGTCAGGGATTCAAAAAGGGATTAAAAGGTTTTACAGAAGTCCTAAGTGGTTTAATTATGCTTTTGGTTGCATTACTTCCCGTTATAGCAATACTGTTTGTTGTATATTTGATAATAAGAAAAATGTTAAAGAAAAGAAAAGTAAAGAAAGAAGCTGCATCAAGCAAAGGGACATAATTATATTACACAATAGTTCTTTCAATTTCATTTGTTATATGGTTTAGATAAGGGGCTCTTTTAAAGAGAGCCCTTTTTTATTAACAAAAGTAGTCTGATTTATCTACTTAAATTGGAAGTATAGTTTGATATATTACAATTATTGAGAACATCATGTTATTTGTATAAAATCATACAATAATGGCATTATTAGTAAAGATTACATCATTCAGCTATAAATTATCTGGAATTCCGGAAGACAAGGCCGGAAACTGCGGTGGTTTTGTATTCGATTGTAGATTCATTGAGAATCCCGGAAGAAGGGATGAGTATAAACAGTATAACGGTATGGATGAACCCGTAATAAAATTTCTTAAATCTCAAAACGCCATGAACAACTTTCTCGAAAACGTATTTAAAATAGTTGATGCATCGATAGAGAATTACTTGGAAAGAAAATTTACAGACCTTATGATTTCGTTCGGGTGCACAGGTGGTCAGCACCGATCAGTTTATGCAGCAGAAAAAACTAAGGAACATATCGAGCAAAAATACAGTAATGTGATAACTGACACCAGGCATCTTGAATTAGAATAAAGATAAATTTTTTCTTAATTGAATAAATCGTCCAACCACTCACCAGATATCCTATCGCTTGAAAAAAGAACATTCAGTCTTCACTTAATATCTCAATTCTTTCATGGAATTGCATTCGGAACATTATTGCTTCAGGATATAATATTAAAGAAATCATTATTCGCTTCGAATTTCGAAATTACACTTCTTGTTTTTCTCACTAGCTCGGCATTTTTGTTTTCTATCTACGGCGTTGAGATGATTAACCGCTCAAACAATCCTGCTAAGACTATAATTATAATGGCTGCTCTTAGTAAGATTTTCTTGTTGTTTATACCTCTGTTTGAAAATGCAGGGTTTTTTATATTCTGCATAGCAGTAATGAGCTATATAGATTCTATGATTAGACCAACCTGGAATACGGTTTACAAACATAATTATACGGAGGAAAACAGAAGCAAGCTCTATTCTTATGCATCCAGTCTTTTCACGATTGTATTACTTGTGATAATTACACTCTTTGGTCAGTTGCTTGATGTAGATTATAAAGTATACAAAATATTTTATCCGCTCGCAGGTATTACGGATTTCGTTTCGCTATATATTCTGGCAAAATTAGTGTCGACGAGTAATGGTGATTATATGAAGGGAGTAAGAAAATTTGGTGCTGGTGTATCTTTTAAGTTAATAGAAGATATTTTAATTTTACCTGTTAGGAATCTAAAGAGAATCTTCAAAGTTAATAAACCTTTTTTTAGATTTGAAAGAAATTTCTTCTTTTACGGCATGGCGCTTATGATTGCGAGTCCAGCTATACCGATATACCTGGTGCGGGAATTAAATTTCGATTATTCTCCTATTTCAATTGCAAAAGGCTTGGCATTCCATGTTGCGATGATAATCTTCACTCCTTTGATGGGAAAAATGCATGGTTCTGGTAAACCTGCAAAGTTTTGTGGTTATGTTTTTTCCTCTCTCGTTTTATATCCAGTGCTTTTAATTTTACTAAAATATTTGAACATCGGATTTTTATTTTTCTCAAATGATATGATGTTATTCATTACATTTTTTATTTTTGGGATAAGCATGAGCGGGGTTATATTATCCTGGAATCTAAGTTCTATTTATTATGCACCTGCTGCAGAGGTTTCTAATTATCAGGCAGTCCATATAACACTTACAGGTATAAGGGGAATCTTTAGTCCTTTTATTGGTTTTGCTGTAATGGAATTATTTTCGATAAGTGTTACATTTATTGTTTCAGCACTTTTATTTTTGTTTGCAGGTATAATGATGTTCTTTGAGAGCAGAAGGGATGATTGATTTTTTGGAATAGTGATTGAGATGTATAAAATGTATAAATTTTATTATATTGACATACCAGCTTTTAAATTTCAAATTAAAAACATCTTAAAATGTTTTCAACCATATTTACTTTAAAAAGAGTTCTACTACTCATACTTGCATTTTGGTTTTCCGTCGTATTTCTTACGAACGCTTTTGACCTTTTAAAAGCAGCCGGAATCTTCCCAATGGAATGGAAATTTGCTTCCGATAAGTTTGAGATGATAAGACAGACAACGTTGATTTATAATATGCCGGGCTGGCTAAACGTTATTCTATTTATCAGCGTATTAATTTGGGAAGGATTTATTGCTGTTCTTTTTTTTAAGGCGTTTTTATCTTTTAAAAGTTTAAGCGATAATGGATCGAGTGCAATTAATGCCGCTTTCTTTTGCAGTATCTCAATGTGGGGAGCATTCATAATTTTTGATGAGCTCTTTAAGAATTACTCCATCGAGGTTACGCATTTTGTGTTACTTATCATGAACCTGGTATCTTTATTAATCATAAAACTAATACCAGCGAAAGAACCGGCTATTAAACCCAAGAAATAAGAAAGAATTTTGCTGTGCTCTTTTATTTTAAAAGATAACGCAGTAAAATCTTTTTAAAATCCTATTTTCAAATCAAAATAAAAGCTTCTGTCAGCAGCGGGTATCCAGTGAGGTATCCCGTAATAATCTACCGTACCATACGTTTCGTATAATGTATCGAATAGATTATTGACTCTCAAACTTGTTTCTATTTTTTTAAATAGTTTATCTATTCCCGAGTATCCGAATAATGAAGCAAAGTTTATTGTTAAGCCCGCATTAAAAACAGTATAAGCATCTATTACTTTATCGACATACCCGGGTTGGCTGTGTGCGTTTGGGTTTTTCCTTTCATTTTCCGAATTGTCTAAATATTGTTTCCCTACGTGCTGCATTGAAAGGTATATCCCTGTTCCGAAATCGTTGTAATAGCTAAGAGAAAGATTTCCGATTATACCCGGATTTAACAATATTGTGTTGTCTGAATAATCATTGCCATATATTATTTTCCCGAGTGAATCAGCACCGAGAATTTCTCTGTACTCAGTAAAATAGTTTTCGGAATAGTTCAAATTCCCTGATAAAGTTATAGGACCAATTAAAGTTTTACCAAATTTTTCTTTAAAAGGTGTGAATTCAAATTCGAACTCCAAACCCCTGTGAATTGATTTTCCAGCGTTTCCATTTATAGGCTGTCCTACAAGGTCTAACTGTCCGTTGCTGACAATTTCATTTTGAAAATCCATGAAGTAAAAATTCAGATTAGATTTTAGGATTTCTGATGTATAACCGAAACCGAGTTCATAATTAAACATTTCTTCAGGATTTATTAGTGGGTTTTCATAAATATTGTTTATGGTATCGACAGTTTGAAAATTAGGTACGGAAAATTGATTTTCTGCATCATATATATCCTTCAGTCGGGGCTCTCGTTTTGCGATCGAAAAGTTCACAAAAGATTTGAAGTTCTCATTGAAGTTATAATTTAAACCAACACGGGGTGTAAAGAAGTTATAATCAACATCGAATTCATAAGGTTTGAATTTATCGTTTTCTAGGCTATATTTGTGATAAACATATTGAGCACCCGCCATCGCTGTAAGTTTATTTGTTATCTTGAAAACTTCATTCACATAGATTGAAAAAGTTCTTTTCTTTCCATTGTAGAAATAATAGCGGTAGTTATCTGGTGTTCCTTGCGGAAGTGCATCCCCGAAAGTAATTTCTCCGTAGTGTTCGGATTTGTGAAATTTCACTTCACCCCCAATAACAAGCGTACCTTTATCCCTGCTGTGCGTCAATTGTATTTTTGGAAACCATCCGTATGTATTGTTGTTAACGTAAAGGTCTGTTACGATGTCACATCTAACAACCTGATATCCCTGACCGGGAACATAGTAAAATGAACCGTCCGGGTTTCTTCTGTAGTAATTTGTATTGAATGTAGTAGTATCTGAAGTGAAATAAGGTTGCAGCCTGAAATAATCGAAGTCTAATCCATAGAATGTTGGGAAATTCGTCACGAAATACCCATCACCTCTGATGTAATTTACAGTGTTTGAAACGAACAAATTCTTAGCGGGCTGGAAATTAAAAATTAGTTCATAATGAGGTTGATTGTAATTATCCGTTTCATTCGGGAACTCAAGAGGATTATATTTCCTATCGACTCGTTTATCTCCAGTTATGTTTCCATCAAGATAATCTTTAGTAACACCAAGATAAGCGAGATGATTCTTTATTGGACCCCCGTAAAAATTCAGTTTTAAAACTGAATTATCACCAATAATTTTTCCTGCACTTAAGAAATAAGACCAATGGTCTGACCACGAAAGATTGCGGTAACCATCTGTTTCAGTTTTCGTAAACTTACCGTAAAATCCAAATCCTCCTTTTATCAATCCTGAAGAATATTCAAGGGAATATCTTTTAGAATTATAATCCCCGTAACCAGCTATAGCATTTAGAAACTTTCTTTTAAAGAAATCTATCGTTTGTAAATTTATTACACCACCGATGGCAGATGAACCGTACAAAGCAGTTCCAATACCTCTTTGAATTTGTATGTTTTCCACCGAAGACGTGATATCGGATAAGTCAACCCAATAAACCTGGTGGTCTTCGGGATCATTCTGAGGTGTTCCGTTTACTAAAATAGAAATTCTTCTTTGGTCAAAACCCCTTAATGAAAAATATGAGTAACCGACTGAGGACCCGGATTCGGAATATGAATTTATACTGGTGCTTCCATTAAGAAACATTGGCAGGTCTTCCATCCAGTACTCTCTTTCTATTGATTCTCTTTTTATATCCTGAAAAGTGATAGGCGTCAGCCTGTCGATTCCTTTTAATGCGTCAACCTCAATTGTTTCAGTTTTATAAATAACCGAGTCGGAATCTTCTGTACTGATTTGTGAATGAGAATTAGTGTATAATAGAAAGAGCGTTGATAATGAACATATAAGAGTTTTTGTAAACATTTTTTCTTTCTCCTATAAATAAAAAACGCTTAAACTTTTTCCGAACCTGATTAAATGGAAAAAACTTAAGCGTTGAAATAATTATTGTCGTTTCCTACGACGGCATTATCCGTATCAGGTTCATGGGTGTGCTCTCAGCTTCATCCGCTTTGGCGGGATCAGCACCCCAATACAAATGTTATTTTGTAAGAACTGTTACAATTTATACTAAATAAAAAGTTTTTTCAAGTGTTTTGAGAAGGAAAATATTTGTATTGATTTAAGGAACTACTTTTTGATAATTTCTGGCTCTTTTCTTAGTTTAACTCCAAATTTTTTATAAACATCATCTTCAATTTTATCAGAAAGCTCTAACAATTCTTTAGCAGAACCCCCGCAATTTATCAATGCAAGTGAGTGTTTAGTTGAAATTCCAACTCCTCCTTTTCTGTAGCCTTTATGAAATCCGGCATTTTCAACGAGCCATGCTGCCGGTATTTTTATACCTTGATCCGTTTTGTAAGATGGAATATTAAGATTATTCTTAGAACACGTTTTTTCTAATTCTCTAAATTCTTCTTCGGTCAGAACGGGATTTAAGAAAAATGAACCGCATGAAACAGTATTTGGATCGTTGCTGTCTATAACCATTGACTTGCTTTTTCGTATGTTAATAACACTACTCCTGATGACCGATAGTTTTTCTTTACTATTTTTCAGTGCATCCCATTTTGTATTTCTGTCTAAATATTTTTTTAGTTCGGGATATTTTATTTTCGATTCTGCAAATTTTTTCAAACGGTATGTTACTTTTGTGATGATATACTTATCTGTGTCTTTATTCTTAAATCTGCTCTGGCGATAACTGAATTTGCATTCTTCATTAGTAAACTCAACTATCTTTAAAGTTAATCTGTCGATTGCTTCAACTGAAACAATTGTGTCGCTTACCTCCTGTCCGTACGCACCGACATTTTGAATAGGTGCTGCACCAACGCATCCGGGGATTCCCGATAAACACTCCACACCTGCAAGATTATTATCGATACACAGTTTAACCAAATCATCCCAATTTTCTCCTGCTCCAGCTGTAATCTCAATTAAGTCTTTTTCCAATTCCTTGAACTTAATTCCTTTGGTATCGATTTTAATTACAATCCCATTAAAGCCTTCATCAGAAAAAATAATATTACTCCCTCCACCAATTACCTGTACTGGCAGATTCCCTGTCTTTGCATAAATTAAACATGCTTTAATTTCATCAATTGTGTTACAATTGCAAAACAATTTTGCATTACCACCAAGTTTAATTGTGGTTAATTCGGAGAGGGATACGCTATATTGAAAGTTAATATTAATGTTTTGGCTTTTCATTTATAGGATGTGATTGCTTCGATAATCCTGTTTGGATTCTTCGACGTCCCGATGAATCGTGACCCCTCAGAATGATACATTCTGAGTATTTTCATTATAAAATGTTAAAAATTTTAACCTAATCCAACATAGGCATATTGATTCCAAACTTCTTTTTGTTTTTAATTGCCTGTTCATATCCGGCATCTGCGTGTCTTACGATTCCCATAGCAGGATCGAAAGTAAGACATTTTTCTAATTTATCTTCTGCTTCATCCGTTCCATCGGCAACGATGACCATGCCAGCATGAATAGAGTTCCCGATCCCGACCCCACCGCCATGATGGAGAGAAACCCAGCTTGCTCCTCCGATGCAGTGCAGACCAAAGTTCAGTATGGGCCAATCAGCAATAGCATCCGATCCGTCTTTCATTTTTTCTGTTTCCCTGTTTGGTGATGCAACACTTCCGCAATCGAGATGATCCCTTCCAATTACTATCGGTGCTGATACTTTGCCTGACCTGACGAGTTCATTAAAAGCTTTACCCGCTTTCTCACGTTCACCATATCCGAGCCAGCAAATCCTGGCTGGTAATCCCTGGAAGTGAACTTTTTCTTTTGCTGCTTTCAGCCATTTATGTAATAGTTTATTATCGGGAAAAGTTTCCATTATAGTTTCATCTGTAGTGTATATATCGTTGGGATCTCCTGACAATGCAACCCACCGAAAAGGTCCTTTCCCATCGCAAAACAAAGGACGTATGTATTCAGGAACAAAGCCCGGTATTTCAAAAGCTTCTTTAAAACCGTTGCTTTCAGCTTCGCCGCGAAGATTATTTCCATAATCGAAAACAATAGCTCCCTTTTTCATGAATTTCCACATTGTTCTACAATGTATAACTGCTGTTTCCCTCGCAAGTTTTTGATATTTATCCGGATCGCTTTTTCTAAGCCTTAGTGCTTGTTCAAAACTTATTCCCATCGGAACATAACCATTAAGCATATCGTGAGCAGAGGTCTGGTCGGTAATAATATCGGGAAGGATTCCACGATTGTAAATTTCCGGAAGAACTTCTCCTGCGTTACCTATTAGACCAATAGATTTTGCCTGTTTGTTATGTCTTGCTTCTAAAACAAGCTTTAAAGCTTTGTCGAGGTTGTCAGTCATTACATCGCAATATCCTGTATCGATTCTCTTTTGAATTCTGTTTTTATCAACGTCAACACCGAGAAAAGCAGCACCGTTTAAAGTCGCTGCAAGAGGTTGAGCTCCTCCCATACCTCCCAGCCCGCAGGTTAGTAGAAATTTTCCTGAAAGAGAACCACCGCAATGATGATTCGCACAGGCAGCAAAGGTTTCATAAGTCCCTTGCAGTATTCCCTGCGTTCCAATATAAATCCACGATCCGGCTGTCATCTGACCGTACATTGTTAACCCAAGAGCTTCAAGTCTTCTGAATTCATCCCAGTTTGCCCATGCAGGAACGATCTGTGAGTTTGATATCATTACTCTCGGAGCGTATTTATGAGTTTTAAAAACTGCTATCGGTTTACCCGATTGTACTAATAAAGTTTCATCGTCTTCGAGCTGTTTTAAAGTTTCAACGATTTTGTCATAGCATTTCCAATTACGTGCAGCCTTACCACTGCCGCCGTAGATTATGAGCTCATCGGGTTTCTCTGCGACATCAGGGTTTAAGTTGTTCATAAGCATTCTCATGGCTGCTTCGCTAAGCCAATTCTTGCAGCTTAATTTATTTCCTGTTGGTGCTTTTACTGTTCTTGGCATATTTAATTAATTTAATTCGTATAGAAATGTTTATTGCTCCTCAAACATAAAAATTAAAAAGTATAAAAAGAATTGATAAATAATTCTTGTTCGGTTAAATTGAAAAAACTTATTTTTTTTAATTAAAATTTATGAACATAAGAAAACATATCCTATCTTTATTTGTATCTGTGTTATTTGTTACATTGGTTAGTTGTAATGTTTTTAAACAATATGAAGGGGAATGGATACCCGTATGGTTTCAATATTATAATGAGTTTTATTAAACCTAAGAGCTGGGATTTTAATTATATTGTAGAAATATGAGTGATAAAGAAAATAAACATTACATCTACATACTTAAACTTTCGGATCCAAAGCTGCACGATGATTCTAACTGGACCGATGAACAAAATAAAATTGCAGGAGAGCATTTCAGTTACCTGGAGAATTTGGTGAATGACAACGTTGTGATACTGGCAGGACGTACGATTGAGGAAGACACCTTTGGAATAGTAGTGTTCAAAGCTGAGACTTGGGATGAAGCATTGCAAATTATGAATAGTGACCCCGCAGTGAAAAACAAACTCATGACAGC
>CAYYJH010000067.1:0-15204 GCA_964472195.1 uncultured Ignavibacteriaceae bacterium | reverse complement strand
CCAATCGCAACAAATGCCTGCCAGAATCCTTTTCCAAGTACAACAGAAATTGCAATCACAAATAGTATGGAAGGAAACGCCCACACAACATTCACAAGCCACATTACAACTTTATCAGCAGTACCTCTAAAAAAACCAGCTATAGCTCCTAAAACCAACCCTATAAATATTGCTATACTTTCCGATATTAAACCAACAGATAAACTAACCCTGCTTCCGAAAATTAAACGACTAAGAACATCTCTCCCAAACCTGTCCGTACCGAGTAAAAACGTAAGCTCTTTATTCCAGTTTTCCCTCGAACCTTCAACAAGATCATTTCGTGGTATGCTCTGTTCCATGCCATCAAAGTCTTTAAAATAAACCTTCTCATCTTTTTCAAATAGAAATCCTTTTATAGGAATATATTTGTTCTCATCTTTATTTTTTTCTGTTATTCTTTTTATTAAAACTTCACCTTTAAAATTTAAAGGTTTAGTAGCATATTCTAAAATTTGACTGTCAGGGTCGAAAGGTGAAATAAGATTAGCAGAAAGTGCAACAATAATAAGTAAGCTCAAAGTTACCAGACCTAACATGGCGAGGCGGTTCCTCCTCAATCTTTTCCATGCATAGTACCAAAGACTCTTATTATGCTCTTGTGTTAAAATAGGTTCATATTTAATGTCACCTTTCATTAAACCAGTGTTAAAATTATGACAGTTTCACTTTAGGATCCAATGTTGCATAAACAATATCAACAATGAAATTTATAATAACGAATATAACAGCACTAAAGAGAACCGTACCCTGTATCATTGGAAAATCCAATTTCAAAATAGAATCAATAGCAAGCAATCCGATTCCGGGCCAATTAAATATATATTCTATAAAAAACGCACCTCCTAAGGTTGCAGCAAGTGAAGCACTCAAAGTCGTCACGATTGGATTTAATGCATTCCTGAGAGCATGTTTGAATATCACTACATTATTACTTAAACCTTTGGCTTTGGCTGTTCTTACATAATCCTGATTCAATACCTCGAGCATCGATGAACGCGTAATTCTTGCAATTATTGCAAGAGGTCTGAGTGCAAGTGTCACCATCGGTAAGATCAAATGATTAAAACCTTCGTTGATATATCCGGATATAGGAAACCACTTTAGAATCGCGCCAAAAACAAGAGCCATAATCAAACCAAAAGCAAACTGTGGAATTGATATACCAAATAAGGCAAAGACCATAGATGCATTATCGAGGAATGAATAGGATTTTACAGCAGAAATGATGCCTATCAGGACACCTATAATCGCAGAGAATATTAAAGCACTGACTGCTAAAAGTGCTGTCGCAGGAAATTTATCTAAAATAGTTTTTACTACATTACGGTTCGTTGAATACGATCTCCCCAAATCCCCTTGAACTGCTTTTGAAATAAACTTTACGTATTGTATATAGAGCGGTTTATTTAATCCTAACTCTTCTCTAACAGCTTCTACAGATGCTACATCCGCTCTTTGTCCGAGGAGCATTCTCGCTGGATCACCCGGGACAATATACAGCAATGCAAATGTTACAGTGATTACACCTATTAATATTAATATGGAATAAAAGAAATTCCTTAAAATATATGTCCACATAATAATAATTCAGAAAGAAGTCAACAGAGAATAATATTTAGATATAAAAAAAGTCTCGATTTCCTTAAAGATATCGAGACTCTTAAAAATAATAAAAACTAATAAAAATTATTCAATAACTCTTTTTGCTTTCAAAAAAGTTCTTGAATAATAATCAGAATCAAGTGAAGCAATAGCTACACCGGTCCTTGAACCGGAATGAACAAAATAACCATCACTTAAATAAATACCAACGTGGGAAACTCTCCCTCTACTGCGTGTATCAAAAAATACAAGATCACCAAATTTCAGATCTTCACGAGCAACATCTTCACCAACTTCCGACTGAGCAGATGATGTTCGTGGAATTGAAACACCTAAAGCTTGATACATCACTGTTTGGACAAATGCTGAACAATCAATCCCATTTTTGGAAGTTCCACCCCATCGGTAAGGCGTGTTCAGATATTCAATAACCTTATACATCACCTCATCTTTATCAATACTTGAAGAAAATTCAGGTGAATCCATGAAACCAGCTATTGAACTTGAGATTGATTCCAAACTTCCTTTGTTGATTGAGGTCTTTTCCCTTAAGGTGTTAGTGGCTACCAATTCGGATTTTTTGTAATCATCAACACCCTTGTTTTTTCTTGATTCATTTCTTTTGGAAAGTTCTGAACTGCTGGAACAACCGGCTGTATAAATAATACTAAATAATATTATTAATAATAGCCATCCCCTCCTGCAATACTGCATTAATGTCTCCTTTCGAATAGTAAACTAAAAATTAAATACAAAATACCTTGTAACTTAGATATATGTATTTTATTTATCAAGCCATAAATATCTAAAATTGACTCTATGCATAGGATCTAATGCATATCCTCTTACATATGGCTGCAATAATCTATAATCTTCACTGTAAAATATATAAAGCATCGGAGCATCTGATACAGCCATTTGTTCTGCAATCTGATATAATTTATATCTCTCGATTTTATCAGTAGTTTGTATAGCTTTCTCGAATATCAAATCATATTTTTCATTTTTATATCGAGTACTGTTTATAGGGCTAATATCTTTCGGATCATCAGGAACATTCTTACCATAATACAAATTTAAGAAATTTTCAGGATCTGGATAATCAGCAATCCATCCAAGACGATAAAAATCTGCTCTTCCCGCATCTATATTGTCAAGATGTTGAGCGAAAGTTAATATCTGCAGTTTAACAGTTACACCTATTTCTTTTAACATACTTTGAATAGCTTCCGCTATCTGAATATTTCTACCCCCGCCTTCGTTTATTTGCAATGTTATTTCAGGAAAACCTGTACCATCCGGATAACCCGCTTCTTTCATTAACTCTTTCGCTTTTACTATATCGTGTTCGTATCCTTCGATAACCTCAGAATCGTAATCCGGCATTGCGGGTGGGACGATTCCGTAAAAAGCACCTCCTGCTGCCTGCCCGTTGAGAACGAACTTAATTATCTTATTTCTATCAATTGCATAATTAAATGCTTTTCTTACTTTATCGTTTTTGAAAATCTCACTCGTTACCAGAAAACCATAATATTGAATTGTCAATGACGGAGTCCTTTGCAAAATAAATTTTGAATATTCGGGTGTTAAATTTTTATTCTCATCGATGACTTCTTTAAAAGATTCCAATGGTATTTGATAACACTCATCAAGTTTTCCATTCTTAAATTCGAGAAGCTGTTGAGATGCTTCCTTCATGAATCGAAACTGTACTTTATCTAAATAAGGAAGTTGATTTCCAAATTTATCTTTATCCCAGTAATCTTTATTTCTTTTTAAATTTAATTCCAGGTCAGGTTTCCAATCTTCAAATACAAAAGCTCCAGTACCAACTGGATTCTGGAAAAAATCCTGCCCGTACATCTCAACGGCTTCTCTTGGTACAACATAAGCGAATCCCAAACACATATAGTATATAAATGGTCCAAAAGGCTCTTTGAGTTTTATTTGAAAAGTTGAATCATCTTTTACGATGAAACCAGAGACACCATTTAAAACCGGTTCTCGTTCTTCTCTTATTGCTTTTGTTATTTCTCGAAAATATTCTTCAGCTCCAACAACTCGATTTTTATAATAATCATAACCCAACGGTGTAGTTCTGGGATCGCAAATTCTATCGAAAGAATATTTCACGTCCAGAGCATTCATTTCTCTGCCCTTTCCGTTCGTAAAGCATGAATTATTATGAAACTTAACACCTTTTCTTAAATGGAAGGTATACAATGTCCCATCATCTGAAATATCCCATCTTGTTGCTAATCGAGGAGTGAGCTGTAAATTAGAATCTAAATCTATCAACAGATCATATATTTGATGTGCAACATGATGAGAAACCACATCGTTTATACCAACAGGGTCTAATCCGCGAATATTTTCAGTCTCATTAATTGTGTATGTGCCACCTCTTTTTATTCCTCCTTCAACTGGAATGATATTTTCTTCAACTTCATTCCCACAGTTGAAAGATATAATTGCAATTAAAATAAGAACTGTTCTAAAAACTTTTATTTTCAATTTGATATTTTTTTGAATGTGAATTTATCCAAAATTACGTTTACAAGCAATGTTTTAACACTTAATTTAAATATTATTTATTAATCAGCGTTAACCGAAAATGTTCTACGGTATTACTTTCTGAGAAGAGAATTTATTCTCCTGTTAAGCTCAAACGTGCTTTTTCTTACATTGTTAACAAATTCTTTTTTACTGGAATTCATACTTGCAGAATAGATTATTCCCCTGCTTGAGTTAATTAAGAAAAGATTGTTATGTAAGTTTTGTAAAAGAAGTGCAAGGTTATTCTTTTGTGCACCAATACCCGGGATTAATATAGTAATATTTTTATAAACCGATGAAATCCTCTTTATTACATTGACGTGATTAGCCCCAATAACAAAACCAATATTTTTATTTTTATTCCATTCGATACATTTTTCAATAACTTTATCGAAAAGGAATTCTTTTCCTGTTTTACATTTTTGAAAATCTTCATGACCTGCATTTGAAGTTAATATAAGAACATATGTAAGTTTATCTTTTCGTTTTGTGAATGGCATGATTGAATCTCTACCGAGATAAGGATTAAAAGTGATAGAATCGAAATCCAGATTATCATAGTAAGCTCTTGCATATAATTCATCCGAATTTTCAATATCACCGCGTTTTGCATCACAAATTTTAATTGAATCAGCGGGAATACTTCCTAAAGAATGTTTTAAAGTATCGAATCCTTTTAAATCCATAGCTTCATAAAAAGCCATATTGAATTTATAACCTGCAACTAGCTCTTTTGTAGATTGAATAATTAATTTATTGAATTGTAATTCAGGATTTTTATACTTCAGAAAAAACTTTGGGATCTTATTGACGTCTGTATCTAATCCAATAACAAGGTGGGAATTATTTTTTTTTATTATTTTTTTTAACTTAGTGGTATAGAGCAAAATCAGAGTTTTTAATTTTAAGAATCTATGTAAAAATTTTCCTATTCCTAAAAGTGTTCATTCCAATACCTAACATTATCATAAAGGATAAAAGAGACGAGATACCGTAACTAACAAGTGGTAAAGGTATACCAATAACAGGCATTATGCCTACTGTCATTCCGACGTTAATGACAAGATGAAACATCATTATACTTGCAATCCCAATACAAGAAAGACCAAGGAATTTGTTCTTAGAAATATAAGCATTATTTACAAATTGTATAATTAAGATTATATACAACAGCACTAACAATGCTGCTCCAATAAAACCAAATTCTTCCCCTATCATGCAGAAAATAAAATCAGTCCATTGTTCGGGTATGAATTTTAGTTGCGTTTGAGTTCCCTGTAAATATCCCTTCCCAAATAATCCTCCAGAACCGATTGCAACTTTTGATTGTATTACATTATATCCACTTCCGAGAGGATCTTTTGTAGGATCAAAAACGCTCATTATACGTTTTTGCTGGTAAGGTTGAAGCGCACTGAAAAGTTTTTCAACAGATATACCAGCGGCAACATTTATAAGAAATACTACAATTAATAAATATATTTTCCTTTTAAATAAAATTAATACAATTAAAACCAATATTAAAGCAGCATAAAAATAATAATCACCTAAAAATAACGCTATTAATGATATTACAATCGGAGAAATGATTGTAAATAATACAAAAGGAGAAAGACCTGCCCAGAAAAAAACCGGTAACAACATTGAAAGAAAAACAATTGACGTTCCCAAATCCGGTTGTTTCATTATTAATGCAACCGGGATTAATACTATAGCACAAGCTTTTATAAAATCGAGTGGTTTATTAATATTGCTTTCTTTTTCTTCGGAAGTTAAGAATTTTGATAATGCAAGGACGGTTGCTATTTTAGCAAACTCCGATGGTTGTAATCCAAATCCTCCAATACTAAACCAGCTTTTCGAACCAGAAATTGTTTTTCCAAATACCAAGACCAACACCAGCAAGATTAAAGAGAAAATATAAATCATATATGAAATGTTAGAAAGGTATCTTGGAGGTAAATAACTAACACCTAACATAATAGCTAAACCGATAATAGAGAAATAAAGTTGTTTGTAAAAATAATCTGAATCGGTTTCACTGCTGTATGTAGCACTAAATATCGCAATAAGTCCTACTGAAATAATTAAGACAGTAACTACTAACGTTAATGTATCGAATTTTTCTAAAAACTTATTTGCCATTAATCTGAAAAATGAAATATATAGAATTAATCTCTTACTATTACAGTTGAACCTTCATCATAAACATCCACTGAATTACCGCTAAGATATCTTATCATGATTGCTGCAGCTAAAGGGGCAGCAAACTGACTTCCCCAACCTGCATTTTCACCCAATACACAAACAGCTATTTGGGGATCATCATAAGGAGCAAATCCAACAAACCATGAATGGTTATTTCCTTTTGTGACCTGTGCCGTACCAGTTTTACCGGCAAGGACAAACTCGCTCGAGCGTATGTTTTTTGCAGTGCCGTTTCCATTGACTACTAAATACATTCCCTTCTTTATTGCCTTAAAATATTCATTCGGAAGATCTATTTTTCTTTGTTCAAATTCCAATATCTCTTCCTGTCCCGTAATAGGATTTACAATTCTTCTAACAATATGAGGTTGAATATATAAACCTTCCATAGAAATTGCAGCTGTATATGCAACCATCTGCACCGGAGTTACACCAAGCTCACCCTGTCCGATACCAAGACTGACTAAAAAGCCCTGAGTCCATCCTTTCGATCCATAAACCTTATTGAAATATTCCACCGATGGCAATAAACCGGATATTTCACCAGGGATATCTATTCCAGTCTTTAAACCAAATCCAAACATCTTACCATACTTATTATAATTATCAAGTCCTATTTTCAATCCTAATTTGTAAAAGAAAACATTTGCTGAAACCTCGATAGCTCTGGTCACATTAATAGAGCCATAAGCACCGTGATCTTCAAATGTTCTATTACCATATCTGAACGAGCCCCCGCAAGATATTGTCGATGTTGTTGTAATCACTCCACTGCCGAGTCCGGCAAAACCCATTAGCATTTTCCAGGTCGATCCCGGAGGCTGCCTGGATTGCACTACCCTGTTGAATAACGGTTTATCTTTATTAGTTAAAAGGCTTGATACAATTTTTGGGTCTGTTGGACCCGAGAAAAGCGAAAGATCAAAATCCGGTTTTGATACCATACACAAAATTTCTCCCGTTCTTGGATCGAGAGCAATAATCGCACCCCTGCGACTCCCGAGAAGATTCTCCGCATATTCCTGTAGTTCTGAATCCAAGGATAAAAGAAGATCAAAACCATTGACCGGTTTAATATCGTCTTTCCCATCATTATAACTACCTACCTCCTTTCCCTTCACATCAACGGATACTAACTTACGTCCCTTCTCACCTCTCAGATTATTCTCATAAATTCTTTCTAAACCTGATGAACCGATTACATCACCTTGAGTATAATAATTTCCTACTTGCTTCCCTAATTGCTTTTCCGAAATCTCTTTTGTGTACCCAAAAGTATGAGATGCCCTGAAATTATTTGGATAAAACCGAAGAGCTTCAACTTGGTAATCTACTCCGCGTAGTCTGTCTTTATTCTCTTCGATAAAAGAAATTACCCGAAACTCTACATCCCTTTTTATTTTTACAGGACTGAATCTGTTTGTCCCTTTAACTTTCGATAAAATTTCTTTTATATACTCTGGTGTAACTTCGATTAGATTAGCAACTTCATTTAAATTATCCAAATTAAATTGAGAAGGAGTAATCATCAATGAGTAAGCTGGTTTATTATCAACAACAACTTTTCCATTTCTGTCATACATCAAACCCCTGGCAGGTATTTCAGTAATAATTTTTACGGAATTCTTCTGTGACTCTTTTCCATACTCTTCAACGTTCAATAGCTGCAACTGTATAAGCCTGCCTATTAAAATAATTAGAATAGCGATGCAAAGAGAAAATATTATATATTTTTTAATTAATTGATCCACACTAATACACCTTTTCGGTTTCCTTTCTTTTCAGAATTACAACTAGAATAATACTAACTAAAGTCGTATATGTTGAAGTAGAAATTACGTACTTAATTAAGACTTCCCAGAATAAAACAACCGTACCCTGAAAATATATTTCAAAATAAATAAAATTACCGATAAAAGAACACAAAAATAATATTAACAAGAAATAATATTTTGTTAAATATTTTTCATCCTCTCTCTTAAAATACCCGGCAATAAATCCTGATAGTGAATATGAAAGCGCTAGTAAACCAAGAAAAGTTCCACTCAGTATATCCAGTATTAAACCGGAAATAAAACCACTAATAGAACCATCAATGTTACCTCTTTTTATTCCTATATAAACAACAGCTATTATAACAATATCCGGTGTTATATTATATGTTGTAATTGAGAGTAACCAAACAAGTGATTTTTGAATAAGAATTAATAAAACTAATATTATAAAATATTTCAGATAAGAAACAATCAAATATAAAATATATTATTTTTTAATTGGGAATAAATATTTTTTCAAGCTCTCCTCTTTCGATGTTTGGTGAATGCTTTAATATGAACACTTCTTCTAATACATCAAAATCGACAAGGGGTATGATTATTATTTTTTTAAAAAGATTATCGAGGTTTCCTGATTCCGATACCGTACCAATAGGAATACCCGCTGGAAATGTGTTACTATACTCGGAAGTGATTATAATATCACCAACGATTATGTCAGCATTCTTGGGAACATTTGAAACCATTAGATTACCAGCTCCATCGTATTTTAATATTCCATCTACCCTGCTTCGTTGTGATTTCACTGTTATCTTTAAATCTTTGTTATAAAGTATTTGAGCTAAGGAATAATTCTCACTTGTCCCCACAACCCTGCCAACCAAACCATCGTCTGTTATAACAGGCATATTAACCCTTACACTATCCGCTTCACCAACGTTAAGAGTTATTGTATTTCTTGTTTGTATTAAAGACTTATTAACTATTGAAGCACTTACTACACCTAATTCATTAGTCTGTTTAAAATTTAATAATTTCGTTAGGCGGATATTTTCGAGCTTCGATTCTTTTAAATTAGATATTTCGTTCGATAGTTTAATATTCTTCTCTCTAAGATATTCATTTTCTTTTTCAAGTTCGAAAACATTAGGTATAACCGAGAGACCGCTTTGAAATGTCCCGAAGGTGCTAATAGCAATAGCTCGCAAAAAACGTATCTGAGTATTGTCGTTTGAAAAAATCATTATGAGCGAAAGAATAATTAACAATGTCAATATCAGATATTCTTTTACCTCAATGACAAATACACCTATCTTTTTCAATTATAATTTTTTTGGATTGAAAAATTATTTGATTGGTTTAATATAGAAGTTTATTACTTAGAGTTCTATCTAATTTTTTCTTGTCTTTTATAAAAATTATCGTTTCAACATTACTTTCCTGTATTTATCAAGATCCTCCAGTACTTTTCCAGTACCTTTAGCAACAGCAGTTAGAGAATCCTCTGCGATATGAACCGGTACACCTGTTTCAACTCTTATTCTTTCATCGAGTCCCTTAATTAATGCACCACCCCCGGTAAGGAAAATTCCTCTTTCCAAAATATCAGAAGATAATTCCGGTGCCGTTTTCTCAAGAGCAACTTTAACCGCTTCTACCATTTGAGCAACCGGAGGATTTAAAGCTTCCCTTATTTCGATAGAACTTACTTCGGTTATCTTCGGTACACCTGCAACTAAATCTCTTCCCTTGACTTCAATGATAACTTCTTCCTTCAAAGGCATTACCGAACCAACCTGGCATTTAATTTCTTCCGCAGTTCTTTCACCTATTAACATGTTCTGGTTACTTCTAAAAAATCTGATTATCGCATCGGTTAATTCATCACCTGCAATCCTGATTGATACGCCATTTGTTATTCCAGATAAAGCAATAACAGCAATCTCAGTAGTGCCTCCGCCAACATCGATTATCATATTACCAAAAGGAGCAAATACATCTAAACCAATTCCAATTGCTGCAGCCATTGGTTCTGAAATGAGATGCACCTCTTTTGCACCCGCATGTTCAGCAGTATCTCTAACAGCTCTTTTTTCAACTTCGGTAATACCACTTGGAACACAAACTACAATCCTTCTTGCCGGCATCCAATTCGAAGAAATTTTCTTTATGAACATCCTTATCATTCCCTCGGCAATTTCAAAATCTGCTATGACACCATCCCGCATCGGGCGAATTGTATTAAGCTCTTTATGAACCCTTCCCATCATTACTTTAGCTTCTTCGCCTATTGCAACGATCTTTCTTGAACTAACATCGTATGTTACTATTGAAGGTTCATTTAAAACGATCCCTTTGCCTTTCATATAAATGAGAGTATTCGCCGTTCCAAGATCAATAGCTATATCATTTGAAAACATTCCAAAAAATGGCATATTATTTTCCTCTTAAAATTTTCTTTTATATTTTATAAAATTTATTTAATTAATGTCTAAAATGTCTCATCCCTGTAAAGACCATCGCTATGTTGTGCTCATTGGCTGTTTTTATTACCTCATCGTCGCGGATAGAACCTCCCGGCTGTATTACACAACAACCACCTGCTTTTGCAATTTCAATTAATCCATCAGAAAACGGAAAAAATGCATCCGAGGCAACTACGCTATCCTTTAAATCTAAATTAAAATGCTTTGCCTTAGCTGCTGCAAATTTAGTAGAATCAATTCTCGATGGCTGCCCCGCTCCAATAGCTAATGTTCTTAAATCTTTTATAAAAACAACTGCATTCGATTTTGTATGTTTTACAACCCTATTCGCAAAGATCAAATCTTTCATTTGCTCTTCCGTAGGTTTTCTTTTAGTAACAATGTTAATTTTTTCTGCATCAGCAACTTTATTATTTTTATCCTGATAAAGATAACCGCCTACGATCTTTTTTAATTCACTTTTATCTTTAAAAAATATCTTAAACTCAACAAGTCTTCTGTTTTTCTTTTTTGTGAGCAATCCTAAAGCATCTTTTTCAAAACCGGGTGCAAGAATTATCTCCGTGAAAATTTTATCAACTTCTTCTGCGGTTTTTTTATCCAATTTTCTGTTGAAAATTATTATTCCCCCGAATGGCGATGCTGTATCGGTTTCGAATGCTCTTTTATATGCTTCAGTAATATTTTCTGCTAACGCAATACCGCTCGGATTCCCGTGTTTTATAATTGCGCAAGCAGGCTCATCATCCTCGAACTCATTAATAATACTATAAGCAGCATCTATATCGAGTAAATTATTATAAGATAATTCCTTTCCGTGAAGCACTTTAAAAATTTCATCAAAATTCTCTTTGAACAATACAGCTTTTTGATGCGGGTTTTCACCATACCTTAATATTTTAGCAGATGAAAGTTTTAACCAATCGGGCAATCCAGAATCATCATTTTGACTATATTTATTTCCTGCATTTATTTTCTTAAAGTACTCTTGTATAGCAACATCATAGTTTGATATATAAGAAAATGCTTTATAAGCAAGTTGCTTTGAAAATTCTCCCGGTATACCTTCCTTATACTGGTTCAAAATATTAATATATTCACCATATTGCTCAATAGAAACAAGAACGTCCACATACTTAAAATTCTTTGCAGCAGCTCTTATAAGAGTTACACCTCCAATATCGATTTGTTCAATTGCTTCTTTCACAGTTACATTTTCTCTCGCAACGGTATCTTCAAAAGGATAAAGGTTAACAACAACCAGGTCAATCGGAAAGAGTCCATGCTTTTCCATTTCTTTAATGTGAGAAGGATTATCTTTCTCCGATAATAATCCGGAAAATATTACCGGATGTAAAGTCTTAACCCTTCCACCTAGAACCTCCGGAAATGATGTCATTTCCTCAACAGTCCTGACCTCTATGTCATTATCTTTTAATAGTTTGCAAGTACCACCCGTAGAAATTAATTCATAATCAAGATCAATTAACTCTCTTGCAAAATCTACGATACCGTTTTTATCATAAACACTTATTAATGCCTTCTTTTTCAATTGCTTTCTTTTGTAATTATAAGGTTGAAACCTAACCGAGTTTAATTAAACCATCCTCAATCATTTTAATAACTTCAGCATATGATTTATGCTCAAGCTTTAAGACCTTTTTTTGCAACGAGAACTCATCATCATCGTTTGAAACAGGAACGCACCTCTGAAAAATAATTTTTCCTTCATCGTATATTTCATTTACAAAATGAATTGTTACTCCGGTAACCTTTACACCGGATTCGATAACTGCTTTGTGAACATTCAGTCCAAACATTCCTTTTCCACCGAAGGAAGGAAGCAATGCAGGGTGAATATTTATTATTCTATTCATGAACTTTCTCACAACAGGTACTTCGATCAGTTTCATATAACCAGCAAGTACAATGAAATCAATGTCGTATTTATTCAATGCCGATAAAAAGAGATTTGAATACGCCCGGTCGGAAAGTTCCGGGAAAGCCTTTCTGCTTATGTGAACAACATCTATTTTGTTTTTTCTTGCTGTGTCAGCAGCTTTGCACTTAGAATTATTCGTTATAAGAAGTGGTATTTCAGATTTTATCTCACCTTTTTTTTTAGCTTTTAAGATTGCACTAAAATTTGTTCCAGTACCAGAAGCAAAAATACAAATATTCAAATTTGTGTAATTATTATGCAAAAATAATCAAATATTAACGCATTTTCAATTGATGTTTTGATTAAATCGATAAAAATTCATCTTTTTAATCATTCAGCCTGAAGGGAAAATTGTTGAGTTTAAAACATAATATTCTTAAAATCTTGCACTGATACCAATCGTTGGAAGTAATGGTATCATACCGACAGTTCTTCTTTCCAATTTCAACTCCGGTGTCACATAATAATCGTATGCAAGAACATTCTTTCTGTTGTACACATTCATTACGTCAATATAGAAAGACCAATCGGCACTCCAAAAATGTGTGTAAGCAGTGAGCCGTAAATCGAGCCTGTGGTAAGCAGGTTTTTTAGATGAGTATACATTTTCCTCACCACCGTAATCAAAATTAAAAATAACTTCGTTTGTTAACGGATTCACAACGATGCTGTCATCAACTACTCGAGGGGCAATTCCTAACGGTTCTGTTATAGGGAAATTGCTTGCATAAGTCCATCGTGCTCCAAGCTCCAGCCAGGAATTAATCCTGTAATTCAATACTAAATTTAATACATGTCTTTGATCAAACCTGAAGGGAGTGCTTATACCATCCCTTTCTCTTCTTGAATTCGATAGTGAATAATTGATCCAGCCATAAAATTTAGTCTTTGGACTCGTATATCTTTTCTCTAAACTTAACTCAAATCCGAAAGAACTACCTGTGCCTTCGTTCACCGGAATAGTTGTTAAAGAATCGTACGCGACCTTATCCTGTGAACGTATCCAGTTATTCGGATTTTTCATATAAGTTGGATCAGTATTATTAGGATCTACAAGTGAGAATACGTATTTATAGCCGGTTAACTTCTCCTGATAAATAAGATCATTAAAGTCTTTATAATATCCTTCTACTTTAGCAAGCCACTCGCTGTTTATCCATCGTTCAATACCAAGAATGTAATGAATAGATCTTTCTGCATTTAGATTCTCGCCTACTACATCCGTTAGGTCAAAGAAAGTTTGTCCATCCACAAGCTTTTCATATCCGGGTGATTGATAATAATACCCGAACGCAGTCCTGATTGTTGTTAGTGGATCGATGATGTAACCGAAGTTTATTCGTGGTGAGAGGTAAAACTTTTTTAGTATAGAATAATAATCCATTCTAAAGGACGGTTGATAATAGAATTTATTCCCTATAGTAAATCTTCCCTGGGCATAGACATTCCCGCGGTAATTGTTATCTCCTTTAATGTTAAAATCATCGAGCAGTGCTCTTGCCGATGGTATACTCTGTATAAATGATTTAAATTGTTCGTCGAGCCTAAGTTTATATGTTAAGTCTGTAGAAATTATATCAAAACCTCCTCCAAACTCGTACTTGTTGTTTCCATCAATCAATACAGAACGATTACCGATTGAATATTTTCTGAATAAATAATCCGAATCGAATTCAAAACCAAGTAAAGCTCCGATAGCTTTCAAGCTGTCTCTTTGCTCGGGGGAAAGGTTTTCCTTATCTATTAATGGATCGAGTATGTCACCATTAAACTCATTAGTTCCGCCGTTTCTGTACCAGGAAACTGTGGTTCTCGAAATGAAATTCTGATTAGGTATATGATGCCAGCTCAATGATAACACATCATTTATCGTTACATCATCTACGTTAACACTGTCAGGGTCTTCCCTGTCTTTTCCTGAAATAATATCCACCCCGTCTTTGGAAAATATTCCGTTCAAAAAGAATTTATTCTTCTCAAAAGGCCCGAGTGAAAGTTTAAACTGCAAGTCTGAAAATGACGGAAACGATGAATCATCTGTGATCAGTCCTGCATTCTTTGCAAATGGACCGAGAATTAAATCGTAATAAGTCCTGCGTGTAGAAACAATCCATGAACCCGGAACCTCGAATGGATTCATCCCCTGCAGGATTACATTAGCACTTGCAATATTTATGTTCGAGATCATACTTAAATGTTTCTCTCGCGTTCCCTCCATGTTCATTACATCGAGAACCGCTGAAAGTCTGTCGCCGTATTGTGAAGGAAAACCGCCTGTTATAAGAGTGATATCGCTTAACGTCTCCGGGTTGAACATACTTACCAAACCGTAAAGCCTGTAAGGATTGAAGATTTCAACGTCATCCATGATGATAAGATTTTGGTCAGGACCGGAACCCCGTATCACAAGCTGAGATGTAAAATCATTAGGTGATGAAACACCGGGAAGAGACTGCAAAGACCTCATCACATCTTCAACACTTCCAGGGAGGATCTTTACACTTTTTGGTGATATATCATACAAACTCGTTCTCAGATCATCCTGCCTTTGCTTACGCTGACCTTCGACTTCAATCTCTTCAATTGTGTA
>CAYYJH010000066.1:0-15258 GCA_964472195.1 uncultured Ignavibacteriaceae bacterium | reverse complement strand
AGACACCAACAACTTGGAAACTGGATGACCCATAGGGTACCCCCAGCTTTCACTGGAATGACATTGATGAAAGGCATAACACGCAAAGGTTCCCCGAAGGGGCAGGCATACCGTGCACGGCTCCGTAGGAGTCCCTTCGGGAGAAGTAGAGACGCGTAAGGACAGCACTACCAATGCCACCAAAGAAAATATCTTTTCTAATATATCTTTATTTATAACATCGAAAGTGTTATCTTCATCACTTATTTTTTGAACAAAAGTGTTAGAATATGACGGGCATGACGTATATAAAGGTCGCTAAGGTTGAAGAATTTGAAAACAAGTATTTAAAATCGCTTTCTATACTTGGTAAGAAGATAGGAATAATTAAAAGAGAGGATGGAAGCTTTTATGCTATCGAAGTGGGATGTAAACATCAGGGAGCAGATATCACAAAAGGGAAAATAAAAAATGACATAGCTATTTGCCCGCGGCACAAATGGCAATATAATCTAGAAACCGGTGAATGCCTGAATCACAAATCTCCAAAATTACGAAAGTATGATTTGAAAATTATCGGGGATGATATTAAAATATTATTGGAATAACTCGTGTAATTTCAATTTCTAATGTCGAAATCCTGGCTATTAGTCAATTGGGTTTTTATTAGAGCAATTAGGTCAATTAGAAATTAGTTTAATTTTCTACTAAAGTCTTAACCCAATCCAAATAATCTTTCTCAAGTTCTGCTAAATCTTTCCCATAGATTTTCTCTATAGTTTTTCTTCCCGTCCTATCAACGGAATAATTATTTCTGAATGCTTTATAGTATGCTCTTAACATTCCTTTTTCCTGCAAAAACATGCAGAGATACCGTGCCTGTGCATAATTGAACCCGCTGTTGTCACCGTAGAACTCATCGTCGGAAGTATTAAGAAGTTTTCTTAAATTAGTGTAGCTGCCATCTTCTATAGCGTCTTTTAAATCGGGCAGCCTCCAATTGACATAACCTAAAATCTTTCCATCGTTTAAAGAACATCTCTCATACAAAGAACCAAGACCTTCGTTGAACCATGCAGGAATATCCGGGAAATCATATCGAACTAAAGCATGAGTCAATTCGTGCACGAGTGTTCCTGAGCCTGTGCTGATGTTCATTAGCATGACTCTCTCAGATGGTTTATAATATCCGAATCTCGAAAGGTCATAATCATCATAAAGCTTCTTTGCCCATGACCTGTAACTTTTATCATCTCCGAATAGAAATATTGTTGTAACCTCTGTTGGAGTATTTTCAAAATAATCGTTATAAAGACATTCGGTAGCAGCGGTAATCGTGTGATTAATAAGTTGATTGGTTTTTTCTTCGGAGAGATCACTTACTATAACATAATACATGTGTTGCTTTATTTTAAAATCATCGGATAGTTTTGATTCTAAATCTTGAATAACGGATTCAAATTCTAAATCAATAGAATCCCTCGCAGCTTCGATGTGATTTTTATCATCAACCTGATATAAATTATCGTGAGATGACTCTTCCTTAGCAGTATCTTTAATCTCCGGCTTAGAACAGCTTGAAATAATCAGAATTGTAAATATTGTAAACAGTATTTTTTTAGAGAGGATTAACATAAGAGTCTTTTTTAAATTATTTACAAAACTGATGCGTTATAGTTCCCTACTATATATAATAATATTTGTAAGATTAAGTCAAAAGATGATGAGCAGTATTTTGATGTGTTGTGGCTCTTGAGTGCGTGAGTATTATAAAATTCTATTATTGGTGGGAGCCTACAAAATATTAATAGTTATTCTTTACTATATATCATTCGGTCAATTTCTTTAATTAAGTCAATCAATTCGTTATACATACAATTTACTTCTTCTAAATCAAATTCAACAAATGTATCGTAATCTCCTTTTGTTCTATTCTTGTATGCATTCTTTAGTATTTGTCCATATTTCTATCACCTTCTCTGTATGAATAAATTTTTTATTAAACCACCCTATTAGTTGCTGATGCTTAGATGTTTCAAACTTATATTTTTATGCTAATGCAAGTAAAGAATAAAATATTCCGTAATATATTCTATTGACTGCAGTCGGTAATTCATTATTTTTTACTAATAGCTCAACTACATCAATAGATTTTTTCACTTGTTCTAGTTTATATCTGACAAGATCTTCTCTATCTTTTTCTTGTAAAATCATATACGAATTCCTGTATTAATAGCATTGACAAAAATCGGTTGTTTTCCTCTCAATGAACCTAATTCTGATTCTGCTAACAAATGTATATCTGTCGTTATATTATATTTCAAATCAATTGAGTAAGACACTTTTGAGATTTCTCATTCATATTGCCAATCTGGTTTGTCCTTTAGTATAATTAATATATCATAATCAGAGCATTTAGCAGCACTATCATTTATTTGAGAACCAAATAGGATAACATCATTTATATTATTTCCAAATTTATCAATTAATGATAGTTTTAAATCTTTTAATATTTTTGTCTTAACAGCCATAGTTTTATTATGAATTATTTAAGGATACTATTATAAAAGCAATAATTCATAAACTCGGTAATTCACAAATTCAAAACCACAATATTTTTTCGTATCAAATTACATATCTTTTTCTTAATTGTTATGCATATTCCTAATATGTAAATTTAAATATAATTCTCACATAAAAAATAAAAAATATGAATTTTATAATGAGCAATCTCGAAGATATGGTTGGAACAATCATATTCAACAACGACGCAAAGCGTAATTCCCTTAACTTTGAAATGTTAGATGAAATTTTAAACGCATTAGAAGAATTCAAAAAGAATAAGGCAAGAGTCGTAATCATTCGCTCGTCTAAAGGGGCAAAAGTCTGGTCGGCAGGCTTGAGTATAGATGAACTTCCCGAACCGGGTAAAGATCCCTTGACTTACAATCATCCTCTTGAAAAAGTATTACGTACTGTACAAAGATTCCCGGCTCCCGTAATTGCCATGACTGAAGGAAGTGTATGGGGAGGTGCATGTGATCTGGCTTTCGTTTGCGACATTTTAATCGGCAGTCATAACACTTCATTTGCAATAACACCTGCGAAGATTGGTGTTCCCTATAACTCATCCGGAATTTTGCATTTCCTAAATATACTGGGATTGAACGTAGCAAAAGAAATGTTTTTCACAGCAAAACCTATCACTGCTCAAAGAGCAAATAATCTCGGTATACTCAATTACCTGCTTCCAGCAGAAGAGATTGAAGAGTTTACTTATAAACTTGCTAAAGGTATAACACATAACTCACCACTAAGTATATCCGTAATAAAAGAACAGCTGAATATTCTGGGAAGTTCAGACCCGATAAATCCTTCAACATTCGAACGCGTTCAGGAATTACGTAATCATGCGTATGAAAGTTCTGATTATCTTGAAGGGAAAAGAGCTTTCCTTGAAAAACGTAAACCGATATTTACGGGTAAATAACGACTGGAAATATCCGTTAAAGATTTTTTATTTCGTTCGTTAGTTTACCAATTGCATCCTTAGCATCTCCAAAATACATTAGGTTATTTGGATATCCGAATAATTCATTATCTATTCCAGCATAACCCGAAGCCATAGACCGCTTATTCATAATAACTGTCTTTGCATAATCGACATTCAAAATCGGCATACCGTATATCGGACTATTCTTATCATGCCTTGCAGCAGGATTGACGACGTCATTCGCTCCAATGACGAGTGCTACATCCGTATTACTAAATTCATCATTTATATCCTCAAGTGCAAACAGTTTATCATAAGGGACATCTGCTTCAGCAAGAAGTACATTCATATGTCCGGGCATTCTTCCCGCAACAGGGTGAATAGCAAACTTGACATCTATCCCTTTCTTCTCTAAGACATTCATCAACTCTTTAACAGCATGTTGTGCCTGAGCAACTGCCATACCGTAACCGGGTGTAATAATAACTTTACTGGCAGCATCAAAAATCATCGCCGCTTCTTCAGAGTCAACAGATTTTATATCAACTTTTTTTGCATCTGCGGTTGTAATTGTACCGGCATTTTCCCAACCACCTAAAACCACGTTCATCAATGAACGGTTCATGCCTTTGCACATAATATTCGTAAGAATAATACCCGATGCACCCACAAGAGAACCAGCAATTATAAGCATACTATTGTTAAGTACAAAACCAGTTGTCATTGCTGCGATTCCTGAATAAGAGTTCAGCAAAGAGATAACAACTGGCATATCAGCGCCCCCTATCGGTAATACAAGCAGAACACCAAGGACTAATGCAATTCCAGCTATTATTAAATATGGAGTGGCATCCTGGGGATTTACTACTCCCATTACTAATAACACTAAAGCAGCCGCTATTAATAATATACTCAAAGGATTTTGCAGAGGAAATTTGATTACTTTTCCTGAGACAATACCTTGCAGTTTTCCAAATGCTATTAATGAACCACTGAATGTCACCGTTCCGATTAAAATACTTAATATAACAGCAATGGTAAATTGAATATTAAGATTTGGGTTCGGTACTGAAAGCTGATCGTAATATACAGAAAAAGCTACAAGCGTAGATGCACCACCGCCAAAACCATTTAAGAGTCCAACCATCTGCGGCATTGCAGTCATCTTTACTTTTATCGCAATTGTTGCACCTACAATTGAACCAATAATTATTCCTATTAGAATGTATTGATAATTTAAAATACCTTGATCTATTAGGGTTACCACAACAGCAATAAACATTCCCACTGCTGAATAAAAATTACCCTTTCTTGCTGTCTTGGGTGAACCCAACATTTTTATCCCAAATATGAATAAAACCGATGCTATTAGATAAGAAAAGTATGTTATTATTTTTATAGTTTCCATTTATGATTTCTTCTTTTTAAACATTTTTAACATTCGGTCGGTAACAAGATACCCACCAACAACATTTATTGTAGCAAAAACAATTGCAACTGTTCCGAGTATAATTGCTATTTCTGTACTTCCGGTATGAGCACTTAAAACCGAACCTAATGCACCGACAATCGTAATTCCGGAAATTGCGTTTGACCCTGACATCAGTGGTGTATGTAATGTAGGCGGAACTTTTGTTATAAGCTCAAACCCTATAAAGATTGCCAGGACAAAGACATATATTAACATTAAAAGAGTGTTATCCATTTTAATTTTGTATTTTTATAATTTCTAAAACTTTTTCTTGCACGACTTCACCTTCGTATGAAATCAAGGCAGACTTTAGAATTTCGTCGTCTCCGTCTATTTCTAATTTCCCATCCTTAGAAAAATGCTGAATAAGACTGAGAAGATTTTTTGAATACATTTCACTTGCGTTCACAGGAACAAGACTCGGTATATTGGTCTCCCCGATAATTTTCACATTATGTTTAATTATTGTCTTACCCGCTTCACTCGGTTCACAATTACCACCAAACTCAACTGCCATGTCAAGTATGACAGAACCGGGTTTCATGTTCTTTACCATTTCCTCTGTTACAAGAACAGGTGCTTTCTTTCCCGGAACTAATGCTGTCGTAATTACAATATCTGCTTCAGTAATATGCTTAAAGAGAAGTGCTTTTTGTTTCCTTAAAAAATCTTCTGATACTTCCTTTGCATAACCGCCTTCATCCTGCAAGGATTCATCGCTTTCGACTTCAATGAACCTTCCTCCCAGACTTTGAACTTCTTCCTTCACAGAAGGTCTTATATCTGAAACCTCGACAACTGCTCCAAGTCTTTTGGCTGTTCCCAATGCCTGAAGACCTGCAACACCTGCTCCCATTATCACAACTTTTGCGGGTGTAATGGTTCCTGCAGCAGTCATCATCAAAGGGAATATTTTCCCTAATTCATTCGCACACATTAGAACGCTTTTATAACCCGCAAGATTAGCCTGCGAACTCAACGCATCCATTTTCTGTGCAATTGTTATTCTCGGAATAGAATCCATCGATATAACATCTATCCCCCGTGCTGCACAATCTTTCGCAAGCTCAGGGAAGTTAAGCGGGAATAAGAATGTAATCAGCATCGTGCCTTTTTTTATTAAATCAATTTCATCCTTGTTCAGCTTATTGTTAAAAACCGGCTTTTGTACTTTTAATACTATATCAGCTTGTGTAAAAAGGTCGGATACATTTTCTATAATCTTAGCTCCTGCAGCTATGTACTTTTCATCAGTAAAACTTGCACAGAAACCAGCACCCTTTTCTACTATTACATCAAATCCTAATTTAATTAATTTTCCGGCTGTGTCAGGAGTAACCGAAACCCGGTTTTCTCCTTTAACTATTTCTTTTGGTACTCCAATAATCACCGTTATACAACTCCTGTTATTTATGTATTTATGTTTAATATTAAAAAATAGCGTTCAATTTACAAATAATTGCAAACAATATCACTAACAAAAATATTATTTTATAGAATCGGGAAATCTGAAACCTTAATCTCCTCCATACACTTGAAATGCTTCAGAGGACATTTATACCTGCCGATGTGCGTACAAGGTCTGCATTTTAAATTTTTAACCTCCATAACACGCGAATCTTCGAGCTGCGGATAGAATCCAAACTCTTTTACAGTACTCCCAAAAATTGCTATAACTTTTTTTCTTAATGCTTCCGATAAATGCAATATTCCGCTGTCGTTACATACCACAACATCGCTGTAATACAAAACGTTTGCCAGTGCCTGGTAATTCATCTTACCGCAATAATTGATAATGTTATCGGATATTTTGCTGAGGTATCTGCAAATTGACATATCCTTCGTAGTTTTCTCCCCTACTAACACAATTTTGTGATGTTTTATATTTTTTATTAACTCTGCAAATTTCTCTGTTGGAAATGTTTTTGTAAAATGTTTAGACGACGGTGCTATTACTACATAATCCTGTTTAACAATACGCCTTCTGTCGAAATCTAATTCTGTGGGCATAAATCTATAATCGATTTCCTCAAGATAGTCCTGGAGTGATAACATGTATTTTTTATAAACAGGAGTGACAACATCCGTAAGATTTATTTTGAAGCTAACCAGAAGAAATTTTTTAAAGTTATCTTTTTTATACCTTAGAACTTTTGTATTAGTAGATCTCGTTGAATAAATACTTCTAAAGTTTTTCTGGAGGTCAATTATTAAATCATAATTAGTATTTTTTATTTTTCTTCTAAATGTTTTTAGTGGTTCCCCTTTGTATATTAAAAACTTATTAATCTGTGTATTCATTCTCAAGAGGGGTATGTATTTTTCTTTTGCGGCAAAATGAATTTCAACTGAAGGGTATTTTCTTCGCAGAACTGAAATTAAAGGAAAAGTTAATACGATATCGCCTAAAGAAGAGAACCTGAGAATTAATATTTTTCCAAACTTAATCAAATAATGTTAAAAGTTTCGCGATAGTCTTTATAACGGTTCGATGTTGAGATCTAAAATCTGGTGAGCAAAGTTGTCTATTTCTAGATTATCTTTTAAATAACCTATTAGTTCTAAACTGTATTTGTTAAGAAAGTAAACTATATTTATAAAACGCTCCTGTAAATTTTCATCCGGATTAACATTCCTCATAACTGATCTGAGCTTCTCGATAGATGCTTTATTTTGCGTAATCTGAGAATCGACAAATTTTCCCTTAAGCATATTAACAGTGTCAATATATCTTTCACTTTTATTCTTAAATGAGTTTATAAGGTTCTTATCTATTTTTTCGATTTCTTTTTCGAAGTCATATCCTAAAGCATTTAATTCATCAACATACCTGTCAAAAAGTTCATCAACATTTACATTCCCCATCTGTCTTAGTAATTTTTCACTCACCTGTTTTGCATCGAATAACTCCTCAAATTTTAAAGCATACTTCGTTAAAAAATTCTTCACCTTACTCTCAAGCAGTGTTGCTGAAGTTCTCGGGTATATTACCGGCATTTTAATATTAAAAAATTCATATACACCCTTAAACTGTGCAAAGTAGGCAACTTCAGAAGGACCGCCAATGTATGCAATCGTTGGGAGTAAATAATCCTGGCAGATTGGTCTTAACATTACATTACTGCTGAATCTTTCAGGAGATGAATACAATATATCGAATAATTCACTCTTACTAAATTTCTTACGTGAATTTTTTAAAGCAAAAATCTCTTCCGGTCTTGGTTCTACGAGATAGCGGTTGGAATTGTGAATGTAAAAAATATTTATTGGTCTGGGTTTAACCTGCGGTTCATAGTTGCGTTCAATTTTTGCAGATGTATCAACAGCTATTTCACACGAAGCAGGATATGTGTTAAGTTCTTTTTCAAATACAGGTATGAGAATTCTTTTAAAATCTTTGTCTGTAGGATTGATAAATATTAAACCTGAATCCTTAATTATTTTATTCATAAACCGTGTGAATGCTGTTATAAAACTCTCACCTTGTTTATAAGACTCATCAACATAATTTAAAATTGATTCTTTAAAATCGGTATCCTGTAAGCTCGACCTTAATTCATTTTTAAATTGCTGTATGGTTTCGTCAAACAGGAGCGAACCAACCGGCTTTAAATATTTTTCTTCTTCAACACCATTCTCGAAATATTTTATACCAACGATTTGATTTTCCTGATTAAAAATATTTATGTGATTCACCTCAAGAAAATCATGGTCATCGGCTTCAAGCCAGAATATTGGGATGAAATTGTATTCAGGATATTGAATACTTAACCTTTCCGCTAATTGTATCGAATTGAGAGCTTTAATTACTGTATAGTAATTGCCCGTAAGCATCCCGAGCTGCTGCCCTGTTACGATTGCATAAGTATTATCTTTTCGCAGGAGTTCTATATTTTCAAAGGTTTTCCCAGAAGAGTTGAAAAATTCATTCTGCTTTTTTAAAATATCGGCTATTGTATCTCTTGTGAAATCTTTGTCCCTTAAATAATTCTCCTGCTTGTTACGAATTGTATTAAGATAATCTTCTTTAGCCCGGTAATCGGATTCAAAGAAGGAAGCAAGTTTCTCAAAATTGTTAATATAATCTAAAAAAATTGAATTGTACCCGGGTAATTTATTAAATGGAAGTATCATTAGTATTTTTTCCTAATATTTAGTGTTTCTTAATGTCTTGGTGTCTTATCCCAAAGGGATCCCTATGGGAGCGGCTATAGTTTTACAACAAAGGCACAAAGTTACACCAGAATTTACCATTAAATTAACTATTAAATTTGAAATAAGAAATTAATTTACTAGGGGTTTCAATAGACAAACGCCAGCAACCACAGGATGAAATTCTATCATACTTGACTTTTTCCTATATATACCATAAATTATTATGGTCATAAGAAAAAAATGCAAAATCAAATTTTTGAACCGGTAGAAGTTATAGCTTTCTTTCACAACCTTGAACTTAACATAGTCAAGTTCAAATGGAAAAACGACATTTTTCATGTCTCGAAAATAAATTCCAGGTGGAAGATACCGCAGGGAAACAGTTTTGTGTACCACTACACCGTTATCTGTGAAGCGCAGGATATCATATGTGAACTATCGTTTAACCTCGAAGATTTTAAATGGGAACTGGTGCAGTATGACACACTCACGTAAAACGACAAATGAACTCACGGAGCAGGAATTGTTCGATGAGATACTCACCAACATTGTCAAATATGATTTTAATTACACGTTTCATAATAATGATATCACAATATATGTTAACAACAAGGAGGTTCGCTGTTACAAATATCCCGGGCTCATAAAACAATTCCAGAATTACTTACTCTCAAGGTTTTCTGGAAAATGAACATTAAAAAAGCCCGCTTAAAGCGGGCTGAATAATTATGCTTATATACTCTAACATTTACTCTTCAATTTCAACCCCTCGCCAGAATGCAACATATCCCTCGATATTTTTTGCGGCATCTTTCGCTTCTGGATAATACCATGCTGCATCTTTATTCAATTTTCCATTAACAACGATCGTGTAATAATTCGCAGTTCCTTTCCATGGACAAACCGAATGTGTATCACTCTCTTTGAAGTATTCCTTTTTGATCGATTCAGGAGGAAAATAGATATTATTTTCGACTACCTCGTAATTATCCGTTTCCGCAATAACGACATCATTCCATATAGCTTTGGTCATGGTAATTTTATTCTTTAGAATTTATACACCTCAACAAACCATTAGACTATCAAGTTCAATTTCGTGAACATTCATCACGGCAGCATAACTGCACATGAAACAACAGTTGTCCATAAACCGTTTTTATCTCCCTCTGCAGATTGTGTTATGTTAAAAGATTTGAATATTTTTCCGCTTGACTTGTACACATTTTCTCTTTCATTCCACGCAGTTTCAGGAGCAAATTCAATACCAAGAGTGGTAGCCAGCATAGTTGCTGCAAGGTCTTCTGCATACTCACCCGAGACTTTACCTGTTTCTCCAAAAGGATGATGCTCAGAAATGTAGCCATAGTAACTTCCATCCTTTGGAAGTGCAACACCTATAGAAGCAGCTATTAACCTGTTAGGCTCGTTCGTACTATTCTTTGCCATTACACAAAAAGTAATAGCACCCGGTTTCAATAGCGTAATACCCTGTTCTTTAGTTAACTTTTTACACTTCGCCGGATATATACTTGAGACCTGCACAAGATTACTTTTTTCAATCCCTGCTTGCCTTAATGCTAACTCGAATGACTGCAGTTTATCCTTATGCTTGCCTACACCTTTTGTGAAGAACATTTTGGTGGGTACAAACAATTAATCTCTCCTTAAAAAATTGATTATGAAATCTTATTTATATTTAAATACTACTGATTTTTATGTAAAGTTCTACAAAAAAATTTTCTTTGTCACAAAAACACAGAATTACACAAAATTGTTTTACACTACAAATCTTTTTACTTATGCTGGAATCACTTTCAGAAACTTTCTTTTTCCAACCTTTAGAATAAATTCCTTTTTGTTGTTTACAGTTGTATTAACATCCTCAATTTTTTTTCCATCTATACTGACTCCCCCTTGCTGTATCAGTCTCCGTCCGTTTGTATTTGAATCAGTAAGTTTTGTAATAGTCATTAAATTTATCAGCTTTATCGTATCTTCGGATAATTTATATTCCGGTATATCATCAGGGACTTCTTTCTTAATAAATATTTTGTCGAATTCTTCAACTGATTTTTTTGCCGTATCCTTATCATAATAAAGTTTCACAAGTTCGTAACCTAATTTTCTTTTCATATCCCTTGGATTATTCGAAATATCTTCTAATGTGTTCTTAATTTTTAATAACTCTTCCTGATTAATCATTGTTGCAAGTTCGAAGTACTTGTAGATCAAAGGATCAGGAATACTCATCGTCTTCCCGAATATATCTTCCGGTGTATCAGTTATGCCTATTGCATTATCGAGTGACTTGCTCATTTTTTCATTTCCATCCGTACCTTCGAGCAAAGGCATTAATATCACAACTTGCGGTTCTTTTCCGAATCTCTTTTGCATATCTCTCCCGATGAGATTGTTAAATTTCTGATCGGTACCACCAAGCTCTACATCAGAATTAATCGCATAAGAATCATAACCCTGCATTATCGGGTAAAGTATTTCATGCAAAGAAATCTCCTGTTCTTCTCTTAGTCTGTTAGTGAAATCGTCTCGCTCAAGTATTCGCTGAACGGTAAACTTACTTAAGATATCAATAATATCCTTCATGTCCAATTTACTCAACCACTCCGAATTATAAACAATCTTCGTTTTCTTTTTATCGAGGATCTTCGAAGCCTGCTCATAGTAAGTTAAACCATTCTTTCGCGTTTCTTCAAACGTGAGCTGTGGGCGAGTTTTATTCTTTCCCGATGGATCTCCTATCATCCCTGTAAAATCCCCAACAATTAGTATTGCTGTATGTCCGAAATCCTGAAACTCTCTTAACTTATTTAAAACAACTGCGTGCCCTATATGTAAATCCGGTTTTGATGGATCGCATCCTAACTTTATGTTAAGAGGCTTTTTCTCTAATATCGACCTTTCCAATTTCCTGGCAAGATTATCTTCGGGAATTATTTCGACCGTTCCCTTTCGGATTATATCCATTTGCTCATTCAGTGATGCGAACATATTATATTCTTTTTAATTTTCTTTCTGTTTCTCTCTTTTTAATAGACTCACGTTTATCGTATAATTTCTTTCCCTTTGCAATACCCATCTCCATTTTTATCAATGAACCCTTAAAATAAATTTTCAAAGGAATTAATGTTAATCCCTTTTCCTGCATCTGAACTCTAATTTTTCTTAACTCGCTTTTGTTAAGTAACAATTTTCTCTCTCGCAATGGTTCATGGTTATTAAGGTTTCCATATTTGTATTCGCTGATGTGACAGTTCACTAACCATAAACCATCCTTCTTAAACTTTGCGTAACTTTCCTGTAAATTAACCTTTGAATCTCTTAACGACTTGACTTCTGTACCGACTAAAACAATTCCCGCTTCATACTTTTTGAGAATAAAGTATTGAAAATTAGCTTTACGGTTAGTCGCAATTATTTTAATTTTGTTGAACTCATCCATTTATAGGACAATAAAAGTATTTAAATTAAAAAGTAAAATCAATTTATATATAATTTATGAAAACAAAACAATTCGTTGTAAACCCATTCCAGATGAACTGTTTCATTTATTATGATGAAAATAGCAAAGAAGGTATCATCATAGACCCCGGAACATACTCAACCGAAGAAGATAATACCGTAATAAACTTCATCGAAGGGAATAAAATAAATATAAAATACTTAATAAACACTCACGGACACATCGACCATATACTTGGTAACAAATTTGCCAGAGATACTTTCAATGTTCCCATGTTGATACATAAAGATGACCTGTTCTTAGTAGATAATTCATTAGAGCAATCGCGTATGTTCGGTATAGAGATAGCTAAACCGCCTTCCTTCGATATGTATATAACAGAGGAAACAGAACTCAAACTTGGAGATACAAAGTTTAATTTCATTCATACACCCGGGCACTCGCCTGGCAGTGTTTGTATCGTTGACCACAAAAATAAAAATGTCTTTTGTGGTGATCTCATTTTTAAAAACTCTGTCGGTAGAACAGACCTCCCTATGGGAAGCTTCGAGATTTTATTAGATTCAATAAACAACAAGCTCTTCGAAAAATGCTCAGATAGTTATAACCTTTTTCCCGGACATATGGAACCAACTACAATATTCGATGAAAAGAATAACAATCCATTCCTAAACAATCCAAATTATTATTGAGATACATATCCAATTAGAATATTTTGGTTTATTATATCAAACAATTAAAATTTAGATGTTGTCTCTTGAAAATTATTATAAACAAACTTATTCACCTTTCATTTTCCCGCTTTTCTTTAAAAGAGAGGGGATCAAGAGATTGAGTTTGATATAAAAAAAAACCGGGATAGGAATTTAATTTTGTTAATTATCGTTCTTAACCCGGCTTTATACTGTTCAGTATTTTATAACGTAGGAGTAAATGTCTTCGCTATATCCTCTATTTCCTTTTCTACGTCAGAGTTGTGATAGCTGCCATCCGTAATGAACCGCAGCATGTAAGTATAATTATTTTCTGAATCGCTGTTCTTGGTTCTGTAATAATAAATCGTTTCAACAAATTCAGAATCCTTATAAACCGCCCACCTCCCGTCGTAAGAACCATAATCAAAATCGGTATAATCACTGTACTTTTCCGGTATGTTCAGAGTTAAATCTTTTTCCAGTGTGTATATTAAGTCATCGATGTTTTTTACATTACCAACACGAAACGCAAGAAGCATTATAGAATTCTTTCCATCTTTCTTCTCAATTGCGTAAGATATAGCATCCTTCTTATCCGTTTCTTCTGTCTTTGTTACAGACCAATCAGAAGGCAGGGTTAATTTAAATTTATAACTGTCGTCCTTAATTAAACCCTGTGAAAAAATATCCTTCGCGATGAAAAAGGATACAAGTATTATTAAAGTGATAGTTATCGGTTTCATTTAAATAAATTTTTAATTCGGTAATTTAGTTTTTATTCGTTGATATTCTTCTGTAAAAATACCCTTCGTTGGGTCAGCGTTGATTTTCAATTTTTTCAATTGATAATGTACATTGTCTATCCTGTCCTGCGGAAGCGGGTGTGTAGAAAGAAGTCTGTCCAGGTCGCCCGGCGTAGTTCCCTTTTTCTTTTGTTCTTCTTTTATCTTATCGAAGAAGAAAGAGATTGCTCCCGGGTAGTATTTAGTTGTCATCAGGTACCTGATAGAATAATTATCGGCTTCTTCTTCATCCGCACGGCTGTTAGCAAGGAATCCAATCCCGACGAACAAATTCGCTGCAATCTCTGCTGCTTGATTAGGGTTACTGCCAAGAACAAGACTCAATAAAGCACTTACACCATAATACGCAGTCAACCTTTGTGTCATATGACGTTTTTCTGCGTGCGCAATTTCATGTGCGACTACACCAATTAATGTGGCTTCATTATCGACAAACCTCATAAGACCTGTATATACATAGATAAAACCACCCGGTGTACAGAATGCATTTACAATTGTATCATTTATAACCTGGAAAGTGTACGGAAATACATTCTTGTATTTTATCCTGCTCGAGTTGTTTAAAACATACCTGCCTAAACCCGATACATAATCCTTAATATCCTGATGACCTCTCAGCATCGGGAATTCATTCGGACGGGATTTTATCTCCCTGTCAAGGTCCCTGCCGATTTGAACATCATCCTCTTCGGAGAATATATTCGCTCCGCAGCTGTAAAGGATTGATACTGAAAAAAGCAGGAATGTTAATAATACAGTAGTGTGAATTACTATATTCTTGCGGAATTTTGCTAAATACTTTTTCATTTTTAATGATTTTGTACAATTCAAGTTATACAAAATTTAATTTTTATACAATATATAACATATTTGGTTCCGATTAAGTGTCCGGTGAGGGCTTAGATTGATGTTATATATTTTCCTTCATACTGGTTACGAAAGTCCTCTTTCGTAACCTAAAAAAATATATCTGGCTACTGACGTTAGTCAGATGACAGTTCGCGCGCGGTATGCCTGCCCCTTCGGGGAACCTTGGCGTGTTATGCCTGACATTAGTAAAAACATTACACGCCTGTCTACAGCCAGGTAGAGAGAAACATGGCGATGCACGGAGGAGAGTTTGTTGTAATGTTCGAGTAGAGTCTCTCTCGCAGAGAGGACTCTGCGAATTGTTATTTATA
>CAYYJH010000065.1:0-15327 GCA_964472195.1 uncultured Ignavibacteriaceae bacterium | reverse complement strand
GAGGAGTATTTTAATTCGAGGGAGATTTATGATTTAGGTGGTGGAGGTGGTGGAGAGGAGCCGCCGAGTCCGTAGGGATTATGACCCTGTGAAATAATTCCGACAAGTCGGAATTGCTTCGCATTTCACAGGGTAAATGTTGAATTTTAAATTTTGAATGTTAAATGCTGTCAGTCCTGAGAAAACGGGGCTGACGGTACATTATAACTAAGTATCAATTATACAATAATACTTTTTTTATTTCAATATTTAGTATAACTCCGAATGTTTTAAGTTAAAGATTTCGAATGCCTTTTACTTTTACTATTTTCCTTTTTTATTATATTTAGGTTTTGATCTAGTTATAATGTTAGATTCTTTCTTAGCAGCATCCAATATAGAAGGCATCTGTTCAATCTGAACCTTAGCACCTGGTATCTTGCTAATATGTTCCTCAACTCTATCTTGTACTCTACCTCTTTTTGCAATTCCAGTATAATTATTCTTGTTTGTTGAAGAAAGTATCTTATAAACAACAGGCTTGTTATTAGGTAGATTACTGATGTCCTTTTTTGTAAATTTTACTGTTTTTTTTTGCCATAGTAAATTATTTTTATTTAGAATATGATTTTATATTAATTTTTTCACTTTTTATGCGACGAAATATTACTTTTTCTGAAACACAAAATTTATCACAAATAACACGAGATATCGCTTGAATTAAAAATTCCTCACTATTACTGTTATATACGTCAAAAAACAATTTTATTTTATCTTTATTATTATTCAGTTCATTACGTAAAATATTAACAGGTACTAAAAGTCTTCCTGCAAACTCATATGCTTGTTGTTCAAACCATAAAAGGTCATCTTCAGACATTTCTTCTCGGAATCGAATCCAATCCTCCTCAGTTCTAAATTCACAGTTTTGAATTTCTTTTTTATGTAAAACAAAATGCCCTATCTCATGAGCAAAAGTAAATCTCAAACGATTTTCGTATCTTTGATCATAATAAATATCTTCATCGATAAAAATATATTTAAGATCTTTTGTAAGAAATCCATCTACATCAATTTTTTGAATTAATCCCTTTTTGGGCCAAGGAGTAATTTTTAAATCAAGTTCAACAATTTCATTTATTGGTACCGGTATCAGATCAACTGGATTTACATATTTTCTTCTAAATTCTTCTGCTCTATCTCGAATTACTTCCCAACTTAACCGTTTTGGTTTAAACTTATTCAATTTACTCTTCTTTTATTATTTTTATTAACTCCTTTAATTCCTCTTTAGTAGGTGGATTTCCTCTCAAAGTACGAAAAAATACCGGCAGTTTATCTACAATAGATTTTTCATCAATTAAATCTAGTGGTATAAAAGATATTGCAGCTAAATCCATTAATAAATTATAATCTTCACTATTTTTCTTTACTGATAATATCTTTGCTATTTCTTCAAGTACTTCTTTGCTTTTTGGAGGTTGGAGGACTCCTCTTTCGATTTTACTCCAATTACTCGGATCAAAATTTGTCAATCTACAAAACTCCCGAAGTGTAATGCGTTTTTCAATACGTAAATCTTTTATAAATTCTCCAAATTTTTTCATTTTTATTCTCCTTAAAAATTTAATGTGGTAATAAATTACTACGTGGTAAATATATACCACATCATTTTTAATGTCAAGGACATTTTTCTATTGGATTGTTGAATCACTACCTAAGTATGTATTATCATAATATACAATACTTATGAAAGGCAAAACATGATAAGGTTCGACCCGCAAGCTGGAAGTAGAAACATATCAGGATAGTACTATAAACGACACCAAAAAAGGAAAGTTAAATAATATAATAAATCACTTCACCAGTACCATCTTCCTCGTTATCACACTTTCCTTTGTGTCTTTAGAATTGAGTGTTCTTGTGAAGAGCCTGTAGAAGTAAACGCCCGAGGGCAGGCTGGTTCCGGAAAAGTTTATTGAATAGTTGTCTGCTCTTTGCACGTCGTTTACGACTGTCATGACCTCTCTTCCGAGCAGGTCGTATATTTTTAGAGCCACGTAGCTTGTCTGCGACAGTGAGTACCTGATAACGGTAGAGGGATTGAACGGGTTCGGGTAATTCTGGTACAGCGTGCTTTCTTCCGGTAATATGTTTTGATTGTTAGGCACGTTAATAGCTGCCTGGTTGTATTTCAGGATTACGCCATCCTCTCCTACAGCGAAGCCATTCCTTTTATCCGTAAACAGAACGTCGTATATCATACTGCTGTCAGGAGTGTCAGTATTTAGCCATGTCTTACCGGAGTCGAGTGTGTAAATCCACTTCTGTGCAAAGCCGAGAGGTGCCCAACCTTCTGCATGAGTCCTGAAAGCAACGGCGTAAGCTATTCCGAATATTTGCAGGTTTTCGTATTCCCAGTTTGTTCCCCCGTTGGTTGTTCTCACGATTCCCGTTCCGTATTCGTAATCACCACCTACGCCAAGTACTCTTACCGAATCGAATAACATCATCCCATTAACGGGCTCGGGTCCGACTGCTTTAGCAGTCCAGAACTGACCATAGTTAGTAGTTTTCCAGATTACACCTGCTATATCAATATAACCACCGCTTGCATAACCGATTCGCGGGTTATAAAAGGAAAAACTCGCTACAGGAAAACCTGCAATAACTACAGAATCAATATTACATAAAGCCCAATTATCACCGCCGTCAGTGGTTTTAACGAGATTTACAGGAACTCCTCCCATGTATCCTGTAAGAGAATCAAGGAATGTTATTGTATTAAAGAAAACATCATTTACAGGATAGCGTTCGCTCGTCCAGTTAACCCCCCCGTTAATTGTTTTCAACATTATAGTTCCGTAGGTTGAAACCGTGTCCCATGTAATATCCCATGCTAACGCCCATCCCAGGTTTTCATTCAAAAAGAAAATACAGTTAATATGGTCAAATTCAATGTCGGTAGGCTGTACTACCCAGCTTATACCACCGTCGGAGGTATGAATTATTGTTCCTGAATCTCCTCCTGCCCAACCGTTTAAACTGTCAAGAAATGTTACGCTGCGTAAGAAACGGGTTGTTGGACTGTTAAGCTGCAACCAGTAATCCACAGAGTATGCATTCACTGATGCTGTGAAGAGTAAGAAAATTATCAGTATTTGTTTAAGCCTGGTCATGCTTTTCATTTTGTATATAGTGAATTTATCAATTATCAAAAGTTAAAACAAATAAAATTAAAATAAAATTTAGGATTTGATTTATAATCTATTTTATGAGAAGCATTTTTTTTGATTCATAAAAATCTCCGCCAATTAACTGATAAAAATATACACCGCCCGATAGATTTGTGCCGTTGAACTCCACCTCGTATGTACCAGGATTGAGATTATTGTGTAACAGAATAACTACTTCTCTACCGAGCACATCATTGACGACTAATTTTACATTTGTCGATTTAGATATTTGAAATTTAATCTTCGAAACCGGGTTAAATGGATTAGGATAATTCTGATATAATATATTTTCAGAAGGCATCGTATTTGAAATACTATTCGGAATGTTGATTAATGCAGAATTATATTTCAAAATTACTCCATGGTCTCCGACAGCAAAACCGTTTCTTCTATCAGTAAACTGCACGTCGTAAATACTGCTGTTATCGGGAGTATTAGAAGCCCGCCAGGTTTTTCCGGAATCAAGTGTATACATCCATTTCTGCGAAAATCCCAGAGGTGCCCATCCTTCAGATCTCGTCCGGAATGATAAAGAATATGCAATCCCAAATATGCCCGAGGTATCATAGCTCCAGTTAATACCACCGTTAGTTGTTTTCGATGTTGTGCTGCCATATTCTAAATCACCACCGGCACATATAGCGTTTTGTGTATTAAAAATTTCTATTCCGAATATTGGTTCGGGTCCAATTCCTGTAGCGTACCAGAATTCTCCAAAGTTTGTCGTCCTCCAGACGACTCCAGCAATGTCCATTACACCTCCGCATGCATAACCGTATTGGGGATTTAAAAACTTGATTCTATGAACTGGAAACCCTGCAAAGAAAGAAGAATCAATTTCCACCTGGCTCCAGTGTAAACCACCGTCTGTTGTTTTTACAAAAATCCCGGGATATCCGCCCATATAACCTGTAAGAGAGTCAACGAAAGTAATCGTATTGATAAAAATATTGTCAACCGGGTAACGAATATGCTGCCAGATTAATCCTCCGTTGGTAGTTCTTAGAACATTTGAACCGTACGAGTTAGTGTCGAAAGTTTGATCCCAGGATACCCCCCAGCCTAATCTTTGGTTCAGGAAAAAGATGTAAGCTATGTGTTCATTCCCGACGCTCGAATTTTGAAAATTCCAGTTTTGTCCTCCGTTTGTTGTCCGAATGATAGTACCAGTGTCACCCGCTGCCCATCCTCTCAAACTATCTACAAAAGAGCAGCTTACGAGATTGTAATTCGTCGGACTATTTAAAGTAAGCCAGTATTGCTGGGAATATGAATCTGTTGCAATAGCGGTTAGAATACAGAATAATATTGTTACATAAAGTTTTTTCAATGCAGTATTAAGATATATAAATCTATGACAAATTCAAACTTTTAAAAGTTCAAAATTTAATCCCATACAATTTGAAGCTCAAGGTAAATTGTATCTTTTTCTCAAAAACCATTCGAGAGATAAAAGAAAAATTACTATGAAAAGATAATACAAATTAAAATTTAAAAAAACATATTCTGAACTTTTCATCGATTGTGTCTCACGAATATTAGCTTGATAAATTAATTCATTTATCTTTTTTATATCTTCGTTAGTAAATTCATTTCCGTTAGTCGATAAAGCAAGGTTTTGTAAGATACTATTATCCGACCTTGTTTTTTTGTATTCAAAATTGTTTACACCAATCGAAAATTTCTTTGTATCGGATTCGGTAAGTTTTCCTTTTGAATACAGCTCTGCTGTGAAAAAGTAGTCACCGGGTGTCATAATATTTGTCTGTCCTTCGAAATTGAAATTACCCGTTTTTTTCAATTCAATCTCCTCTTTAAATTTTTCATTATACATTCTGACCTTAATTTTTAAACCACCTTTCAAAGTGTTATCGTTTATGATGCCCGTAAATTTAATCGTTTCATGGGGTGAATAAATTTGTTTGGAAGTTTCAACGTTGAATTTCTTTTTCTTTTCTTTGTCCGTTATCGATAAGATAACCCCTGTTAAAATTCCAGTCAGAACCTTTTCTGAATTTGTTATAGCAGGATTCAATCTCCATTTGTAAATTCCATGTCCAAGGAATGCTGCTGATTTATTCTTAGTTGTGTTTTGTGTTACAAGAATAGGTTCATGTCCGGGGCTTGATATTAAAATAGTTTCAGCTTCAGGATTGAACGAAAAAACCGTTCCTGATTTATAAATACCTGGAAGAGAATTAACAAGTTCAAGAGTCCTTAAAAACCCATTTCTATCTGAAAAATTATCGAGTATATCAGTATCTAAATTACTTACAGTCTTCACACCTATTTCTTTTTCAATATTGGAAGCAGAAACAGTTTTAAAAGGCAGGTTGTTTTCGAGTAAAGATAATTTTTTATAATCAATATTTCGGCTTGCAATAAAAAAGAGAGAGGATTCATTTTTTTCAATACTTTTTTTAATGTCGTTTAATATATTAACATTCGTGATAGAAGTAGGAAAACCGATGAATATGAATGCCTGAACATCGTTCATATCAGGAATTTGACCTTCATAAAATTCGTTTGCAGATTTTTGTGTTCGGAATTCTGCTTCGAAATTTTTAATCTTTTTAATTTCCTCTGATATAAAAGCAAAGTCAGCACTCGGTCCTCCGGAGAGAACGAGTATCTTGAACTTGTTATCCACATACCTGATAAAAAATTCACTGAAGTTGTTTTTATTCGTTATTTCGTTCGGTTCGGCTTCAATTTCTATATGATATTTTCTTATCGATTCAACAGGCGAGATTAATTTAAACGAAGCATTGTATGAAGTGGAGTTCTTATTAACCTCTATTATCCGGGTATCGATTAAGCTGCCGTCTTCATAAAGATTTACTTTTATGTTTTTATCGAAATGGAAAGAATTTATTTCAACATCCAGCGGAGTCATGCTTTCAATGAAGGCAACTTTATTAAAAAAAATATCTTTTATCAGAAGATCGGGTTTTTGAGTTGTGTCACCGATGAGAAAATAATTCACAGGGATATCGAACAGCTTTGTAAAATGAGAAGGATTGCCACCGGAGTTTATTATACCGTCGGATATGATATTTAAAGAAGAAATATTTTTGTTTTCGAATCTTTCAAAGAGAGTTTGCAAAGCTTTCGATAAATCAGTCTCATTATTATCACGGTTGCTTAATTCTAATGCATCAAAGCCACTTTCATCTATTTCCTCATTCAAGCCGTTCGAGAAAAGGTAATATTTGTTTTCAGATTTATTGTTTTCAATGTCAGCTATTTTCTTGGTCAGTGTTTCTATTAGGAGGGAATCTTTTTTATCAATACTTAAACTAAGTGAATTATCTATTAAGAAAATGTTTATGGGTTTTTGAGTTGTTTCAATTAGATAAGACAGTACGGGGGATAAAAATAAAACGAGTATAAACCAAACAGAAAGAAAACGTATGAATGACAGTATATATTTTAGTGGAGATTTTAGTTTGGATTTCCTGTAGAAGAAGTAGGATAATAAGAAGGAAATTACAGTGACGATTATAATAAGAATCGCACTATATTCGCTCTTAAGCAAGATATCCATTATCAGGAAGATTTCTTTTTTTGTGTGTGTTGATCAGTATTTTAGCTTGAAATGCGTTAATTAGCATTTAATATTTTACATCAACATAAATCGACTCCCGTAATTCGTTGATCCACTTTTCCATTTCCTCGTTTTCTTTATAAAACAGTGTATAACTTTTTATAATATCGTAATCATTATCGAGTGTTAGTCTATGTTCAGGATTATTGCTAAGCACTTTTAAAATTTCATACCCGTAGTTAAGGTCCGTTCCCAATCTGATAGGTTTGGTAATGTCGTCAATATCAAGAACTTCAATTTCTTCTAATACAGCACTATCGAGTCTTTCCACAGGAACAAAACCGATGTAACCTCCGTCTTTGTTAGTTATTGTGTCCTGAGAGTATTGTTTGGCTGCATCTTCGAATGTGATCTCATTATTTTCAATTTTAGTCTTGAGATCATTAAGGAAAGAAATAGTTTCGAGATCAGATGATTCAAACCTGGGAAAGGCAATCAGAATATGGGAACCTCTTAATTTATCGCCTATTTTTTCGTATAATTTAATAATATGGTAACCAAATTCCGTTTCGACAATTTCGGAAACTTCGCCTTCTTTTAAAGAGAATAAAGTTTCTTCAAATGGTTTTACATATGAACCTTTCGTTGCAAATCCTAAGTCTCCCCCATTTACTGCTGATTGTGTATCATCTGAGTTTCTTTTAGCCAATTCTGAAAAATCTACTCCATTTTTAATGCTGTCGAGGATTAACTTTGCTTTATCGTATGCATATTTTTTTTCAGCATCGGTAATTTTGCGAATCATGAATATGTGTGATAGTTCAAATTCTTCGCTTGAAGGTGGAAGACTATCCTGGTACGTTCTAAAGAATTCTCTAACCTCTTTGTCAGAGACTTTTATGCCTCCTGCAAATTTTTTCCTTTTTAATTTGTCAGTCATTAATTTTTTAGCAAGTTCTTCACGTAAGTTTATTTTTATCTTCCCTAATGACATTCCGTATAGTTCTTCGATTCTTTGTATAGAACCGAACTGCTCAACAAGCGAATTAATCCTAAAATCTAATTCCCTGTTAACCTCTTCATCGGTTACTTCAATGCTGTCCTGTATTGCTTTTGCAAGGACTATCTTATCTGTGAGCATTTGCTGGAAGATTTGCTGGGCAAGTACCGGGCTTATTTGTGTGAGCTGATTTTGCTGTGCATAAAGTTGGACCTGATACTGAAAATCAGATTCTAATATGATATCATTCCCGACTATTGCTAAAATTCTATCGCCTTCTACTTGTGAATAAGAATTTATAAAAGTAAATGTTAACAATAAAAATGAGAGTAATATTATCTTATGGAGGTTTTTATTACACAAAATATATGAGGTTTTGTTTATCTGATAAAATGGATTTTAGATTCAGTTACCAAACATAGAAACTATTATCAAGCAAGTAAATAATTGCTTCATGTATTCTAACGTGAATCGTAATTAATAGTTCAGGGCTTTCAGAGATTAAATTACATTTTTAAAATAAATAAGAAAAGCTCCTCTGAAAACCCTGATGTATAAAGTAAAATATAAAAATATTTATTCTTTTTCGAAAGCTTGTGTTAAAACTTCTTCATGAATTACAATCGGGTACTTTTGTTTTAGCCTGTCTATATAAGCAGTTTCAAGCTCTTTAAATTTCGCCTGCTGTAGTTTACTTGAAATTTCAGATTTTACTTCTTCAAATGGTCTAACCTTGTCTTCGTTATTTTCCTTGATTGTATAATCAGCTTTATGCGCGTCATAATATTTTTGCATTTCCTCGTCATTAATTTTTATTTTGCTCCACAGCTCTTCCTGGTCAATTTTAAATGTTAACAAACCGTCTTCGTAATCTGCTAGAAGCTTTTTATAATCTTCATCATCTTCAATATCTTCTCTTACAGCAATCAGGTTTAGAATCGGCATTTCAGCAGTGCCTTCAATTATTTGTATAAGCTTTCTGGTTATCGGGGCATTGCTGCCGTAATCACGATTTGTATTGAGATATTGAACCATATCTTCAACAATTATCTGACCATCCTTAAAGGTTGCAAGGACTACTTTTCTATCCTCACCCGTAAACAAACTGTCAACTTTTGCTTCGTTGATTGTTTTGGTCGAATCAAATTTTGATATTAAGAATTTTAAACCGCTCGGATCTATTACAAAGTTGTAGTCTTCTCTCGCGTTTTCCATGTATTTTGAATATGCTGCTTTGAACATTTGACCTCTCTTGAATTCAGTCTTAAGAGATTCTTTTTGCTCTTCAAATGGTGAAAATTCTTTAATATCTGTTAGTTTTATAATATGCCAGCCAAAAGGTGTTCTTACAAGTTCTGATACTTCTCCGACATCCAATGAAAATGCCGCACTGTCAAAAGGTTGAACCATTCTTCTTCTATCGAAAAATCCAAGGTCGCCTCCATTATCTTTCGAACCCGGGTCTTCAGAGACTTCCTTAGCCACTGTTGCAAAATCCTCTCCATTCTTAATTCTTTTGAGGATTTCCATTGCCCTGTTTAAAGTTGCCACTGAGTCAATTATATTACCCAGACTGTCTTTTTTATCCTGTATTAAAATGTGCGATGCTCTTATCCCATCATTTCTTTTTCTTTTATCCGTAAGCTTGATAAAATGAAGACCGAACATAGTTCTAACAGGTTCTTTGGTAACTTCTCCTACATTAAGATTATAGACTGCATCTTCGAATTCTTTAACCGTCATCCCGCCGGTAAAATAATACAGGTCACCTCCGTTTTGCTGCGCTGTCTTATCATCAGACATAGTTCTTGCAACAGTTTCAAAATCCTCATCTTCTAATTTTTTTGATATAAGATCGGCTTTTTGGTATGCTTTTAGAGAATCTTCAGTAGTAGGTGTCTGAGATAGGTTTATTAAAATATGAGATGCTCTAACTTCATATTTTTTCCTTTCGTATAATTGTTTTATGTTCGGTTCGACGATTTCTTTATCAATAAGGAATGTCGAGACGAAGTTTTTCTTGTATTCATTCAAATCCTGCTGTATCTCTGGTGAATTCAATAATCCTCTGTCTCTTGCATCTCTTACTTTTAACCTAAATTTGATTAAAAGATCAAGAAAATCCCTTTTCTCCTCCATTGATTTGTTCCTGGCAGAATCAATATTATTGGTTGTCTTCAGGAATTGATTTTCATAATCATGGAGATACAATTTCTCGTCACCTATTTCCGCGAGAACAATTTTCTTTTTAGAAGAGCATGCTACTATTACTGTAACAAGGGAAATAATAATAAGTGATAGAACGTGAAAATAATATTTCTTTTTGTTCATTATAGTCTAGTAAGATTAAGTTTTTAATAAGAAACTTTTATTTTACTAAAATCACTATTGAATAACAAGTCAATGAATATATACATTTCGGTTTTTGAAGAGCGGGATAGCGTTTTGTAAAGTAAGTTTAAATTTCTGCAATTTCACCTCTTACAGGAATATCGACATTTGTAATAGAGTGATCTCTAAGTGAATCTTTAAGTATTTCCTGTTGGTTAATTTCCCCGTGTACAAGGAAAACTTTCTTTAGTATTTTCTTATCGAACAGACCGAAATAATCAAGTAACTCGTTTTTATCGGCGTGTGCAGAGAATGAGTTTAGAATTCTGATCTTAGCATTGACTGTATATTCATCTCCGAATATTTTAATGACAGTTCCGGGATTATGCCTGGCTTCGACGAGTCTTCTTCCGAGTGTATGCTCAGCCATAAAACCAATTATAAAAATTGTGTTTTTCTCATCACTTACATTGTTCTTAAGATGATGAAGAATCCTTCCCGCCTCGCACATTCCAGATGCCGATATTATCATGCATGATTCTTTAAGTTTGTTTAGTTTTTTTGACTCTTCAGCATCTTTTATATAAGTAATATTATCTAATCCAAAAATATTTACTCCTTCTGAGATATACCTGGAAGCTTCTTCATCAAAACATTCCATGTGAACTTTGAAAATTTCAGTAGTATTGACCGATAAAGGACTATCTACATAAATAGGAATTTCAGGGACGGTTTTCTTTGCAAAAAGCTTAGACAAAGCATAAACAATTTCCTGAGTTCTTCCAACACTAAATGCCGGTACAATGATTTTACCATTTCTTGCAATAGCTTCATTCATAAATGTTTCAAGTTGTTTCTCCATCATTTCAGCTTTGTCATGTAAACGACCTCCGTAAGTGGATTCTGAGATCAAGAAATCCACATCACCCATGAATTCAGGGTCCTTGAGTATTGGTAGATTGTACCTTCCGAGGTCTCCCGTAAATCCCAGTTTTATACTTTTACCATTTTCTTTTATATCAAGACGTATAGTTGAAGAACCGAGAATATGTCCAGCATCGTAGAAAGTAATAGCAAGTTTGTTATCAAATCCTTCTGCGTAAAATTTCCTTCCATAAGGCATAGATTTGAATTTACGCATGATGTCCCGTACATTATCTATTGTATACAGAGGATTGAACAGTATTTCGCCCTTTTTCTTCCTTCTTTTGTTTACATATTTAACGTCTCGTTCCTGAATGTAAGCACTGTCCTGAAGCATTATAGAGCACAGATCACGAGTTGCAGCGGTAGAATAAACATTTCCATTGAAGCCTTTTCTTGACAGAGTTGGCAAGTTTCCCGAGTGATCGATATGTGCATGCGAGAGTATTACGCTGTGAAGTTCCTCAGGTTCAAAGAGAAATTTCCTGTTCATCTTAAATGATTCTTCTCTTTTTCCCTGGAACATCCCGCAATCAAGGAGTATTTTCTTTCGGTTTATTTCAAGTAAATGTTGTGAACCTGTTACAGTTCGTGCAGCTCCGCAGAATTTTATTTTCATTATTTAGTTTAAAGTTTAATTTGCCACAAAGGCGCAAAGGCACTAAGATATCAAATGAATTTCATAATACTTTTTGAGAAACATATTTTAAAATTCATGTCAATATTAATTTAATTGTTTTAATAATTAATCTACTTTTGTGTCTTAGTGTCTTTTCCCGAAGGAATTCCTTCGGGATTAGCTAAACAATTCTTTGTAATTTAATCTTTCTTTTTCGTAGTTAATATACTTGCTTCTCTGTTTAGCTTATGCTTTGTTACAAATGGATTATCTTTTATAAAAAATCTGTACTGGAATTCTTTACCTATGTTGAGACCAATACGTCTCGACACACAAATCTCAAATTTCTTTTTGTTCAAAGGATTAGAAATGAAAATCTTTTTCCCTAAGAGGTCTTCTTTGTTTAATGTTCTGTCAATGTTGAACGCAAGACAAAACTTAGAAGGACCGTTAGTAAGCTCGTACATACTTCTTGTTTTAGGTCTGAATTTTTTCATCGTATCTATTCCTTGCACAGGTTCTACCGCTCTTATCAAGACCGCACAGCCGACACCTTTCTCTTCGGTAACAACATTAAAGCAATAGTAATTTCCATAGATGAAATAAACATAAACCATTCCACCGATTTCGTATAAAGTACTGCTTCTGTTCGTTATCTTTTGATATGCATGGCAAGCGGGGTCGTGTTCACCGATGTATGCTTCTGTTTCAACTATTTTAGCGGTTACGAGCTTATTCCTGATTTTTCTGACGATAATTTTCCCGAGGAGATTTTGAGAAACGGTGACTGTATCTTTTAAGTAAAATTTACGCGGTAAAGGATTGTAATTCATCAAATCAATTGTTTTCTAAACTTAGGTGATAAAGATAAATAATTAGGACAAAATTAAATATAGATAAATACAAGTAAATATAATTTAAATGCTTCTATTTTTACAACTTTGTTATTGTAGATTCGTATAGAAGTCATAAGCATAAAATAAATAATCCACAATGCTTAACAAAATTCAATATTTGGAATTTTTAGATTGTATTTCTTTCCTCAAATTAAATAAAACATCTTTATTATTTCATATAATAATTGTAACATGAAAAAATTAATTTACACATTACTTTTTGTGTTAACGGCTGCATCGTTTTCACATTCTCAGGTTATTTACAGCTCGAAGATTGACTCTGTTATTAACCTTGTTTCTAACCAAACGATTTCCAAATATGTCCGTGAATTAAGCGGAGATACAACTGTAACTGTTGGAGGCCAGCCTTATGATATTATATCGAGATTATGGAGCTCCGAGGGTAATACTAAAGCAGCTCAATATATATATGAAACCTTCCAGAGTTTCGGATTACAGACAAGATACCAGGTGAACAATGCTACAAATATAAATGTTATTGCAAGAAAGACAGGTTCGGTGCATCCTGAAATAAAAGTTGTCATCGGTGCTCATTATGATGACATGCGGGGAAACGCATCACAATACGACACTATACCGGGAGCTGACGATAATGCTTCCGGTGTTGCAGCAGTACTTGAAGCAGCAAGGCTGCTTAAAGATTATAATCCTAAATTCACTATCGAGTTTGTAGTTTTTGATGAAGAAGAAATTGGATTGAATGGTGCTGGTGGATACGCTGACAGCTGCCTTGCTGATACGAGTGAAACGCTTCTTGGTGTTTTCAATATGGATATGATTGCCTGGGATGGGAATAATGATGCACATGTTCGGATAAAGACTCACCAGTTTTGTGATATAATTGCTGATATACTAATCTGCTCGTATCAAAGGTATAACATTAATTTGATACCAACGAAAGAATTTAACGGGGGAGGCAGCGACCATGTTGCTTTCTGGATGCGTGGTTATGGTGCAATAACTTCAATTGAACCTGGGTATGACTTCAATCCCTATTATCACTCTATGGGTGATGTTTTTAACGTAATCAATATGGTTTATTTCAGAAATAATGTGAAAGCAAATCTCGCTGCTTTAATGAGTGTAGCTGACCAATTGTTTTATTTAATTGGTCATAATCCAATTCAATCTTCTATGGATACTGCTCAAAGGATTGCCGAAGCCGAAATGATTTATCCAATACCAATTGGCACCGGTACAAATGCTCCCCGTCTCTATTATAAAATTAACAACGGACAATACCAGTATGTAAATGCATTCGATACAACCGGAGGGATTCATAGATTTCAAATTCCTGGACAATCAACCGGGACAGAGGTATCTTATTATATAGCTGCTCAGGATTCTTCAGGAAATTATGTTACTACAAGCCCTGCAGGTGGAAGCGGGGCAAATCCTCCAGGAACAACTCCGCCTCCTCAGTTGCATGTTTATAACGTACTGACAAGCTTAATCCGTTCATCCAGTAACCAAAAACCCATATTGGATTTTCAGTATACTTATGACACAATCTATATTCCCGAGACAGGAAACGTGGTGGATATCAAAGTTAATCTTAATATTAATCACCCTAATGACGGTGAAATATTTGTTTCCTTGCGAAAAGAATCGGAGATGTCAGCCTTGAGCCAGTTCAATGGTGAAGGTGGTCAGAATTTTACTAACACTACATTTCATGATACGGCTTCAGTTTCGATTACACAGGGAAGCCCACCGTTTACCGGGTACTTCAGACCGCAAAGCCCATTGTATAATTTCTACGGAGATCAGGTGCAGGGTAACTGGATTCTCAGAATTTTTGACGCCAGAGCCGGTAATACGGGAACACTCCTGAACTGGACTCTGGATATAAAATATTCAAGCTCTGTTGACATCAAGAAAATAGAAAATACTATAGCGGATAAATATACATTGTATCAGAATTATCCCAATCCATTTAACCCGACGACAACAATTAAATATTCGATACCGAAGAATGGAAATGTGTATTTGAAAGTTTATGATGTACTTGGAAAAGAGGTTGCATCTTTAGTAAATGAATGGCAGAGTGCTGGAACATATTCCGTAACGTGGGATGGTTCTGCAATGCCTTCGGGTGTATATTTCTACAGATTGAATTCTAACGGATATACGGAAACGAAGAGAATGGTCCTGGTGAAATAAATCTTTATTTACTTTTTTTTGCAATCCCTCTTCTTGAATAAAGAAGGGGGATTTTTTTTGTTTCTTTAAGTACGGCTTTTTGATGGTGACATTAGCAATGCTATCCTTACCTGTTTCTACTTCCCTGCCTGCAGCACCTGTCTACTGCTAGGTAGAGGCAGGCCGCGCGCGGTATAGACATGCGGCGTGTTATGCCTTTCATTATTCACTTTCACACCCTAAAAGTGCAAAGCCTGCTAAAAATTTAGCAAAATACACATAGCGATTTATTAAAAGTTTTTGTAACTTATAGTGTTCTATAAGAGTTTTATAGAGTTCTACAAGAGTCTCATAGAATTCTACAAGAATCTCATAGAGTTCTACAAAAGTTTTATAGAGTTCTACAAGAGCCTCATAGAGCTCTACAAGAGATTCATGGAGTTCTACAAGAGTCTCATAGAGTTCTACAAGAGTCTCATAGAATACTACAAAAGTCTCATAGAATTCTACAAGCGAGTGTGTAGAATCAAAAAACCTTAAAAAAAGCTTAAATTTACTACTTTCATCCTGACTGGTCGGGATAAACTAAACACAAAATATCATGGCTTGGGATTACATTCCACACGGACAAG
>CAYYJH010000064.1:0-15427 GCA_964472195.1 uncultured Ignavibacteriaceae bacterium | reverse complement strand
GTTAGAATATTTCCACCACTCTGTAACTGATAAAAATAAACTCCGCTTCCAAAAGAACTCCCGTTAAAAGTAGCTTCATAGCTTCCTGCAGAAAGTTTGCTGTTTACTAATGTTGCAACCTGCCTTCCTGTTATATCAAAGACTTTTAGCAAAACAAAATCATTCTTTGGAATATCGAAATTGATTATCGTTACCGGATTGAACGGATTCGGATAATTTTGACTCAATTTAAATTCTGATGGAACTTCGGAAGATATCTGTTGAACACCGATAGAACCACCCGCATCAGTAAATCTTTTGACAAACTCCTGGTAATACTGGTTAACAATTAATGAATCATATACAATTAAAACATTCTCGTCGTTACCAAAAGTACCTGCATTAGAATAATTATATGACCCCGTTTCTACAATTGGATTGCTTTGAATATCATCGGCATCTATTAACATGTACTTATGATGGAGGAGTCCGTTGAATGTTTCAAGATATACTTTGGCTGGTGGATTCCAGGGATATTGCCCTCCAATCCCTTTCATTTCAAGATAAACATTACCGTTTATGTTTCCATGATCAAAAACTCCCCTAACCATCTTAGTGGGAGGATTGTACTCACCTTTCATTTCGTTTGCTATCTGGTACCTGGTAAAAGCATATATACAGAAGTTGATAGATTTGTCAGTTTCAGTATCAATAATTTCTTCCAAAACATTAGATGCATTTTCTGATGGAGGGAAATAACATCTTACTTTCTTTCCATTAATGTTAAATAAATGCGGTGTATTGTCGTTTTTCTCACTTCCAAATTTTGCATTAGATGGATTATTTACATCTGTATGCGATCCCCACATCTCTTCGAACTCCCTTGTGTATGTATTACATAAAGCCTGGTCCTGAACGTAGATCACATTCTGTGCATCCATGTAAAACTGGTCGTTAGTAATATTCGCTGAACCTGTCCATAGCCAATCATCTGAATATGATGACGTGTCTCTTGCATCGAATACGAAAAACTTATTATGCATAATATAACTGTTGCCTGTAGGTATCGGTCTTCTCTGTACTTTTACACCGGCGTTTATAAGATCCTGTACAAGCTGTTGTGTCTGCCCCTCTCTGTGATCATAAACCATCCTTATTTTTACACCTCTTGTTATTGCTATAATCAACCTGTCACGGATCTGATTTATTTCATTAAAAGAATACATTGCAATATCTATAGAATGATTAGCCGAATCAATTCTTTGGAGTAACCTTGTCTTAAAGTCAATTCCTCCGACAGCATTATTATTTTGTAATGCTACAGAATGATCTACTGGAAAATTAAAGTACACCTCTATCGCACCTGTTGAACTCGTATTGGACGCAGTAGAAAAATATAATGGATTTCCAATACTCGTTCCGCCCGAGTCTGAGGAATACGCACGAGCATAATAAATTTTTCCCGGTATTAAATTCGTAAGATTAAGACTATGGTTTATTGTTTGTGCAGCATTATAAACAGAATCGGTATAATTTATTGGTTGACCGACAGAGTCTGTTAAAAAATATTTCACTTTGCTGTCTCCCGGATTTTGTGTTGTCCACGATATTGTTACGCTGGTCGGTGTGATGTTTGATTCTACCGGATTTGTCGTAAATATTGGTCCACCGCTCTGAATGATATCTTGTGTAAAACGGGGCATTATCTGATAACCCTGACAGTGAGGAGGATTGAAAACATACTGACCCACAATACCTATTAAATCAAAAGGACCTGATGGAATAACTGTACCAACGAGATTTGTACTGTTATCTATTCTCAGTGTATCTGTTCCTGTTGCATCTGAAATTTGGTAATTAACACCTGAACCGAAAGTACCGGAACCTGATATAGTAACATTATTGATTCTTATAAATGCGCTCTCGAATTCTTCGAGAGTACAACTCTGACCAATTATCTGCGAGAGTGTTATTATTTCTGGTTGAATGGGATTACTCGTTGAAAGAGTTGAAAAAGTTACACTTGCCAATTCGATTAATCCTCTGTAATGAGTTATCGTTCCTGTTACCTGAACTTCATCACCGAGCGAAACTGATGTATAAAAATTAGCATCATATATTGCTAATCCCCCGGTCGTATCCTGTATATAAGCAGGATTCCCAAACTGGTCGGAAGCTGTCACAATACCTTTAACAGTTCTTACCGAATCGAGTAGTATCGGGATACCGTTTGCATCGTTTTGTTTAATTGAAATTATTGAAACAACCTGAGCATTTACGCATTGACTCAGAAAAATTAAAACGCAAATTAATAAAAGCTTTTTCATTTTATTTTATATTTAAATTATTTAGTAATTTTATTTTCCGTAAACTTGCTTAATTGAATTTATTATGACACCATTCGGTTCTTCTGCTGCTTTCCTGTTTATTTCTCTCCTCAATCTTTCTTTATCAACAGCGTTCGCATTTTCTAATATTTTCTTATTATAAATAAAATTATAAGGTGTTGCATACCTGTATTCATACTTGTCTATTATATCTTTGAATTTAGGTAAGTTTTTTACAAATAAAAATGATTTATCATCCCAGAAGACTAATTTCCAGTCTTTATTTTTAGAGAAATAAGAAATTATTGAGTTTTCCATTTCCCGGGGCATTCGTACTAAATCCGGAGCGAGATAAAATGCATAGTCAATATCAAGTTCATCCAATTTCTTTTCGAATCCTGGTTTCATTGATACAATACTGTTGTATTCAAAAAATATTTCATCATTCAAATTTCGGCTGTCTATAAAATTTTTACTGTCTGGAAAATTCCACACTAAAGAACCTCCTGTCCCAAAATGATTAAAAGGTCTCTTACCTATTTCCGTTATTCTATTCTCTCTCATAAAATCATACATCTGTGTAGGAATGAAATCCGAATTAATTCCAAAGCCTGAAATGCGATAATATTTTAGATGTTCGAGGTATAGATTGTTGTTAGGTAAATTAAAGATAAAAAATAACAGGGCAGCCGATATAAGTACTTTCAGGAATGGATTAACGTTTATGAAATTCTTAAAACTATCGTTCTTAAAACTATCGATAATGAAACTTACAGAGATAATTAGAAATACAGAACAAATAACTATATAATCGACTGTAAATCTCACCGCTCTCACAGAATAAAAAACAAATCCTATAAACAGTAATGCGGCGAATAAATCTTTCTTTTTAATAGCGTAATATAATATTAAGACACCGCCGAAAAGAAATATTTTATAGACTGTTGAAACGAAACCACCTGAAAACATCTCATCGAAAGGTGACCTCCACTCATTAATGGTTTCGAGAAGTTTCATTTTTGTATGGGCATAAGCATATAAATATGTGTCGAACGAATTTGGATTGATAAACATAACCAGCAAAGATGCAAAAAAGATTATTAAAATTCTTACCAGCTCGGGTTTCGATAACGGGAGAATTTCCTTCGAAGAATACTTTTGTGGTTTATAAAAAATGATTACTTCTGAAATAATATATATTCCAAACAATAACATTCCCGCAAGTATTCCCATATGCATATTCGCCCATAATAAAAAAATCAATGGTATGAAAAAAAGCTGCTTGTAGTTTTCTCTTTTAAAGTACCTGTAATCAATTATCAGATATAACAACATTGCAAAGAAAAGCAGTGATATGATGTGAGGACGTGGTGTTAAACGGTCAATAATACCGAAGGCAAGCAGTGTAAGAAATAAAGTTGAGATCGTATAACTTACGTTAAACTTACGCAAAATATTAAAATATAAAAAGAATATGATTAGAAATATTAGTGTGCGGAAGATTGACAGCCCAGTATAGCCAGTAATTTTAAAAATAAAAAAAGTAGTTACATCCCAGCCCCATTCAAAAGGCATCCATTCCTGTCCTTCGGTTATAAATCCAAATACATCTGTCGATGGAACCGTCCCGGTTTCGATAATATATCTACCCGTCGCAAGATGCCAGAACACATCATCATCACCGGAAATTTTAAAAGTTGTTAGCAGGACAATAAAGACTGCAAACAAAATAAGTAAAATGTAATTGTAAACCGGGTTTTCCTTAATTATCTTTTGAACTTTTTTAGGAGATCCCTTTTTCTTTTTTGCCAATCTGAATTTTGGATTAATGAATATTGCTAATTAAGGTCCGTAGATAATTTGTACCTTACAATTCTGTTGTTGTCTGTATCTGCTATGTATAGCACTTTATCATAAAATGCAACACCACAAGGAGAATTGAGTTGATTTACACCCGAACCGTTTCCTCCGAAAGATTCAGGTAAAAGTCTTCCGAGACTATTGAATTTGAATAATGAATCTTTTGAAGAATCTATTACAAAAACACTGAAATTATTATCCATCGTAACATCTTCGGGAGTTCCCAATTGTAATTTTATTATATCAGCATTGCTTGCGGGAAGAAATTTTGGTTCATAAGTTCCATTAACATCATCATATTGAAACCATTCGACTTTAAAACCAAAGTCCGTTGTGTTACGAGTGATAATGAAATCTGTTGGATCATTCGGAACAGTTGATATAGAAGAAGTTTTTTCTATAGAATATATACCATTGCCTGTGGGTTGAAACCCGCTTAACACCGTTACCTCTGTTACTGAATTAATACCTCTTACTTTTAAAATTGCATTATCAGGATCAAGACTCCCGGAATTATTGGGACCGACTCTTGTTATTATATAAGAATTATCAGGATAAACGGAGATTCCTGAGAATCTTCTATTACGACCAATGAGCGGTGTTGGATAATCACTTACTATCAATGTTATTTTGCTTGCATTCGATATTATTCCTCCCACTGGAACAGTTTTTATTCTGTAAACAACGCTTAAAGTATCTCCTATTGAGGTCACCGTATCTCCTATAACCAAAAGATCAAAATTATAATCCTGTGTGATTGCAATTGGATTTGAAATAAATAATTGTCCAATTTGAGCACCTGATAGATCCAGTTGAACGATCCTGTTGTTCTTTGTGTCTGCTATGTAAACAACTGGCTCTCTGCCTATAAATATATCTTTTGGTTGATTAAACTGTCCCCAGACCGGTGATTGCTGAACATAAGATGTATCGTTGACTGTCGGGTCTCCACCTGTTGTTATTGGAAATTGTGAAAGTTCCAATTTATCTGCACAACTGCTAAGACAAATCAAGAAAACGCAAGAAAGTAGAAACGATATTTTTTTTAACCTTAGAATCATATTAATTGTCTTATGTTAACTATCTTAATAACATATAAGTTAACTATTTTGTCTGAAATAATAAGTTTATGGAAAATCTTTGAGCAAATCCAAGATCTTTATAATTAGAAATAGAATAATCTAATTCTGTTTTTGCAAAAGATATTGGTACTTTAATTCCAGCTCCAAATGAAAAATTCTCGGCATCTACGTTAAATTTATATCCACCTCTCAAGAACAGTAATTCTTTATATGCATATTCTGCACCAATATTAACATTCTCTGAATTATCATTTGGACTATTAAGTTGTATACTCGTCGTAAGCCTGTTTGAACCTGTCAGGATTGGTTCGATTGCAAAACCAATTCTAAATAAAGTAGGCGGTGGAAATTTTTGAAAAGAATCAGCAACCCTTCCCCCGATTAGATTCACACTTCCACTTGGTGTTACCTGTGCACCAAAATTTGATATTAGAACTGCAAACCTGGATGTTCCTAATCCTGTTCTATAAAAAGTACCCAAATCTCCAACCACACCTCTCATTTTCAAAGCCCCTAATGTCTCTTCAATATATTTGACCGTTGCACCGAATGAAAACTGGTCAGTCATTTGCCTTGCAAAACTCAATCCTATTGCAATATCGGAAAATCTAAAATACTCCCCTGTTCCACTGGGTTGAACCTCTGTTGTTACTTTCATGTCATCTGTTCTTAGTGAGGCAACACTTAATCCTACAGCATTATTTCCTCCGAAATGATAAACAGCTCCGAAAAACTGAAGTTGTGTATCAACAAACCATAACGTGTGTGAAAAAGTAACACCGTTTTCTTTAAACTGTACAAGACCTGCAGGATTCCAATATAGAGCACTTATATCATCCGAAACAGCAACGAATGTTTCACCCATTCCTGTACCTCTCGCTCCATTTCCAATCTTTAGAAATTGTAATGAAGATGTTCCTCGTCTTTGCCCTCCTAAGTTTGGAATTAACTGTGAGTACGAATTTGAATTTGATAACAATAGTATCAAACAAATTGTTATTAAAAAAGTAAAGTGTTTTCTATTTTTTAAACCTTGTTTCAAAAATTTCTGTTTTTGTTTTTTTTTAGGTTGTTTCCTTTAAAGTTTCACCGATAGTCCAAATAAAATCTGTCTTGGTGATAAATATCTTGCAGGATTATATGGGAACGGGTCTAATGGTGCTTGTAAATCCGGATATAAAGGATCATTATAATAATTCGGAGTTGGATCACCATACTCATACGCTCTTCCTGTCACAGGATTAATAATAGTAGAATTCTTTGAATTTAGTAGATTCACGATAGATAAACTTAATACGCAATCTAAGGAGTAAATACTGAAATATTTTTCAATATCCAGGTCAATATAAAACCAGTTGTCTCCAACTTTCCCGTTTCTATTATCATAATCAGGTGTATATTCCGGTCGACCGTTTTCGAGTGTACCTGTTAGTAACTGTTCCGTATATCTTTTACCCGATTGGAAAAATATCCTTGTCTTAAGACTAATATCATCGAGTATATTCTTTGCAAACCCGAACAATCCTTTACCTTTTTGAAGGTGGAAATATAAATTTGCACTTGCCTGGACCGGTCTGTCCCAGCTTAAGAAATTTTCTGAAATTGTTTCCTGGGCACCTCTGGTAACAACGAGAAATCCTTCATCTGTTGATGAGCTTTTACCCGTTGCAACGGAATAAGTAAAATTAAATCTTCCCCTGAACCAGCTGCCAATTCGCTTCCGGAATTCTACTTCAATCCCGCGGGTTCTTGCATAATCCTGGTTGAAATAACTTACGAAACTTTTTCCGATTAATCTTCCGCTGTTTATCCTTATACTGCGTGTAGCTACATAATCATAAATATTCTTGTAATAAGCTGTGATAGTTAATACATCATCGTTCGTGAATTGATTTCTTATTCCGAGCTCATAAGAAACCGTTGTTTCGGGATCAAGGTTTGGATTTCCAAATTTTTGAAAAGTCGATTTTGCTGATTGCGGATTCAACTTTGCATATATAAACTGCGGTTTTGGTCTTTTGGAGAAATGTCCGTATGAAAAGAATAAAGTCTGATTATTAGTAATCGGGTGTGATATTCCCACACGCGGGGATAATCTGCCTTTCCATCTTCTCCCAAATAAGTTATAAGTGTCCTCTTCATATTGCTTTCTTATCTCATCCGGAATAGTGATGACTTCCGGGTTATTTACAGCATCATCGACAAATTTTCCGGGAAACCAATAGTCGAATCTTAAACCATAATTAAGAATCATTCCCTTGAATGTGAGACTGTGTTGAGCGTATGCAGCACCAAATGCAGGGTATACTTTGTAAATATCATTGTTTAATCCGAGCGGTTTAATCCACGGTTGATAGATATCGATAAGCTGCATTTCCTGAAAGTTTGCTTCCAGTCCAGCTTTGATCTTACTCTTTGCCGTGAAATTCTTTGTTATGTCTGCCTTTACTGAATACTCTTCAACAAAATGGTCGTGCCATGTGTACGGATTTCCAATATCGTAGAATCCATTACCCGGAATAATTCCTGTTTTTGTTGAATCGATATAATAATAAACAAACGGTGGTTTCAAAATATCAAGAGGTTCGGTGTATTCATCCCAATTTTTTCCGTTTGCGTCAACTCTCAAGTTTGAATAAAATTTACTTAGCTTGACCTCGTAATACATAGTTTCATCCGGTGTCTGTGTCCATGTTAAAGTATGAAAGATCGAATTCGATGTATATGTATTCGCATTTCCCAGAATTTCCTGAAAATCGTATTGATAACCGGGCGATGGCTCAACATACTCCAGGTTCGTTTGGAGTGAACTCGAATTTTGATTTATAGAAACGGACTGATTATAAGAATAAGACAGTTTCATCTGAGGTGTCATTTTCCATGTAAGTTTACCAAGCCAATACCAATTGTTATCCTGCCTTGGGGCAAATGATGTACCACCGAAAGTAGATGAATAAAGTTGCTTTGCAGGCTGTATCGAATCATTGAAATAAAAACCATCCGATAAACCTACAAAAAAACTTCCAAAGAAGGTTATCTCTCCTGGCGATTTTATGTTGAGAGCATTGAACAGATGTTTCGATATCGGTTCCGGACCGCTGAGGTTTGCTTCGATTATATCCGTATTAAAACTCGTGGAACTGTTTTTATTAAAACCTAAATTATCTCTCTGATAAGAAAGATAGAAATTGTATTCATTGTATCTACCTTCCTTTGTTCTTGCGTTAATAACTCCACTCGTCGCCTGTCCAAATTCGGCATTGTAACCTCCGGTTATAACCTCGACTTCTTCGAGTGAGTTTGCCGAAAGTTGAAGCCCAAAACCTGTCCCCGATAATGGATCCTGAACGGAAACACCGTCTAATAGAAATGAGTTCTCATAATTTCTGCCGCCCCTAATGAATATTTCATTATCGCTTTTTACAACACCAGCCTGCTGTGTAACAATGTCTTTAATATTAGTTACTATCGTTTTGTCAATATCATCACTCGATATAATATGTTTACTGGAAGTCTCTTCAATATCGAGTAAAGGTCTGTCCCCAATGACTAATATTTCCTGGTCAACTGTGTAAGATGAAGAACTTAATATAACGTCGAATTCTTTTTTGGTATTCTCTTTGATATCTATATTAGTATACTCAACGGTTACGTAACCAATAGAAGAAACCTGGAGTGTATATATACCGGGAGAAATACCCTCTATTCTGTAAGAACCATCATAATCAGAAACAGCTCCCAAATAAGTCCCTTTTAATTTCATCGACACACCATCTAACGGAATATCTGATGAATCTTTTACAACACCATACATTACACCGTCGAAAGTCTGTGTATGACAAACATCAATTAATATAAAAAGAATTATTAGAATTATAAAATTTTTCATAAACTATTTAAAAGTTATTAACCTTTATTGCAATATTTATCTTAATCCAAATTCTTCGATTAACACTTTTCTGAAAAAAGTTTTTGAATTAGTTGGATTTCCATTTAAGTAATAAACAGGCATAGACATGAATATCACACTTGGATTCATTTGTTTGTCTTTTATTGCAACTATTGTACTATCCTGACAGCTTGTATTGATCGGTAATCTGTAAACAATTTGAGTTGTACTCGGAATCTTCATACCCCTCGTTCTTTGTATTAAATTACTCGACGTTAAAACAGGATATGACGGATCAGAAGCGATTAAATTCAAATTAGAAGTGATCAAAGCAATTGTGCAATAAGTAATGCTGTCTATAGGTGCGAAATTGATTAAGTTTCCCTGTGCCTGGCTTTCGACATTAGGTAATCCCGTTGTAAAAAACAATTTTCCACCCGCTAATGTATAAAACGGTAAACTTTGTTGAGCAAGGTCAAAGTTCGCATCATCTGAAGAAACGTTACCCCTGTTTGCACTCCACACAACTATTTCAAAAAGCTTTAGAGTTTCAATAAACATCGGATTAACAATTGTAGGAATCAGGCTGCCGTTATTTGATTTAATATCAAGAACATCATAGCTAATAGTATCTAATGCATTAGAAAAATAAGAATCAGCCGTGCTCATTTGTGAAATCGGCATGTCCTTTATTAGTAAAACTTTAGCTGTAACACTTTTAACGAACCATGTCCTGCTTGTATCAGGCATTCTCACAATATTACTGAAAGCCCCGGCATTGTCCTGAGCTTTCATATAAAGAATATTGTTTGAATTCAGAACAAGTCCGCTATCAGCAGTAAGTGTCATTATATCAAGACTACCCGATATCTGTCTAAAATTATTTGTATCATTCAAAGCCCAGTAATAATATCTAATCGTAGAATTACCGTCAGGATCAGTTCCTGTCCATTTGAACGTAGCAATTGGAAAAGTTGTATCAGGAATTTCAGTATCTGCCTGGAAAACCATACTCGGGGGAGTGTTTATCACCGGGTATAAATTACTTGCCGGTGAAGGATCTACTGCACCTTTGTCATCAACTGCCGCTACATAAAACCGAAACGTACTATCGTTTCCATTTATCGAAAGAAGAAAAGTGCTGTCATTCTTCGTTGTATAACCCCAATTAATAGAATCAAAAGATATACGGAATCCAGCAACAAACCCATCGGGATCATCACCCCACCAGCTTATCTTTTTCAATGTTGATCCCGGAGCAATTACACTGTCGGGAAACAAAGACAAATAAGTTTGCGGAGACTGATTTTCTATGGTACCGGTTATCGGTTCAGTGCATGAATAAAATGTAACAACTGATGCAAAGATTATTATATTTGCAATTAATCTGATCATTAATTATTTCTATATAAAATATAATTCATCTGGAAAACACATTAATTCAATGTAAACTGAATTTTGAAAATTCATTGCATATTAAAAATTATAAAATGTAAAATTACTTAACCAATATCATTCTCTTCACATCCGAGAATTTACTTCCGTCAGTACCTTCGGCGTTTAGTTTATAAAAATAAACGCCACTAGCTAAATTATTGCCATTGAAATCTACAACATACTTTCCAGCTTTAGTAAATCTGTTTAAAAGTATTCTCACTTCCCTGCCAAGAATATCATAAACTTTTAACGTTACATTCCCCGATGTGGGTAATGAGAAATTTATCTTCGTTACAGGATTAAATGGATTCGGATAATTTTGAGACAAATAATAATTATGAATTACTTCATTATGAAATGTAATTCCAATAGGCGTTACAGTTCCGAAGTCATCATTTTTCCGTGGGACTAACTTCCAATTACTGTACGAGAAATAAAGTATTCCCTGTATAAATGAAATGCTGTCATTCTTGGTTAATAAAATTAATCCCGTCGTATCACCGCTCCAGTTATTCGTATACGTATGGTTACCGTCCTGCAACTCTATTCTTGATTGCATGAGTGTATAATCTCTAACAAAAATCTCGCCATAATTCCTTCTGAATGTACTGTCCGGAAGTGGCTCAGGAGTCGTACATGCAATTCCATTTCCGGCATTAATGCAAGTAATTCCCATTGGATAATTTAATCTAACAAAAACGCTCTCCCATTTTTCTACAGTCGTATCACCGCCTTGTTTATTATAGGCTAAAATACTCCCATTTAAATTTTCTACAGATGGCTGTGGATTACTGGAAGATATAAATGTTATACTCGATGGTGAAGGTACATTTATTCTCGTTACACCATAATTTTCTTCAACAGTGCCTTTTACTCTCACCCTGTCACCTTTATTCAATGCATCCGTTGGAGAACCTGTTATCCAGATTCCACTGAACGGTCCTGTACCATTTTGAATTATAACTCTCCTTGGAGCAGTTTGCGTGCCGCCATTTCCAACGAAACTAATTCCAGGTATATCAGAAGTGTCAGCCGTAACTATTCCTTCGACACCTCTAACGTCCGCTCCATCAAACCCTGAGTAACCACTCATATTCGGACAGTATTGAATATCCTGGATTGACAAAGAATCACTTGCATGAACAACATAAAACAATTTAGAGCGGGCAGTATCGGAGGGTAAAAGTCTTACATCACCTTCATTATCCTGTGCCCTGATGAAATATTCGACTAAAGTTCCTAAAGACGCAGGAGACATCTTTGTTGTATAAATATTACCAATCGATGTCATTTCTTTATTGCTGTAAGCTCCGCCGCTATGTCTCCAAAACAACTTCACACTTACAACCGATACTGGATTAAATGCAGGATCAGTCACTGTACATGTTACCTGCACACTGTCTGAAGGCGTAGGAACTCCCGGAATTCGTGATGGGCTTGAGATTATCGGAGGAGCATTCCCTAAACTTAAATCATTCGGATAAATCGGTACGATAGCGTAAGGCAGTTGATTTCCAAATGCTCCTTCATTGTTTGCTGCAATAATTACTCCACGTATGTAATTCACGAATGTTCCTGTTGTCGGATGCGTCCATGGTCTTAACGAATCACCTGATGGATAAGTTGAAAAGAAATTAGAAAAATCTCTGAAATATAATTTGTTTCCATTATTATCTACGATACTCCAGGGCTGCCTGTTACCGACACCTGTTGACACAGTTACGTTTCTTAGTTCAACATAAGAGCCTTCATATTTTTCACCATCGACATAATTTATTGATCCGCCATTAGGATAGTCACCCTGTGCAAAGTCTGTAATCTGCACTAATTGCGGTTGAGGTCTTGGACCAGTTGGATTCAGAATGTCGATAGTATAACTGGAATTTGTATCTAAATAAAGCTGCGTCAAATAACCTGCTCCTGAATACGGGAAATTGTTTCCACCATACTCCCCGACAATACCCTTTACTCTTATAACAGCTCCTGAATCTATCAAATCGAGTCCTGTGCTGACATTTCGTGTGTTTTGTCTTATGACAATTCCCCCGAACAGACCGTTAGCTGTATCCTGAGCATAGCATGTAAAGCTGCTCGAACCTCTTAATAATATTCTTAGATCATTTGTCGAAGGAGATACCCTGGGTGATGCAACGACTCTCGCTACAAATTTTACCGAATCCCCCAGCATATCAGATTTATCACGACCTACTGCCAATGAATCAGCAGGTTTAAATTGAATTTGCTGAATAGAAACCTCTGTAAATAATATTTTTGCTAACTCTGAAATTTTAAAACTGAATGAATAAACAATTAAAGCTATTAGCAATACAAGAGGTAAATGTTTTAATGTTTTCATGATAAATATTTTAAATTATATAATTACTTTTTTTGATATTTCCTTTAAAAAATTGTTAATTTTATTTCAACTTATTCTTTTTTTTTCGCGAATATCTTTTATTAGCGTATTTGCGTCTTTTTCTTTTTTTTACCGTGTTTGTGCGAATTTATTAGGTCAATTAGATTAATTAGAAATTAGAGTAATTCTTTAAAACCTTAGATTTATTTACCTGATTATACTCTTGCATTTATTTTACAATCAAAAACTTTCCTTTTTTAATTTTCCCTGTTTTATCATCTTTTACTGTGAAAAAGTACAAACCCGTTGCAATAGCCTGGTCATCCATAGATATTAAATCCCACGCATGCTCACCTCCAGCAAAAACCTGTGTTCCATCTGCATAAGTTTTAAACCACTCGATATCGCTGCCATTATATGTTGAAGCATCATGCGTGAACCTGTCAATAAGGTCACCGGACAAACTCCAAATCGATATCTCACATTTAGAAGGAAGATTAAAGAAATAAATTTTTCTTAATATTTCCTGTTTATTACCCGAACCATCCCAGTAAGCGCTTCCATAATAAGGATTAGGGTAAACTCCAATTTCAGCATCCGGGTTATTATTCGGTGGAGTTCCGACTACTATCCGTTTAGCATTCGACAGGAGGCTGCTTTCCAATGATTCGAGGTTCTGTGCAGAATCTCCTTTGTCATAAGCAGTCACTGTATAAACATACTGAAACCCGTTCAGTTGATTCGGAAATTCAAATTTATACCAGTATGCGTTTGTATCACCGTTAAAGTACATCGGTGAGCTTTGTTTTATAAATCCAAATCCTGTATTGTTGAAATAATTATTGTGTGCACTATCGAAATCTGCTATGAGCTTGAGCAAACTCATTAAATCCTGAGTCAAGGTAAGGTCTTCACCCGCATTCGTTCTGTATATCCTATACCCTTCGAAATCCTTCCTGTTTGAAATTGGATCGACAGATGACTCAGCATTAGAAGCCCACCACAATGTAACTTTTCTATCTTCAATTATAGTTCTCAATTTAGGATTATCTGGAGGTGAAGGTAACAGGTATCTATCCAGAAAATTATTTCCGTTCGTATCTTCTCCAGGATCAAGTTTCCCGTTTTCGTTCTTATCTTCTCCGTTATATGCCCGTTGTGCCCACGATGCATTCGAATAAAGAATCTCCTTTTGAAATTCATTATCAAGCGTAGCGGGATCAGTACCGTTCTTTTTGGCACAAATTACACCATAAACAATATTAATTGTATCGATACTGTACCTTAAGGAAAACGGAGCACCCGATGTATCTCTGTAAGGACCGTATGATACTAAAGACGACCTGTTACTCGGTGAATGTCTTAATTGATTAAGTCTTGTAGTATCTATCACTATACCCGGAGCCAGGAAACCCTTTAATTTACCATACCTGCCCTGCCCTCCCTGTGGGTCTGTATTGTCTTCAGTCGGGGAAAAATAAACAGGGTCGGTTGTATTTCTGAATTGCCATACAGTAAAATGTGTTCTTTCTTTTGTTAATTCTGTATAAGGCTTTGGAAATGTACCTAGTAATCTTATTCCTATATAACTGTCAGTAAATCCAGGATCACCGCTATAATCATACTCATAAGCCATTCTTAAGGAATCTACATATCCGTTTGCACCCTTATTATAAAAAGATGTTCCCCCGGGAGGTGTTATGTTTGTATTCCTCACAACGCAGTCAGTCCAGAAACCAATATATATGCTATCAATTGGCGAGGTATTATTTCTGTAACCTATATTTACGATTTTAAAATTTAACAAGACGAAAAAGTTAGCATAATTGAAATCATACGCATAAGATTCAAGCAAAACCTTTATACCCAGGGGATTGTGATTTTGAATAACGGTACCGTTATAAAGTGTATTGGTGTCTAAATAATCACAAACAAAATCTTGATGTGATACAGCATCTGGTCTGAAGAACGGTGAAGTCTGAAGCGTAGATCTTTCCAGTATTCCCCAGCCGTCTTCAGTCGTAAATTCGAATCCTTCATTTCTGTTACCCGTTGTTACATCGACAGCTCCAGTCGTTACTTTTATAATACCATCTTTAATACCACCAAACCAGAATCCTCCAAGAAACATATGCTCTATGCCTGAATTTATCGGATACTGGCAGGATGGCTGGTTAGGGAAATTCACGAATCCATTGCCAACCGTACCATAATTTGTAACAGTAAGAGCAAGGTTACCGACGTTTGTGAATTTATTATTTACATCGTCCTGTATATCTAGAGGTTTTGAATTTATGAAAGGAGTGAAGTATGAAAATATAAAAACTAATATTATGCTAACGAAAATCGGTACGAATAAGTATTTAATCGGTAATTTTAATCTGGTCATTAACCGCATAGAATTATAAAGATTGAAAATCAGAAAAGTTTACTGAAATTTCCACAATTTATACTTACTATAGTATAATTTCAATTGCGTAATTTGGACATTGATACA
>CAYYJH010000063.1:0-15607 GCA_964472195.1 uncultured Ignavibacteriaceae bacterium | reverse complement strand
ACCCAATCATCTCTTCAAACTCTTCTTCGCTAATCACTCTCACACCGAGTGACTTCGCCTTTTCCAGCTTGCTTCCCGCTTCTTTCCCTGCAAGGACGTAATCAGTCTTCTTGCTCACAGAAGATGTAACCTTTCCGCCAAGCTCTTCGATTATTTCCGATGCCTTGTTTCTTGTATACTTTTCGAGCGTTCCCGTTAAGACAAAAGTCTTAGCTTTGAAATTTTCGTTAATTTTCGACTCTCCTGAGCTTTCCATTTTGAAGTTAAGCCCGGCTTCCTTCAATTTATCGATAAGTTTTAAACTTTTTTCATCTTTGAAAAAATTAAACAAGCTCTCAGCAATCTTTGGACCAACCTCATGAATTTCATTTATCTGCTCGACACTTGCAGAAGATAGTTTTTCTATAGAACCAAAATGATTTGCAATTAAGCGAGCAGTCCTGAACCCAATGTGCCTTATCCCGATAGCGAACAAGACTCTATCGAATGGTTTGCTCTTCGACTCCTCTATAGCATTCAAAATATTTTCTACACTCTTCTTCCCGAATCTCTCCAACTTAATTAGTTCTTCCCTGTGATTTTTTAGACTGTAGATATCCGTATAATCTTTAATGAATCCCTTATCCAAGAATATTTCCACAATGCTTTCACCAAGACCTTCTATCTCCATCGCATCCCTGCAAACGAAATGCAGTATTCTGCCCTTAACCTGTGCCGGGCAAAAATAATTTAAGCAATAGTAATTTACTTCATCTTCTGGCTTCTCAAGCTTTGAATTGCAGACAGGACATTTAACAGGAATCGCAAATTTCTTAGAACCTTTATGCCTTTTATCTTTTATAACCTCGACAACCTTTGGTATTACATCACCGCCTTTCTCAATTTTTACATAATCACCTTCCCTGATGTCTTTTCTTTCTATCTCATCAAAGTTGTGCAGCGTTGCTCTCGAAATAGTCGAACCGGCAAGGAAGACGGGTTCAAGATTAGCAACTGGCGTGATGGTTCCGATTCGACCTACCTGCAACGAAATGCTTTTAATCCGTGTAACTTGCTGCTTGGCTTTAAACTTGTACGCAATTGCCCACCTCGGAGATCTTGAAACATAACCAACTTGCTCCTGCTGAACAAGAGAATTTATTTTAACAACAACTCCATCTATCTCATAAGGTAAACTGTCGCGAACAACTTCAATTTCATCACAGAATTTTTTCACATCGTCAATCGTACTAACTTTCTTAAAATACTCATTAACAGGAAACCGCAGACTTGTCAGAATTTTCAGACTCTCATAATGAGAAGATAATTTAGTATCAGCAGTTCTCAGATAATATGTGAAAATATTCAAAGGACGTGATGCAACAACCTTATTATCTTTGAGCTTCAGTGTTCCTGCTGTAGTATTTCTTGCATTCGCAAAAATCTTTTCTCCTCTTATTTCCTGCTCTTCGTTAATACGTAAGAAGTCATCTTTTTTAATAAACACTTCACCCCTAACTTCAAAATCCTTGAACTGATTCGATTTAATCGAAAGTGGAATCGACCTTAGAGTTTTGAGATTATTCGTTACATCATCACCTTTTGTACCATCGCCTCTTGTGGCTCCGAGAGAAAACCTACCGTCTCTATAAATCAATGAAACTGCTACACCGTCAAACTTTAGCTCACATACATACTCATATTTCTGATCTTTAATTAAGGATTTTATTCTTTTATCAAAATCTATCAGTTCATCAAAATTGTAAGAATTAGAAAGAGACAACATTGGGACTTCATGTTGTGCTACCTTAAATATCTTCGTTGGTTCACCCGAAACTCTTTGAGTTGGAGAGTCTTCAGTTTTGAGTTCAGGATATTTCTCCTCCAGCTCTATTAATTCTTTCATCAACAAATCATAAGTATAATCTTCAATATCAGGTTCAGCTAATACATAATATTTGTAATCTGCATCAGCTATCTTTTCTTTCAGAGATTTTATTTTCTTTATTATTTCAGGTGAGGGTTTCAATAATGTGAGTGTTTATTGAAAAAGAGGTTTATCTAATATTATTTGACTATACCATTCTTCGTGAGTTTCACTCCTCTCAGAACCTTACCAGCAAATTTCAAAGTATCACCATTAAGAACAGCCATAAACGATGAAGTGTTATTCGAGGAAATAACAAAAAACTTTCTTGCCTTCCATAAGCCGAGTTCGTTACTGCCGTAATCTGCTTTCTCAGTTTTTAAAGAATCTGTTATTACAGTTATAGAACCTTTTTTCAAACTTGTTATTTCGAGTGTGAGTGAGTCGCCCGTTTCTTCTAAAAGAGATGCTTCAAGTTCACGTGCTTTTCTGATTGAATCAGCTATTTCTTCTTCGGAACGCTTACCAAGCAGTTTCCTTTCACTTTCTTTAACGACTTCATCGAAATTCTGCCTAACAATCTCCATCTTCTTTGTCGAAGAACCATTCATTATTAACTCTGTAATCAAAAAATAAACACCAACCATGATTAAAATTATTAGTAAAGTCCACCCAGCATTCTTTAAAACTCTAGGGCTGACAACAGGAGAGTCTGCTTTAACCAATCCTCTACCCTCAGTCTTTTGATCGTATGAACTTGTTTCGATCTTTTCTTTTCTCTTCGTTTTGGTTTCTAACAAGTCTACTTCTTCGTTCCGATTGACCTCTTGTTTAGATACTTCACTTTTACTTTCTTTTTTCTCTTTTTTGATTTTCCCGGGAACCTCCTCGAATGTATCTGCAAATTTATCATCGGTATCAACAATCCTTTTTTCTTCCTCGATTTCAGGTTTGGTCTTTGGATGGTAGTTACCACTTTTTGCTAAATTATAATTGTGTATTACTTCGTTTTCATCCAGTTCCAGATATTTTGCATATTGTTTTAAAAATGCCCTGATATAAGTTTGAGGCTGGAAAGTGAAATCACCTTTTTCCATCTTATCAAATATCGATATATGCAGTTTCGTTTCATTGGCAATTTCTATAAGGGATATTTTTTTCTCTTCCCTTATATTTTTCAAATCCTGAGCAAATCTTTTAAGCATTTGTTCTTTTAATTTAATAGCGTTAAGTTATTATAATTAAAGTAAATTTTAAAGTTATATTTCTTTATAGATATGAATAATTTATCAAATTTATTAATTTACTGATTAAAGAATTTGTAATATACATTACTTTATTTTTAATGAACTACAATTACCTGTCGTCTAACTATGAGAAATTAATCGAAGCGATAAAAATAAAATGCGACAGTTTAAAAAGAAACTTTGATGAAATAAAGTTAGTTGCTGTAAGTAAAACATTTCCACCTGAACAGATTCTTGAAGTAAATAAACTCGGTCATAAAGATTTCGGTGAAAACAAAGTCCAGGAGCTTATGAGAAAATATAACGAACTAAAAACTTATAACATAAATTGGCACTTAGTTGGTCATCTTCAAACAAACAAAGTTAAATACATTATAGATTATGTTTACCTTATACATTCAGTGGACAGTATTAAATTAGCGACGGAAATTAATAAGCGAGCAGAGGAAATTCACAGTGTAGTTGATATACTTGTTCAGGTAAACACTAGCAAAGAGGAGCAAAAGTCAGGCATCGAAATTAATAAAACGATAAATCTGTGTTCTGAAATCGCAAATCTAAAGAGTATCAAACTAAAAGGTCTAATGACAATAGGAAAATTCACAAACGACGAGAATATTATTAGGGAGAATTTTAGAACATTGAGAAATTTGTATGAAGATTTAAAACCTGTTCATCCTGGATTTCAGTTTCTATCAATGGGGATGACATCAGATTTTGAAATTGCACTCGAAGAAGGTTCGAATATGTTGAGAATCGGCAGTGCAATATTTGGAGAAAGAAATTACAATTAACAATTTAACTAAATAATAAAAATTATTATGAACTTATCATCAGCAGATATAAAAAAGAGTGATTTCAAAAAAGTTCTCAGGGGATATGACCCAAATGAGATAGAGGCATTTCTCGAAACCGTAAGCTCACATTATGAAAAACTTGTTATCGAGAATAAAAACCTGTCAGATAAAATAAAATCACTTCAGACCGACCTCGATATATATAAAGAAAATGAGATGAACCTGCAAAAGGCAATTGTAAAGTCCCAGGAGCTTGGAGAAGAAGCTTTGCAAAATGCTAAGAAAAAAGCAGAGATGATAATAAAAGAAGGTGAACTAAATGCACGAAGGTTTAAACAGGACGTTGAAGAAGAAATAATAAACAAAAAGCAGGAACTCGATGAGATTAAACTTAAAAATGACAAATTGATTGGCGATGTAAAGAACTTTCTTAATGATAAACTCAGCGAGCTTGAAGAATTCGTAAAACATCAGAAGATTCTAAAGATGGGTTTGACTTCGATATCAGAATCACTTGATGAAGAAAAAGAAGAAACGAACGAAGACGCAAAAGAGGAATCCACAGACGAAGAACCAAAACAGGACATGAAAAAAGTTTCAATAAGCACTATCGATAAGGATGTTAAGGATAAGCCTTTTGATGACAATTTTGAAGTAAAATAATTTTTCAATAATCTTATTATACACTTGATTTAAATGACTTCACACCATGCATTAGCTAAGGAGTATATAAAAGCAAAGACAGGTCATGATTATCCGATAGGTATAATTTTAGGTACAGGACTTGGAGGTCTTGTAAAATATATCGACATAGATTTCTCCATTGAATATTCTGACATTCCGCACTTTCCTGTATCAACCGTTGAGTTTCATTCGGGTAAAATGATCTTTGGAAAACTTTCAGGTAAGAAAATAGTCGCGATGCAAGGAAGATTTCATTATTACGAGGGTTACAATCATCACAGGGTGACATTCCCTGTTCATATATTGAAGGAACTTGGTATCAAATATCTTCTTGTATCGAACGCCTGTGGAGCACTAAATCCTCAATTCAAGAAAACAGAGTTGATGATTATTTCTTCACATATTAATTTACATTTTGAAACCCCTTTGATCGGTTTTAAAATCGTTAATCACGAAGCTCCAGCTCAATTTTATTCAAAAGAACTCATTAAGTTTGCGGAAGAAATTGCAATTGAAAATGACATCGATATTCGTAAAGGAGTTTATGCCTCTGTTCAGGGACCGAATCTGGAAACAAGAGCTGAATACAAAATGATAAAAAAAATCGGCGGGGACGTTGTAGGGATGTCAACAATCCCGGAAGTCATAATTGCACACAAGCTCGGCATAAAATGTCTTGGATTATCGATTATTACAGATGAAGGATTCCCTGATACACTTGAAGTAGCTAATATTCAGGACATAATTAAAGCAGCAAGTGTTGCAGAACCAAATTTAACGCTTTTAACACAAAAACTCGTAGAAAAATTATAGAATAAAAAATAGTAATCAAAAAATAATATACCCTTAACACCATGACAGAACAAAGACAAAGAATTTTAGAATCGGTTAAGTACATCAAAAAGTACATGCCAAAAAAATTTGTCGCGGATACTGCGTTAATAATTGAAAAAGATATTAAAATTAAGGACGGTTACAAAGTTTTATCGAAAATTGATTATGATAAAATCCCACCTGCATTTGAGAATAATGATTTGAATAAAGTAGGTAGCATTCTGTTCGTAAAAATAGGACAGAAGCCGTTAGTAATTTTAAAAGGACGGTTTCATTATTTCGATGGTATTTCGATGAGGGAGCTTGGACATGTCATTTATGTTTTAAAAGAACTTAACATTAAGAAAATTATTTCAGTTGACGAAGTTGCTCATTTGAATCCCAGGTTTCAATGCGGTGAACTTGCTCTAATCTATGACCATATAAACCTCATGGGTGATAATCCTTTGATTGGTGAAAACGACGACGAGCTTGGCTTGAGATTCCCCGACATGAGCAATGCATATGATATGGGACTTTTCGAAATAGCTTACAGCATATTTCAGGACAACCGGATGAAAATGAGTGAATCTGTATATCTTGGGGTAATCGGACCGGAAAGCGAGACTGAAGCCGAAGCTAGATTTTACAGGGAGATTGGTGCGGATGTTGTTGGATACTCGCTTGTTCCCGAGGATATTACAGCTGTTCACAGTAAACTTAAATTTCTTGGAATAGGATTGATCACTCGTGAACTAATAGCAGATAAAATGTTGGAAGATGAATCAACTGAGGCTGAAAAAGAGAAATTGAGAAAGAAACATCTGAAAAAATGCGAAACACTTTTGAATAAAATTATTGGAAGTATTATTAAAAAGGTCTGATTTTCTACTATCAAATTACTTACATCTCTTTATTTCTTGTGTGCACGCCAAGGGCAAATCAACTTAGGGCATAATTTTCATAACATAAATATACTCTTTATTACTTATAAAACATCTATGATTAATTATAAACACACAAGATAATGATTAAATAATAGCCGCTAATTCGCTAATATTTATTCACATATTAGCAGTTATTTAAATGTTGACACACTCTTGTATTCCGAATCACTTCGTCGAGCATACACAAGAGCAGGATGAAAAAACACAAACAAGCATGATTATATTTAAACCTCAAAATTTTATAAACTGTAAAATTTAAATGTATGAATAAATATCAAACAATCAAATTTGAAATTAACGATCAAGTAGCTACTGTTTGCTTGAACAGACCGGATGTGCATAATGCTTTCAACGAAGTTATGATCTCAGAAGTAATAGATATTTTTCAAAAAATAAATATGTTGGAAGAAATTCGTGTGGCAGTACTGAGAGGAAACGGTAAATCTTTTTGTGCAGGTGCAGATTTAAACTGGATGCGTGATGTAGCTAAGTATTCGTATGATGATAACTGTAAAGAAAGTTTAAACGTCTCTAAATGCTTTTACACAATCTACACATGCAATAAACCAACTATCGCAATTGTTCATGGTTCAGCAATTGGAGGAGCGAATGGTTTTATTACTGCATGCGATTTTGCTTATGCAGAAAATAAAACTGTATTCTCATTGAGCGAAGTGAAAATCGGAATCATACCTGCGTGTGTTTCACCATACGTAGTAAAAAGAATTGGCGAGTATGCAGCAAAAGAACTTATGCTCACTGGCAGACGCATAGATGCTAAAGAGGCAGAAGTATTTCATTTAATTAACAGGGCAGTTGAGAAAGTCGGGTTAGAGGATTTTGTTAATTCAGTAATTGAAGTTATCGTAAGCGGTGGACCGAACGCCATATCGAAATGCAAAGACCTGATCTATAATGTATCCAACAAACTAACTCTTGAGGAAGCCAGTGAGTACACCGCAAAAATGATTGCTGATATAAGAACATCAAATGAAGGACAGGAAGGCATGGCAGCATTTTTAGAGAAAAGGAAACCGAAGTGGACGAACTAAATTCTCAAGCAACAAATTCCAATCTTTGAACAAATTCAAAAGTATACAGAATCAAAGCAGATTATTTTCTTTCAGCCATTCAACATTGTATACTGTACTTATATATTTATAACCTGAATCGGGAAAGACAGTAATGATATTTGCTTCCTTGTCAATTTTTCTGGCAAGCTGTACAGCACCCCAAATGTTTGCTCCGCTAGAACCGCCAGCAATTATCCCTTCTTCGACAGCAAGTTTCTTCGTCCATTCGAAAGCTGTCTTATCAGTAACTTGAATCATGTCGTCGATTAAATCGAGCTGTGCAGTTGCTATCAAGAATTCGTCACCTAATCCTTCGATTAAATATTTTTCGGGTTTAACCAGCTTTTTATTCTTGAAATATTCATAGAAAACTGATCCTATCGGGTCAATCCCAATTATTTTTATTCCGGGATTTTTCTCTTTTAAAAACTTTGCTGTACCCGAAATTGTACCGCCTGTACCTACACCTGCTATGAAATAATCTATCCTGCCTTGAGTCTGTTCCCAAATCTCAGGTGCAAATGTTTTATAATAGGTCTCGTTATTATCAAGGTTGTAGTGTTGATCTACATAAAATAAATCATCATTTTCCTTTGCGATATTCCTTGCAAGATTGTTATATGAATCCTCCCTCTCCGGGGAAATCGATGCATCAACCAAAATCATTTCTACTCCCAGACACTTCAAGACTTCAAGCTTTTCTCTACTCGTGGTATCCCTGATGACAATTTTAAGGTTGTAACCTTTTTGTTTTGCTACGATTGCCAGACCCATCGCAGTATTGCCTGATGAATTCTCTAAAATTGTATCTCCCGGTTTCAACTTACCCTCAAGTTCTGCTTTTTCGATCATGTACTTTGCGATACGGTCCTTTATGCTTCCACCGGGATTTGTAAATTCTAACTTCGCAAAGACCTTGGATTTCAATCCACGAGTAATGTTGTTTAGTTGAATTAAGGGAGTATTACCTATTGCATCTAATAAGTTCAAGTTAGTCTCCTTTTAATACTTTCGAATAAGAAACAAGTAACACTACAGAGAAAATTTTAAATATTAAAGTCATACTTTTAAAAAATTGAAATGCTTAAATTCAATTACTTTTTTTAAAGAATTCTTAATCAGATATACAAATGTCAAACCGATTACAAATTCCAAAAATGTATAAACTCTTTATCGGGGGTAAGTTTACAAGAACCGAATCAGAGAGATATTACGAAGCAAAAAACCCAAAGACAAAAGAAAAAATTTGCAATGTATCGCTTGCATCAAGAAAAGACCTGCGTAATGCCGTGGTAGAAGCAAGAAACAGTTTGAGCATATGGAATTCAAAAACACATTATGAACGAGGTCAGATTCTGTACAGGTTTGCAGAAATGCTCGAAGGAAGAAAGGAGCAATTCAGTGAAGAGATTTACTTATCCACGAAACAAAGCAAGACACAATGTAAAAAGGAAGTTACTACTGCAATCGATAGAATGGTCTTTTATGCGGGCTTCTGCGATAAATGGACTCAATTAACTGGCTCAGTAAACCCGGTTCAGAAAGGTTACTTTAATTTTTCGATTCCAGAACCAACGGGAGTTGTCGGGATTATTCTTCCTGACACATTAAGCTTTCTTCCGATAGTTTCGAGGATTGCTGTTGTAACATGTTCCGGGAATACATGCATAATATTAGCTAACGAAAACTCCCCTCTTCCTTCATTGACTCTTTCAGAAGTTATTGCAACAAGTGATTTTCCTGTAGGAACTATAAATATTCTCACCGGTTACAAAAATGAACTTGTAAATCATTTAGCCGGACATTATGATGTAAATGCTATCGATTTTTGTGAGAATACAAATCAAAACAAAAAACAAATACAGGAACTTTGTGCCAACAACGTTAAAAGGTTTAAAGGGTTGAAGGAAAACACAAAATGGAATTGGCATGATAAAAATATTAATGAAACCATTTACGAAATTGAGAAGTTTACAGAAATAAAAACAGTCTGGCACACAATGGGAATGTGAAAGTTTTATATTTGTTTTCTATAGAGTCTTACTTTTGAAATTATTAATTTGCAAACCTAAAATAAATCTGAATAGTAAATGAGTTTTAACACATTCTTTAAGACATTACTAATTTTCACCTTAATAATTTGCAATGGAGTTTTACTGGCTCAGGAGGAAACTCTTACAACAAAAGATAGTCTTGATTTAGTAAATGTAACGAGTGAATTCGATCTTAGCAAGCATTACACTCCGGATATAAAGACCGTTATCCTTCAAACAGAATCCATTGAAGAAGCAGATAACACATTAGCCGATTATTTAACAGATAACTTCCCGCTTATTTCAGATAAGGCAATCAATGATATATCATCTAAAAAATCAGTTGAACCATTAAGTTCATCAGACTCAACAGGAACGTACAATGTAGAATTTTATGAAGTCAGCTATGAAGTTCCTATAAATTTTTTCGTTGACACTGCAAAAATATTGTGGGAATTAAACATCCCGGAATTCAAATCAAGGATATATCAAATTTATGATGGTGATACTATATACATCGATACCTGGAATAACGTTTTAGGTACTGCAAGTAATAAAACATACACAGGAAACTTCGAAGCTTATAAACTCAGGAATTGGCCCACATGGAAAGATCCTGAAAAAGGTAAGGAACATTTACCCGCTAAACCACCAGGACCAAACAACCCGCTTGGATTATTCGTTGTCCACTACGATGAAAACTCACTTAGGTATTTTCACGGAACAAATAAGAATTATTTATTAGACAGACCGAGAAGAAATCTCTCGCATGGCTGTGTTAGGAATAAAAATGAGAACATACAAAAGATGAAAGAGTTTATAATCAAAAAAATTATTAAAACGGATGATTTGACATACTGGCTGGATAGTAAAAAAAGTATGATTTATTTTCTCGAAGAGCGTGATAAATTCCCGGTTAGGATAATTTATAAAACTTTCAACATTGACGTCGATGATTTCGGCCCTTATATAGAATTATTTGATGATATCTACGGATATAGTAATCCAAATAGAATTAACACAAAATGGAACGATGTAAATTTGATAACACTCACGAGCAAGGAAAACATTTTAAATGAGTTCAGAAATGAAATTGGAATGGATATATCAGAAGAAAATCTAAATTTTATTGCCGACTATGTGTTAAATAATATTCAGAAATATGAAAAGTATTACTTAAAAGATTTGATGGATAAATTTATGATGGATTATTAGAAACTCTCATCCCGCCACTTTTCAATAAGCCACTTATCATTTTCAGTCGGTCGTGTAAGTGTCATATCAGCAAAACCGTTTATTCTAATGATGTCGCTCGGATTAAAAGTTATAGTTAGATTAAAACTCCGCTTAACACTCTGGTCTAAACTGTCCCCTGCTTGATATATTATATTATTCCAAATAACTTCCACTTTTTCGGTGTTTTGAAAAAGACCGTTAGTAGTTTTCATCTCAGTAGGCCTGCCCCAGGATACATCAAATCCTAATTCATAATCTCTGTATGTGAATAAAAAATCATCTGTTAGAAGTTCACCGTAGACAGTTGTATCCTTGAAAGTATAGGAATATTGAAAATTCTTAAACAAACCCTCGACAGTTTTCTGATCTGTAAGAATTGATGAGGAACTGGTCGTATCTAACTTTGGAGAGAAAATATTATCACAGGTATAAAAAAATAATGAAATACATACTATAAAGAATAACGTAAACTTGCGATTAATATTTAATCTTTTACACACCAACAGGCAATCATTCTAATTTATAAAATTCGCTTTCAAAACACTCCAGGTTGTATCGTCCGCATTCTCTTTAAAATCAAACCAGTTATGAATTGACCATAGATTTCTTGAATCAGCAGCCATGTAAAATCTTAATTTCCCTTTTAGAGTCTGGGCAACAGTTGTTCTTTGATGTTCAAATCTCAACAAATAATCGGCATCATAAATTGCTGTATCTAATGATGTATTCAACATTTCATTCGACAAAAACAAATGTGAATTCGATTGAGCATTAGTTAGAGCAAGAAGATTGGTATAGTATGCTTTTTCGTTACTTAGATTCCAGAATAAAAAAATTGGATATTGAACCTGCGAGTTAACGTCAGCTTGATAAGTAAATTTACGAGATGAAAAATTAGTGTCAACGAAACATGCCATATAGTTAATCAGGTTTTTCTCTGCAACAGCGAACTGTAAATTTATGATGACAATATCAGGAGATGTTGGTGGAGTAAAATTCGACCTGGGATCAGTTGGTGGTTCTACGTCTCGTGTATCGAAAATCCCGCAGCCCGAAATTAGAATAAAAAGTAAGAGAAATATTTTAAGTTTTTTGAGCAAAGATTATGAGTCTTTTAGATTTCTTTGAAATATATCTGTTACCAAGATAATCACCAAAAACATTCTTTACAATGAATCTGTATTTCTTTAAAATATCTTTTATTTTTTTGTATGAATACAATTTTAAAACTTCACTGTATTTTCTTCTTCCAATTATTATATCTTTTATAATAAAATCGCCTTCAATTCTTCTCTTTTGTGTTACTGCTTTTCCACCGATTACATCTTTTGATTTAGCAATCAGGTTTGCTTTCAAAAAACCTGCATTCAGATAATCAAATACGAAGTAACCATTCTTCCGTACAGAATTAGAAACATTCTCGAAAACTTTAAAATTCTCTTCATCGCTTTCAAAATAACCAAAACTTGTAAAAATATTAATTGCAATATCGAATTTCTTGTTAAAGTTGAAGTTTCGCATATCTTTCAAAAGAAACTTCACCTTGAGAGAACTTTCTTTAGAACTTTTTAAATTCTTCTTTGCTTCTGAAATTAAAAATTTAGAAAGGTCAAACCCTGTAACTTCGTAACCTCTTTTCGCAAGCTCTAATGAATGCCTACCGGCACCACAGCAGACGTCAAGAACTCTGGAACCAGTTTTTAAAGGTATTTTTCTTTGAATTAGATTAATAAAATTCTTAGCTTCTTCCTCATCTCTGTGTTTATACAATTCAAGATAAAACTTATTGCTAAACCAATCTTTGTACCAGTTTTTATTCAATTATTTTTTCTCGCTAAAATTTACACGATGATCCTACCTTCGAGAGCTTTTGCAAGTGTCACTTCATCAGCAAGTTCAAGATCGGAACCTATCGGTATACCTCTTGCTATCCTTGTTATTTTTATATCAAGATGTTTAATAAGCTTACTTAAATAGAGAATAGTAGTTTCACCTTCGACAGTGGGATTCAATGCCAGTATAATCTCATCAATTTTTTCAAATTTATTTTCATTCAATCTTAACAGAAGCTCTTTTGTTCTGATATCATTAGGACCGATTCCATCCAGAGGGGATATCCTTCCATGCAGGACATGATACAATCCTTTGTATTCATTCGTTTTTTCTATTGCATAAACATCCTGGGGTTCTTCCACAACACAGATTACATTCCTGTTTCTTCTGTGTGAAGAACAAATCTTACAGATCTCATCTTCAGTAATATTACAACACACATTACAAAACCTGATTCTTTCTTTTGTATCTACGAGAGCTTTTGAAAGTTTTTCAACATCCTCAACGGGCTGCCTGATAATATACATTGCAAGGCGTTGTGCTGTTTTTCGACCTATCTGCGGAAGCTTGGCAAACTCATCAATTAGAGATTCTAATGAATCTGAAATGTTTAACATATTTAAAATCGCTTTGAATTAATTATAATCCGGGGATATTCAACCCGGGAATGTTGGGCATCATCCCGGAAGTTGCTTTACTCATTTCTTCATTTGCCATTTTTGAAGCACTTTCGATTCCCTTGTTGATTGCTGCAATTAATAGGTCTTCTAACATTTCCGTGTCATCCGGATTAATTATCTCTTTCTCTATTTCGATTTTAAGAACCTGGTTTTTGCCATTCACAGTTACTTTAACCATACCACCGCCAGATTCTTCTATAACAGTTTTATTTTCGAGTTCACTCTGAATCTCTTCCATCTTATCCTGCATCTTCTTTACTTGCTTGAGCATACCTTGCATTTGATTTGGTTTCATTTTTTTTCTCCTAAAATAATTTTGATTTATATTTTTATATATTTAAAATTTCATTCCAGACTTTTAATAATTCTGCTTCAGCAATAACATCCCCGATACAATAATCGGCTAACGTGGCATACTCTTTATTTTCGAACAATCCTCCGACTTTGTCGCCGCTAACTCCCATACTTTTGGGACTTGTTATGCCTAATTGATTACAATAAAAATCAAGATTAAACTTTCTTCTCGCTCCCGTCGGTGAATGCCTGTGAAACGTCAGCTCCTTAAGCAAATCTATATGATAATCTTTAAACGTAAAATCCGAACCTCTCATCAAATTAAATGTTGGCTTAATCTTCAGTATCAATGAGCGCAGCATTATGAACGGGCAGTCGAACTCCCTGCCGTTGAACGTAACAAAAAGATTATACTCTTTCTCCTTAAGCGTTTTCCAGAATGTTTTAATAATAGATTCCTCATCATCACAAATATAATTAATGTTTTCTTTCGAAGACTCAATGTCCATTTTTTTCCCGGTATTCAAGAGCACACATCCCTTTTCTTTCCTATAATCCAGCATACCTATCGCAACTATCTGCGATGTGAACGGATTAAAAACAAGTGAATCGATTACTTTCTGCTTATCTTCTTCTGTTTTTGCATACTTTAATAAATATGCTTTAGTTTCAACCTCGAAATCTGTTACAAAATTTCGAGCAACAACTTCGAGGTCAAAAACAAGTGTCTTTCTGTTTTCTAAGTCTATCATAGCATTAATTACATTTAAAGATAATTAAAAAAAGTTTTGTTAAAAAGTTAGTGCCTTAAATTCTTAATAGTATTTTTTAGTGTCCCTTAGTGCCTTTGTGTTTGAGTGACAATATTTTCCTGCCACAAAGACAAAAAACACTAAATCCCACTAAATATTAAAGATCATTTCCGCATCCATCTTTATATCTTCATAACAAAAAAACGGCTCACCATATTCCACACCAATTTTAAATCCAAAAAACCGTGCCTTGCTTTCAATATTATTCAAAAACAACTTACTGCTGATATACGTTTCTGGCTGCTTTGATTTACCGGGGGATTTCTCATTATAAAATTGTGTACTGTAAGACAGTATCGCTTCCAGCTTCTTTTCAAAAACACCAGAAATATCATAAATAAAACTGATGGGAATATCATAAGCATGACGGTAATAAAATACACTGCGAGGTCTGTAAGCATCAAGACTTTTTGTTATAATCTTCTTTAGACCGGAGTAATAAACCGAATCTCGAATTAGAGTACTCGCTTTTATATGGTCAGGGTGTCTATCAAAAGCATAAGGAGCAAAGACGATTTCAGGTTTATATTTCCTTATCGACTCGATTAACTTTAACCTGTTTGCATTCGTATTTTGTATATCCCCGTCCCCTATATTCAAATTCTTTCTCATTTCAACTCCTAAAACCTTTGTAGCTTCTTCTGTTTCTTTTTCCCTTTTAGACACAGTTCCCCTTGTGCTAAGTTCACCCAATGTAAGGTCAGCAATTCCAACTTTCTTGCCTGCCTGTACAAGCTTTATGACTGTACCACCACAGGTAATTTCCACGTCATCCGGGTGCGTTCCGAAAAATAATGCGTCTAACTTGATATTGTATTGATTATAATTTTAAAAAATTAATATACTAAATATCGAATACTAATAAAATTGAAAGGAAATTGCATTAGGATTTGCTGTATAATTCTTTTGGTAGCATTGCCTGCCCGCCATCTCTTCTGGGCGGGGCAGTGCTATCGTAACCTGTTTCTACTTCCCGCTTGCGGGTCGAACCTTGTCATGTTATGCCTAACATTAGCAAAAGCATTACAAGAAGATACACGGAGTAACACGAAGAATCACGGAGGGAAGTTTGTTGTTTTGTTCGAGTAGAGTCTCTCTCGCAGAGAGGGCTCTGCGAATTATTATTTATACATCAGAGTCACCTTCGGGAGACTCTGATGAGACGTGAGTTTACGGTGTATACTCGTTCCCAAATTTTATTTGGGAACGGTAGTGCATGCGAAACTCAGTTTCGCAAACAAGTGCCTGACTGCTGCAGCAGGCGTTCCAAAACGGAGTTTTGGAACGAGTAAAAAAGTGTGTTGGTGTTTTA
>CAYYJH010000062.1:0-16067 GCA_964472195.1 uncultured Ignavibacteriaceae bacterium | reverse complement strand
TGTACCCCGTAGAGGATTCGAACCTCTAATATCTGATCCGTAGTCAGAAGGTTTATCCATTAGCCTAACGGGGCATCTGTATTAGATGAATTAAAATAAAAAATGCAATTTACATTGTAAATGTAAATTGCATTTAAACTTTCTGAAAATATTTCTTTACTGCCCCAAATATGCTTTAAGTGCTTTTGATCTCGAAGCCTGTCTTAATCTTCTTATAGCCTTTTCTTTTATTTGTCTTACCCTCTCTCGGGTTAGTTTATACTTATCACCAATTTCTTCAAGTGTTAACGGATTTTCTTTCTCAAGACCGTAATATAATTTCACAACCTCTTTTTCTCTTTGAGACAGAGTATCAAGTGACCTTTCAATTTCAATTCTTAATGAATCCTTTAATAAAGTTGTATCGGGAAGTTTCTCGTGTTTGTTTGGCATAATGTCTATCAACTTTGTATCTTCACCGTGTATACTTGGAGCATCCATAGAAACATGTCCTCCGGAATTCTTCAGAGTCTCCTGAACTTCATAAATACTCATATCAAGTTGCTCAGCAATTTCCAGTACGTTCGGTGACCTCTCGTTACTCTGTTCCAATTGACCGATCGTTTTTGCAATCTTACTTTTTTGCTGGACTATGTTTAAAGGTAATCTGACAACCCTTGACTGTTCTGCCAAAGCCTGCAAAATTGACTGTCTTATCCACCACACTGCATAAGAAATAAATTTAAAACCACGTGTTTCATCAAACTTCTTAGCTGCTTTAATTAATCCTAAATTACCTTCGTTAATGAGATCATTCAAAGAAAGACCCTGGTTTTGATATTGCTTAGCAACACTCACAACAAATCTTAAATTTGCCTTAACCAAATCATCTAAAGCACTCTTATCACCTTTCTTAATTCTTTTTGCACAATCAATTTCCTCGGCAACATTCAATGGTGTGGTCTTACTTATTTCTTTTAAATAAATGTCAGTAGACTGATTCTCTCTACTGGTATATTGTTTTCCTAATTTCATATACTTTTATTTATTATTAAAAATTTATCCAAGATAACTTTTAAAAATACAACTTAACCTTCATAAGTTCTCAAATCCTGTACATATACTCATCAATCACAAATTTAGAACGCAAAAGAATGTAACTAAGTTTCATCATATGTCTATCTTGAAAAACCTTTAACAAAGTCGTACTCAAATATTACTTTTTGCGGACTGCTGGAACTCAACTTTAAAATCAAGTTCTCTAGCATATGCGAATAAAGAGGTTTACATAAATTCAAAAATGGTGTTTATAATTCAGCAGTACCTAACAAATCAATCTTATCATCTTTATGAAGAGATACAATGGCTTTCTTCCTATCTGCCCTGTAACCTTCAAACCTTCCCCGCTTTGTAAGCTGACTCTTTTTTTTACCTTTATGGATTAACGTCTTTACATCGACAACTCTCACGTTAAACTTTTTTTCAACAGCTTTAGCAATTTCTATTTTATTGGCATCTTTTGAAACCTCAAAAGAGTACTGATTATGCAACTCTTGTATTGCTGTATTTTTTTCTGTTATTAACGGTCTATAAAGTATTCTTTTCATAAACTAAAATATTAATTTGATATGAGGCTTCTGCATAAATTTTTAATAGCTGATTTTTGTAACAATATCATTTTATTATTTAGGAGATCATAAGTTGCTGCTTTATCCGATATCATTACATTTACTTTTGGTAAATTCCTTCCGGATTTGTATAAATTATCATTTTTATTCGAGAGAAGAAGTAACGTCTTTTTATCTTCCAGATTCAAAGAACGAATTATATTATAAAGGTCTCTCGTCTTCGGTTCTTCAAAACTGAAATCTTCGATGACTACTATTTCTTTTCCCTTAGCTTTAATACTTAACGCACTTTTTCTTGCAAGTCTTGCAGCCTTTTTAGGTAATGTAAGGTAATACCTGTGAGGACTGGGTCCAAATGTTGTACCACCACCAATCATTATAGGCGACCTGCTCGTCCCTTGTCTTGCTCTACCTGTGCCTTTTTGTCTGAAAGGCTTTTTTCCGCCTCCCCTTACTTCACTTCTTTCCTTCGCCTTATGAGTTCCCTGTCTTTTATTCGATAAATAACTTCTTACAGCCTGATAGATAAGATGATGATTAGGCTCAATACCAAAAACTTCTAATGGTAATTTTACTTTTTCACCACTTTCTGATCCATCAATTTTTAATACTTTTAATTCCATTATTAATTTTTATAAATTTCTACAAATCCTGTATTAGGTCCGGGGATTGCTCCTTTAATAAGCATTAGGTTAGAGTCAGGTATTATTTTCACTATTTTCAAATTTCGAACCGATACACGTTCACCACCCATTCTACCAGCCATTTTCATTCCTTTATAAACTCTTGAAGGATAAGAACTCTGACCTATAGACCCGGGAGCTCTTTCTCTATCACTTTGTCCATGTGTTTTTACACCTCCAGCAAATCCATGTCTTTTTATTACTCCCTGAAAACCTTTTCCTTTAGAAGTACCAGAGACTTTAATCAAATCACCTTCATTAAACATGTCAATCTTGACCTGGTCACCTTTTTTAATATCTTCTTTATAAAAATCCCTTATTTCTATTACAAATCTTGCAGGGGAAATTTTTAATTTTTTATAAATAGTTCTTTGAGGGTTATTAATGGTTTTTTCTCTTCTTGATCCAAAACCAAGTTGAACAGCTTTATATCCATCTTTTTTAACGGTTTTAACCTGTGTGACATAACATGGTCCTGCTTCGACAACTGTACATGGAAAAGCATCGCCATTTTCCTCAAAGTATGTAGTCATACCAATTTTTTTTCCTAATATTCCAGTCATTATAAATATTATTTAACGTTCCGAATATTTAAACTTTGATTTCTATATCCACTCCACCGGGAGGATCTAACTTTGTTAAAGCATCAACAGTTTTATTCGATGAATTCAATATATCAATCAATCTTTTATGAGATCTTGTTTCAAACTGTTCTCTGGATTTCTTATCAACATGTGGAGACCTAAGAACAGTATACACATTCTTTCTAGTAGGAAGTGGAATAGGACCGCTAACTATAGCTCCTGTGGATTTTATAGTTTTGATGATCCTTTCAGTCCATTTATCAAGTAATGTATGGTCGTAAGATCTTAATTTTATCCTTATTTTTTGTGTTGCCAATGTTTAATTAATTTTATGCATTAACAAATCTATTCAATTATCTTTGTAACAATCCCAGCTCCCACAGTTCTTCCACCTTCTCTGATAGCAAACTTCAATCCTTCTTCCATAGCAATCGGGGCAATAAGTTCAACAGATAATTTTTCCACATTATCACCCGGCATAACCATTTGAATATTTTCTGGTAAAGTAACAACACCGGTTACATCAGTTGTTCTAAAATAAAATTGTGGTCTGTAATTCGTCGAAAAAGGAGTATGTCTTCCACCTTCTTCCTTAGATAATACATAAACCTGAGCTTCGAATTTTGTATGAGGTGTGATCGAACCGGGTTTTGCTAACACCATTCCCCTTTCAATTTCATTCTTATCGATACCTCTTAACAATATTCCACAATTGAATCCTGCGACTGCTTCATCAAGTTGCTTGTTAAACATTTCTGTTCCCGTTGCAACAGTTTTCTTGTGAGCACCCAATCCTATTAATTCAACTTCCTCACCGACTTTTACTTTTCCTCTTTCAACTCTACCGGTAGCAACAGTACCTCTTCCTGTAATAGAGAATACATCTTCAACAGACATTAAAAATGGTTTATCAATATCTCTTTCAGGTTCCGGAATGTAATTATCGATAGCTTCAATTAATTCATAAATAGATTTGAATCTTTCATCATTTTCATCAACGCTTTCTTCAAGACCAGCCTCCATAGCTTTCAAAGCACTTCCCTTAATAACAGGAATTTCATCGCCGGGAAATTCATATTTTGTAAGCAATTCCCTAACTTCCATTTCTACTAATTCCAATAATTCTGGATCTGCTGCATCGATTTTATTCAAATATACTACAATTCTTGGAACACCAACCTGACGTGCTAGAAGTATGTGCTCCCTGGTTTGCGGCATCGGACCATCTGTAGCTGCAACAACAAGAATAGCTCCATCCATTTGTGCAGCCCCTGTTATCATGTTTTTAACATAGTCAGCATGCCCCGGGCAATCTACGTGAGCATAGTGTCTTTTTTCTGTTTCATACTCGACGTGTGCAGTTGCAATAGTGATACCTCTTGCTTTTTCCTCAGGGGCTTTATCTATTTCTTCGAATTTCTTGACTTTTGCACTACCTTTCATCGATAACAACATTGTCATTGCTGCCGTCAAGGTTGTCTTTCCATGGTCAACATGGCCAATAGTTCCGATGTTCACATGCGGTTTTGAAACATCGTATTTTTCTTTTGCCATTTTATTTGTTTCTCCTTTATATGGATTATAAATTATTTAATTTAAAAATAAATGATTATATACATGCAAATCAAATAAGCTGTTAATAAAAAAATAGTGGGTCAGGGAGGAATTGAACCTCCCACCTCGTGCTTATAAGGCACGCGCTCTAACCATCTGAGCTACTGACCCAGATCCTGGAAAACTCTCCTCACAATTATTCTTCTTAATTGTAAAGAGAATTTTTATAGAACGCTTATCGTACCTGATTGACGAGTTCTGCTCTAATTATTCAACTTAATATAAAGAACTGACCCAAGTATAATATGAACACAATCAACTTATTAACTTATGACTGTTTCTTTTCCTTTAACTTTTTCTACAAGCTGAACCGAAATCGATTTTGGTATCTCATCGTAATGAGAAAATTGCATCGAATAAATAGCTCTTCCCTGTGTCATTGATCTTAATACTGTAGCATATCCAAACATTTCTGATAACGGAACTAATGCTTTAATCACCTGTGCATCCCTTCTCTGCGACATACCTTCAACTCTTCCTCTCCTTGAACTCATATCACCCATAACATCACCCATGTATTCTTCAGGAGTTACAATTTCAACATCCATGATCGGTTCAAGTAAAATAGGATTAGCTTTTTTCACACCTTCCTTAAACGCAATAGAACCTGCTATTTTGAATGCCATTTCGGATGAGTCAACATCATGAAAAGATCCATCGATAAGTTTGACTTTGATATCTTCAATTGGATAACCAGCAAGAACACCATTTTTCATTGCTTCCCGAATACCTTTGGACACAGATGGAATATATTCTTTCGGGATTACTCCACCTACTATTGCATTTTCGAAAATATAACCTTTTCCCTTCTCGTTTGGTTCAATCTCGATCTTAACATGACCGTATTGCCCCCTCCCTCCTGATTGTCTAACGAATTTTCCCTCTTGAGTAACATTGCTTTTAATTGATTCTTTGTATGCTACCCTTGGTTTCCCAATATTAGCTGCAACCTTAAACTCTCTTAGTAATCTATCAACAATAATTTCTAAATGCAATTCACCCATTCCAGAAATTAAGGTTTGACCGGTTTCTTCATTAGTGGATACACTAAAAGTTGGATCTTCATCAGATAGTTTAATTAAGGATAAACCAAGTTTATCCTGGTCTGCTTTTGTTTTAGGTTCAATAGCTATTTGAATTACAGGTTCAGGAAACGAAATTTGCTCTAGGACTATAGAATCACTTTTATCACATAATGTATCACCTGTTCTCGTATACTTAAATCCAACAGCTGCTGCAATATCTCCGCAATAAACGTCTTTAATATCTTGTCTGCTGTTCGCATGCATTTGAAGTATTCTTGCAAATCTCTCTTTCTTACCCGAAACAGAATTATAAATATAGCTTCCGGCTGATGCTTTTCCTGTATAGACTCTAAAAAATGTCAGTTTGCCAACATAAGGGTCTGTCATAATTTTAAAAGCTAATGCAGTGAATCTTTCATCTTCAGATATTTTCCTTATTACTTGATCGTCTTCATGAATGTGGTGTCCTATGATTTCATCCACATCAGAAGGAGCTGGAAGCAATTCTACTACTTTGTCGAGTAAATTTTGAATACCTTTGTTTTTAAAAGATGATCCGCATAATACTGGGATAATTTTTACTCCAATAGTAGCCTTGCGTAAGACGTGAGTGATTTCATCCTTGTTAATATTCTTACCTTCAAGAAATTTTTCAAGAAGAGTGTCATCAACATCTGACACAGCTTCAAGTAATTTATGCCTGTATTCATTCGCCTGATTTTTAAATGAGTCCGGGATTTCTACATCGTCAAAAGTTGCACCTAAAGTCTCGTCATTATACATTCTCGCTTTCATTGTAATTAAATCAATTATACCTGCAAAAATATCACCCTGACCGATCGGTAATTGAATTGGGACGGCGTTTGCTTTCAGTCTATCTTTCATCATCTGTATTGCATTAAAAAAATCAGCTCCAACTCTATCCATTTTATTTACAAAAGCTATTCTTGGAACTCGATACTTATCCGCTTGTCTCCAAACCGTCTCTGATTGAGGTTCAACTCCTCCGACAGAACAAAAAAGCGCTATAGCTCCATCAAGAACTCTTAATGATCTTTCAACTTCAGCAGTAAAATCAACATGACCCGGTGTATCTATAATATTAATCCTGTGATCTTTCCAATAGCACGTAGTAGCAGCTGATGTAATAGTAATTCCTCTTTCCTTTTCCTGTTCCATCCAATCCATCGCTGCACCTCCTTCGTGTACCTCTCCCATACGATGCAATTTGCCTGTATAATAAAGAATTCTCTCGGTGGTAGTTGTCTTCCCGGCATCAATATGAGCCATTATTCCGATGTTTCTGATTCTATTTAATTCTATACGTCTTTGCATATTCTGTTATAAACCGATCTTTTACTTTTTCTTATAATTTACTATTACCATCTAAAGTGTGCGAACGCCTTGTTAGCTTCAGCCATTCTATGGACATCTTCTTTTTTCTTTACCGAACTGCCTTCACCAACTGCAGCTGCCATTAATTCATTTGCTAATCTTAATGATATTGTTTTTTCACTTCGAGCTTTTGTATATGTTAAAATCCATTTAATAGCAAGAGCAATTCTTCTGTCAGGCCTAACTTCTGTTGGTATTTGATAATTTGAACCACCAACTCTTTTTGACCTAACCTCAATAGAAGGCTGAACATTGTTTAATGCTTTATTAAAAACTTCCAAAGGATCACTCTTTGTTTTCTCTTCTATAATATCAAATGCTTTATAGAATACTCTATTTGCCAACTGTTTTTCACCTTTCTTCATCAGATTATTTATGAACCTTCCAATCAGTATATTATTATACTTATTATCTGGTTTTCTAATTCTCTTCTCAGCTCTTTTTCTTCTCATTAGTAATATAAAATTATATTGATATTGATTTAGATTTAAATTATAAAAAATACGTTATTTTACGACTGTTTCTTTCGCTCTCTTCGCCCCATATTTGGAACGAGCTTTTTTTCTGTTTTCTACACCAGCGGTATCTAATGCACCTCTAATAATATGATATCTTACTCCGGGTATATCTTTAATCCTACCACCTCTAATTAGAACTATAGAGTGTTCCTGAAGATTATGTCCTTCTCCTGGAATATAAGCTGTAACTTCTATACCATTTGTTAATCTAACCCTTGCAACTTTTCTCAAAGCTGAATTAGGTTTCTTTGGTGTCGTTGTATATACTCTTGTACAAACTCCTCTTTTCTGGGGACATGAATCCATCGCTGGAGCCTTACTCTTTAACTTTTGTACTTTCCTGCCTTTTCGTATTAATTGATTAATTGTTGGCAAATTATTATGAAAATTATATAGTTATACAATAAAATTTTGAATCTTGAAAATACTAAAATTCATATTCTTAGTCAAGATTAATTATAGTATATCTAACCTTTTAAGAAATTGTAATTTATTCAGTTTACAGGTAAGAAGAGATCTTTTTAGATTTAATATTCCAAAACGTATCTTTACTAATATTCTATATTCATTCTAACAAAAGTATAACTAAAATCGGATTTAATTCCCTTAGTAATGTTATTATCAATTCTGTATATGTAATTAAAATCGAAAATAAAATCTCTTATAGGCTCAACACTTAATTTTACTAATACGTAATCGGTATTAACTCTTTCACCATCCAAAAATATTGCTTCATCAGAATCTATACCCTCACGATGAACTTGAAAAACATCACCTCCTACATTTCGTATCAAATTACCATTCGCATCCACAATATTATTGCCTTTTCTAATTTTTTGATATTCCATACTGAGCGAAACCCACTCACTGATATTATATGCAAGTTTTGTATATAACTGGTCGGCATTTGGACCTATCTCATGACCGAGAATGACACCAAATGCTGTGTATGTATTTTTGGGGTCAAAATGCGTATAGACATATGGTCTTATCCTTGTGTACTCTAAAATGAAAGATAGATTTTCAATGTTCGCAGGTTCATAAACGTACGCACCTATTTGATATGCCGTTTTATTAATATATTGGTCTAATTCCGATAAATTAAACAATATATTCTCATCGAGAAAGAATGTCCCTTGTAATTCTAAATTTTTAAGAAAATGAGTTTGAACATCGAAAAAGACGGTTGCATTATCCCTATCCTGCAAAGACATTTCAACAAACTTGTAAAAGACGAGCGGATTTAGATATGCGAGTTCAATTCCTCGAGACGAATAAATGACGCTTTCACCAATTCCAAAATCTAAAACATCCGGAAATGATAACTTCAGTCTGTTTGCAGCAAAATATTTTGTATATCTGTCATTTCTAATCTGCTTATACTCGCCTACCGTTGATGCAGTAATCGAGGAGTAGTTAACTACACCGTATTTAAATTTAAATTTTATAAAATCCATATTTGGATTTTTACCGGATAATGCTAAACGGTCACTATATCCAATACCATATTTTAACTGCTCTCTTCCTAATTGAACTGAAAAATCCATATCTTCCATCGGTTCTGTATGATATTTTATATATCCATTAGCGAAATCATAACTGTTAATGTCATCAGTTTTTGCTGCAATATGGAAAGTGGTTTTTATAATCGGCTCTGTTGTTACCGCTAAATCTTTTGAACCTATAACCGCACCTTTTAATATTGATATGTTATAACCAAGATGATTAAACAATGTACCTCTCGCTCTTATACCAACATCCATCAGCGATGCAGTATGTTTTTTGTTAGGTTTGATCTCTTGCGAGATATATAAGTTCCCAAGACCTTCTATAAAAAGATTGTTATTTTCTTTATCTAATGCATAAAGATATTTTTTCTTTTTCGTAAAAATCTCACCAAACCTTTTTAAGAAACTTGCTTTCCCGTCAAACATTATTGTTGTGTTTTCACTATTCATTTCTCCCGGTACAAACTCAATCTTATATTTATTAAGAAGTTTCTTTTCTGTATTACTCAATTCGATCGATTTAGAATCAATTTGATTCAAAAAATCAGCCACTTCACCGCGAGACAAATTAGGATCATCATCGTTTATACTTGGAATTATCTTTTTAACACTCATTTGTTTCAGGAAATCATACACATTATTCGATAATGGAACATCCTCGACTTGAGAAAATGCATTCAGACTATAAAAAAATAATACAAAAATAATAGCAGCCGTTTTAATCATAAAATATTTTGAGTTTGATTTATGTTAAAGAAATATTAATAGTCCCGTTTGTGATATTTATTAAATCCTCTTTTAATTTTTTAGTTTTTGATAATCTCACTTCACAATTAAGTTTAACTTTTTCATCTGATTCATTCTCAATTATTTTTACATTCTCTTCCTCAAGCTGTTTCATTACGTAATTTATAAATTTATATTCAAATTCAAGATTTACGTTTTCATAAAGGAATCTCGTAATTATTTTAGCTGACTTAATGCATTCCTCAGCAGAATTAAAGTATGATCTTCGTAAACCACCGACTCCTAATTTAACACCACCAAAATACCTTGTAACAATAACTATAACATCCGTCAAATTAAACTTATCAATAACTTCAAGTATTGGTTTTCCCGCTGTTCCCGCTGGTTCGCCATCATCATTGGTTTTGAAATTAATCTTTTCTAATCCGATTCTATATGCAAAAGGGTGATGACGTGCGTTGTAATATTTTTTCTTAACATTATCTAAGACTTTTAAAATCTCTTGGTCAGATTTAACTGGAAAAGCCTGTGCAATAAAATTTGATCTTTTTACTTTTAATGTAACTACATTATTCTTTCCAATAGTATAATAAGAATCTGAGATTTCCAAATACGAATTTTTTTACTTCAATTTTTTTTTAAAAAACTCTTGTTTAGATCAATTAAATCAATCAAACCTGTCTACCATCCCTCTTCACCTAATAAAGGAACGAACCTGAAATCTTTATACCTGTCTTTTAAAATTTTTATTTTATTATCTTTCGTTTTTACCTTCCTGACGTGAACCAATCTCTGGGATGATCTGTCACCCACCGGAATTACAAGTCGTCCGTTAATGTTCAGTTGATCTGTTAGAGATTCAGGAGTTTTAGGACTTCCTGCTGTCACGATGATTCCGTCAAATGGCGAATAATCTTTCCAACCCAAAGAACCATCATCGCATTTAATCTTAACATTATAATTAAGTTTATCCAATAATTCTTTTGCCTTAATTGATAATTCCTCTAACCTTTCAACCGAGTAAACATCGGCACCCATTTCACATAGAATCGCTGCCTGATAACCAGAACCCGTTCCAACTTCTAAAATCTTATCACCTTTCTTTACTGCTAACAACTCTGTCATAAATGCGATAGTGTAAGGCTGAGATATTGTCTGGTTGGAACTTATAGGGAGCGCATTATTATCATACGCAAATCTTTTGAACTCTTTACTCACAAAAAGTTCTCTCTTAACAGTATTAAGAGCTTTTAAAACATTTTTATCTTTAATCCCTAACCTAAAAAGCTGCTCAATTAACTCCCGGCGTTTTAACCCATATAAATTTAAACCCATTTTATTTCCTATACCTCATAATTAAGTCAACTCATTTAATTTTTCGTCGATTCTGTATTTCCAAAAATATTATTCATGGAACCTGAAACACTCTCACTGCTCATTGCTTCTTTCAATTTATTTTTAAGGTCATCAATTGTTTCACACACATAAAGTTTACCATCTTCTGCAATCGATATTAACTTTGATTCTTCCGATACAATAATTGCAATTGCATCAGAGACTTCGGAAACACCCAAGCCTGCTCTGTGTCTAGTTCCAAGGCTTCTGTTTTTAATAAAATCAACTTCCGATAATGGAAGCAAACATCTTGCTGCCTCGATCTTGTTATTGGATATAATTACTGCACCGTCATGCAGTGGAGACTTTGGATTGAATATAGAAACTAATAGTTCCTTGTTTATTTTCGCCTGAATTTGTTCACCTGTTTCTACTATATTCTGAATACCGGACGTTCTGGTTATTACGAAAAGAGCGCCCCATCCCTTCTTTTGAAAATCAACGCATGCTTCTACAACCTCGGTTACGTTTTCCCGTACATTAATCTTAAGAAAAAGCCTTGCAAACCTTGTCTTACCAAGTATAAGCAGCAACCTCCTTATCTCCGGCTGGAAGAGAATAATAAAAGCAATCACCCAGATATCCGTCAACTTGCTGAGCAGCCAACCCATTGCTTTCATGTTAAACACCTGTGCAAGAAATGAAAACCCAATAATAAACAATAAAGCAATAAATATTTGAAAGGCAATCGTACCTTTTAGATACTTGTACAGCTTGTAAAAGACATAAGAGACAATCAATATGTCAATAATGTCTATAAGCTTTACCGTCAAAAATCCGATCTTAAAAAGCTCCATGAATAATAAAAATAATTTCTATATTGCTTGAGTAGATTTTAATAATCTATCCTGAGTGTAATCCAATAATATGAATCTTTTATCTTTTTAGAAAGATATATAAGATCTGAAATCCTGTACTGATATTTTAAAAAGAGAAAATACTGACGAATCGGTTCATACACAAGATTAAAAGTAAATATATGCCTGTCCACCCTGTTTCCTTCAAGAAATTCATTCTTACCATATCTTGGCTGGTCGTAGTCACCGCGGTTTATATTCCCCCCGTAATTCTTAATAATATTTCCCAACGAATCATACAAAAAACCATTTGCCGACCTCTGTTTTTGATACAGAAAATCAAACGTGAGTCTACTTGTAATATCAACTTTAAACTTTGCCGCTATTTCATCTGAATTCGGAGGAAGTGCATGACCTAGAGACATTCCCCAGTTTGTGTATGAGTTTTTATTAGAACGATGAGAATACACGAAAGGATCGAGCCTTGTATATTCCAGAGCTAATGTAATATTCGGAACCGTAAAAGCGTTCGTCCATAAAGCTCCCACCTGGTAAGCAAACTTGTTTTCGTTTGCAGTGGAATCATCTTTGAAAAGCGTTTCGAAAGTTAAGTCATCTATAAGTAGTGAACCCTGGAACGCTACGTTCTTTGCAGGAGTAATTTCAAAATCTATACCGGTTAATGTATTATTCTCAGTTGTTTGCGAGGCTCCTGTATTTAAATCAGCTGAAGTTAAAAAACTAATCGGGTTTAAGAAAGTAAAATCAAACGGTGAGTTGCTTGTAATAATTGCTTCGGATAACCCTAACTTGAAATGCTCCGAAAAATTTATGTCAAGCCTGTGAGTTACTATGTTTTTCCAATCGAGGTCTCTGCCGAGCGAGTCTCCTTTAATGCTTCCGTATATGAAAGTATACTTTAAAGCCCTGTACGCTAAATCCAATTTTATGAAATCAAAAGGCACTGTGTTGTTAGACAGAAACAACCTGTCTATATATCCGAAACCGTTGTGTATAGCTTCTCTTCCGACTGTCAGCGCAAGCCAGTTTCGCTCAGTCTGGTAACGAAGATAACCCTCGAATGAATCGAAGTTTTTTTCTTCATGCAGGAATTTCGTGTTTGCTCTTAGCTTAGGGTCTGTGTATGCGGCAAAGTTAACATCGTTGGAATCACCGTTTAAGTTCTGCCCGTTCGAGAGTCTTAAATAATACCCGACACTATTGAACAAAGTACCACGCATTCTAAAACCTATTTCACCAAGCAGTATTGAATTAATCCCGATGGAATCACCATCGGAACCCCTCTGGGATAAGCTGCCTATTCCATCGAGAAAAAATGTGACATTCGAATCTACATAGTTGTACAGGTACTTTTGCTTCTTATCATTAAAGATGTTCTCGAAACCAGTCCTGCTGAATAGTGAGCTTTGATTCTTTGTAAGTCCTGACATATCGTATTCGAACTCAACCTTATAATCAGAGAGGAACTGCTTATCAATACCGGACAGCTTAGATGAATTCTCCCCGATGGTATTCAGATAGCCCGCTACCTCACCTCTCGATATTGGAATGTTGGCAGAGTTATAGTCGGGAATCAATCCCTCTAACTGCATACGTTTCAGGAAATCATACACCGAATGCGAAGGGCTGACGAGTTCAACCTGTGAATATGATGAGCCGAATATAAGAAGCAACAGAACAGTTGCAATTAATATTTTCAGATAAAACGGTATTTTCACTAAGCTTACAATTATTTTATGAAAATGTAATTAAATTTGAGCAGTATTGAAATGATAATAAAACAGGTAAATAATTGTGAGGAGTTTTCATGCAATTCAAAACTAAACATAGGATTTTTTTCTGCTTTTCTAAACTTCTGAATGGTAAATTGAATACGTATATTTATACCAAAATAATTTTATTTTAGAATAAATATATTTATTGTAAATTGAAACAAACGGGGAACGAAAATTTTAAAATTATTAACTAACCTTACTAAACATAACAATGAAGAATACTTACCTTTTCATTTTTATTTTTATATTATTTTTCCCTTTACTTTCATTTACACAGGAAACTCATCTGCAATACATTTCCCCATTGCCCGATGCAAAATATATAAACAAAGAAACTAATATAATCATCAGACCTTTTACTAAACCGCATAAAGGCATACTCGATAGGAAAGATATTATTAAAATAAAGGGTTCCATGAGCGGAATGCACAAAGGTAAAATTGTCACCGCCTCCGATGGACAGACCATAATATTTCTATTAGAAAAACCATTTGTTTTATCCGATGTCGTCAGCGTTGAAATCAGTTCGTTACTTACTGGAGGAAAAAGTCCGTATGTATATAAATTTTTTATAAAAGATAAAGAGGTTGAGCCATCCCCTCCACGAACACTTGCAATGGTATTTAGAGAGAACTATTTAAATAATTTGAACTACAACGAAAACATAACGTTTAACGATTCACTGCCGACAGGTTTTCCTTTACCAACTGTTACTGTTTCAAATTCCCCTTCTGCTGGAAAAATATTCCTGACATGTTTTAGTTTTATACCCGGGTACAATAGATACATTATGATTTTCAATAATGATGGTTCACCGTTCTTCTATAGGGAAATGGAGAGTGATTGTACTGACCTCAAACAGATATCAAATGGCAATTTAGTATATTTTGAAACTATCAAATCTAAATATTATGAACTTGACACAAATTACTATATAGTAGACAGTTTTTACACGGGTAATGGTTACATAACAGACCTGCACGAGCTGGAATACCTCGACAACGGCAATGCGTATCTTATGTCATATGATTCAACATTTATCGATATGAGCCAGATTGTGCAGGGAGGTGATACTAACGCTTTGGTTATAGGACTAATAATACAGGAAATCGATGCCAATAAGAATGTAATTTTCCAATGGCGAAGCTGGGATCATTTCCAGATAACAGATTGCTCAAACCAGGACCTGCTGAATGACACAATTGATTATGTTCATGGTAACGCTATTGAATCAGATACCGACGGAAACATTCTGTTATCCTCAAGACATCTTGATGAAATTACAAAAATCAACCGAAGTACAGGAGCAATAGTGTGGAGGCTTGGAGGTAAAAATAATCAGTTTACATTTGTAAACGATACAATAGGTTTTAATCATCAGCATGATATTCGCAGACTGAATAACGGACACATTACATTTTTCGATAACGGGAACGCACATACTCCTCCTTTCTCCCGGGCTGTCGAATATGAAATTAATGAGCAAACCAAAACAGCAACACTCGTCTGGCAATACAGAAATTCACCCGACATTTTTGGACCATTTATGGGAAACGTACAAAGACTTGTGAACGGAAACAGCATAATCGGCTGGGGTGGAACTATTAACGAACCGGTAGTAACAATATCAGAAGTTTCTCCAAACGGGACTAAACTTTTCGAGATGAAATTCCCGAACCTGGTTTTCAGCTATAGGGCATATAGATTCCGGTGGGACTTCGTCGACCCGGGTCCTCCAAAGCCCGTTTCTTACGCACTTTATCAGAACTATCCAAACCCTTTCAATCCTTCTACAAATATTGAATTTGACATACCGGAGCAACAGTATATCAATATTAAAATCTATAATGTTTTAGGAGAAGAAGTGGCAACATTGGTTAGCGGATTAGTTCAGCCACAGAAATATACCGTAACATGGGACGCCCGGGAATTTCCTTCGGGAGTTTACTTTTACCAGTTAACAAGTGCTAATTATAAGGAAACAAAAAAAATGATACTGGTAAGATAAAAATTCATTCAGTATAACACTCATTTTTTAAATTTAAATCCCTGTGAACTTTAAAGCTTGCAGGGATTTTTTTGGTTCTCTTCACTCAAAATCAATAAATCCAAATTTTTTTCTTTCACTTTTTTATGAAACCCCGAAAACCTAAAATCCTCTAAAAGGATATCATTTCTGTACCTGACAGGAATTCCTCCTGATGAATGAATATCAGTATTAGGCTTCACACCCTATGGTTTGATCCCCGGGCGGGAAGTAGATTCATGCTACGACAGCACTGCTAATGTTACCATGTAAAAAAAGAACTTCACAAAAACCAATATAATCCCCCCGATTCAACACATTTCCCTTATGTTCATTTTATTTGAAAATACTGTTTTGTATATTCACACATTG
>CAYYJH010000061.1:9034-17488 GCA_964472195.1 uncultured Ignavibacteriaceae bacterium | reverse complement strand
AATACATTCCGTTAATCATATTATTATTACTTTTATGTAGTTACTTTTATGTAAATATCATTTACAAAAAAATTGATTTGCTAATGGATAATAAAACCAACAGCTTCATACAGTGGCTGAAATACAACGAGTTCAGATTAATTGGCTTAATTTTCCTTGTTTCTTTAGTTTTAGGTTACATCGGCTTTTACCAGTACTACGAGCGTACACATGAAGATGTTAATGCCCTTCAACTTTTATATCTTTCATTCCAGCTTTTTATAATGGAATCAGGAGCAGTTAATAAACCCGAGCTCACATCAGTATTTCTTCATATTGCAAGATGGTTAGCACCGGGAGTACTTGCCTATACTTTATTAAAAACAATCCTCTCTGTTTTAGAACATGAAATCTATTTGTTAAAGCTTAGAAAGTATAAAAACCATATTATCATATGCGGTCTTGGTACAAAAGGGCAAAGATTAGCAGAAACATTTCATGAGCGGGGAGAGAAGATTGTTATAATCGAAAAGAATATAAAAAATAATTTAATCAACCACTATAAAGGACGGGGCGTAATCGTTCTAATCGAAAACGCTCTCGATGTAACCGTTTTAAAGAAAGCAAGAATCGAGCATGCAAAATACATGATTACAGTAACAGAAAATGATATCGCTAACGTAAATATATTAAAACATGCAAAGGATTTGAAAAATAAGAAGAACTCTGACCATTATCTGACATGTTTCGCTCACATTCAAAATACAAAACTTAAATCGCTGTTGTACGAACATGAAATATTTTTTGAAAGTTATGATAACTTTGATGCAAGAATCTTTAACATTTACGAAAACGGTGCAAGAATAGCCTTACGAAAATATCCGCCTGACAAATACACAAAAATAACACATAAAACCGATCCGCCTGTTCACATTTTGGTACTCGGTTATGATAAACTTGGCGAAGCGATTGTATTTCAAATTGCACGGGTTGCACATTACAGAAATAATAAGAAAACCCATGTAACAGTAATAGATGAAGACGCTTTGACTCATAAGGAAAAACTGAGTACAAGAGTACCTGCAATCAATAAAATTGCAAACTTCAATTTCGTTTCAAAAGATCCGGAAACATTATCAAGAACACACCTCGCAAAGCTTCAATCTGTACGACCGTTCAACATCATTTACTTTTGTATCGAAGATGATACTCTGGAAATCGACACTTTAACAAGACTAAAGAGGCTATTACCCGGTTTAAAAGCAGAGTATGTTTTGTTTACAAAACCAAGTACACCAATACCAAAACCAATAAAAGACGATAATAACATAAAAATCATAGAGCTCGTAAAGGAATCGTGTACAGCAAATGTCGTAGTTGATGAAGAATTAGATAAGCTAGCAATGTTAATCCATAATGATTATCTAAAAAGAGCAAAGGAGGATATTGAAAAATCTAAAAATAAGAATTTGAAAGAAGGTAAAGAACCACCCAAACAAAAATCTGTTATGGTCGAATGGAAAAGATTAAATGAGGAATATCGAGACAACAACCGCAGTCAGGCAGACCATATAGAAGTAAAACTAAGAGCTATAAAGTGTGAATCCTGTCCTGCTGATGATTCAAGAGATGAATATGACTTCACGAAAGAAAAGATAATAATGACAGACTTAGCTAAAATGGAGCATCAAAGGTGGAATGCAAACAGGTGGCTTGCGGGCTGGAGACTAGGGAAAAGAAACGATATATTAAAAACACATCCAGACCTAGTCCCTTGGGAAAAGCTGAATGCGAAAACAAAAGATTACGATATTGACGCAGTTGCAAATATACCTTATTTACTGAGTCAGAACAACAAAAAAGTATGCAAGACAGGATAAAGAACTGAATACTTTCTGAAAAAAACAACTACATGATAAGTTTTAACATAACAGATTCCAACCGCGAAGTAAGAGTATTTATATCTTCCACATTTAAGGACATGATGGATGAAAGAGATCATCTAATTAAAGAAATCTTTCCTGAAATCCGTCATAGGTGTCATCAAAGAGGGATTGAATTCACAGAAATTGACCTGCGTTGGGGAATAACAGAAAAGCAAGCCCAGCATGGTAAAGTAATTGAGGTTTGCTTAAAGGAAATTGACCGTTGTCGTCCGTTTTTCATTGGAATACTGGGTAATAGATATGGCTGGATACCGCCAAAAGATGAATATATACATAATAAAAGAATTCTCGAAGAGTTTCCATGGATTAAAAATGACTTCCAAAAAGACTTAAGTATCACAGAAATTGAAATTCAGTATGGCGTATTAAGAAATCCTGCATTATCTAAAAATGCGTTATTCTATATACGAAAAAATCCGTCATCATATAAATTATCTAAACATGCTTCTCTTTCTAAAGTTGATTCTAAACTATCAGAATTAAAAAATACATTACTCTCCCAAAACGATTTCCCTGTTAAACAATTTACAAAAACACAAGAACTCGGAAATTTAATAATCCATGACTTATGGAAATTAATTGAGAAAAGATTTCCTGATTTTATAGTTCCTAATCCGATTGAGCAAGAACGCTTAGAGCATACTACATACCTTAAGAGTCATTTACGTATATACATAGGAGGACAGAAATATTTTAATCGTTTAAATTCACATATAGAAAGTGAAGACCCACCTTTAGTTATAACTGGAGATACAGGCTTGGGTAAATCTGCAATGCTTGCAAATTGGATAGCGTATTACCAGAAAAAGCATCCTGACACTTATATTTTATATCACTTCATTGGGGGTGTTCCTGATAGTTCGGATTATACACAGATAATCAGAAGAATATTAGAAGAATTGAAAGTAAAATTTAACATTAAAGATAATATCCCTGATAATCCCGATGAAATGTCCGATGCTTTATCAAACTTCCTTGCTCAAACCGGGCATACTGGTAAATGGATTCTGGTTATAGATGCACTCAACTATCTCGATAATATAAACAATGCCCGTTTACTAAACTGGCTCCCGGAATATTTCCCGCCTTATGCTCGAGTAATTCTATCAACATTACATGGTAATATATCAAAAGTTTTAAAAGAACGCGGTTATCGTACTCTGAAAATAAAGCCTTTAGTATTTAATGAACGAAAGGCTTTAATCAATCAATATCTCAATCAGTACAGCAAATCATTGCCTTCTAAGACGGTATCACTAATCGCAACAAATAAAGGGTTATATAATCCATTACTCCTTCGAACTTTTTTAGATGAAATTAGAATATTTGGATTACATGAAAAGCTCGAAAAAAGAATCTCATTCTATATTAAATCGCAAAATCCTGTGGTATTTTTTAAAGCTGTATTGATAAGAATGAAAGAAGATTATGAAAGAGAAAGGAAAGGTCTTATTAATGAATTACTATCAATTCTTTGGGCATCGAGAAAGGGATTAACTGAAAAGGAATTGCTCGATATTTCCGGAATACCCCCTTTATATTGGTCTGCAGTAAACAATTCATTAGAAAACCATCTCATTAGAAGGAATGGTTTATTAAACTTCTTCCACGACCATATTAAACAAGCAATCGAAAAATACTTTTTGAAAACCGAAAAAAACAAGAAAGAAATTCATTTAAAATTAATAAAATATTTTTCTAAAAATCCTTTAAATGAACGCAGCATGGATGAGCTTCCCTATCATCTCATTCAAACTAAGCAATGGGTGAAATTAAAAAACTACCTCTCAGATTTGGATGTCTTTATGAAAATTTATGAAACCGATGAATATGATCTCGTTAATTATTGGAGAAATCTGGATAATCGTTTCGATATGAGTAAAGTCTATACCAGTTCTATAAAAAAATATTTTACTCATACTAAAATTAAACCTGAACTTAAAACGAAAATATACGATACCGTCGGCAGGTTTCTAAATCAAAATGCATATTATGAAGAAGCAGAAAAACTTTACAAACGCTCTTTAAATATAAGGGAAAAAATACTCGGGGAAAACCACGCTGAAACCGCTGTGAGTTTATACAACTTAGCACACCTTTACAGAAACAGAAACAAACACACATTAGCAGAAAAACTTTACAAACGCTCTTTAAATATAAGGGAAAAAATCTATGGAAGAGGGCATATTGAAACTATAAAAACTTTGAACAGCCTGGTTTGGCTTTATGTAGAACAAGGTAAATTTTCATTAGCAGAACCATTATCACTACGCTCACTCAAACAATGTGAAAAGGCTTTAGGATCAAAACATATTGAAACAGCATTCAGTCTGAATAGCTTAGCATTAGTTTATATGCATGTCGGTAAACACAATGAAGCAGAATCATTATTCAAACGAGCATTAAATATAAGAGAAAAAATATTCGGTGCAGAGCATCCATTAACCGCGAATAGTTACGTAAACTTCGGTGTGTATTTCCAAAGACAAGGACATTTTAAGAAAGCAGAAATCCTGTTTAAAAAAGCACTAAAAATAATTGAAAAAATATTCGGTCCTAATCATCCGAAAACAATCAAATGTATAGAAAACCTTGCTGGTAATTATTATTGTCAAAATCAATTTAAAGATGCTGAATTTTTATACAAAAGAATAATTAAAACTTCTGTTGAAATTTTTGGACAAGACAATCTTATTGCAGCTCACAGCTTGAACAGCCTGGCTGCATTATACGATGCCGAAGGGAACCTCTTAAAAGCTGAACAATTACTCAAACGTGCTTTGAGCATTAAAGAAAAATTATCAGGGAAACAACACCCCAATACATTAGAATGTTTGGATAATTTAGCTTATAATTATTACAACCAATATAAATTCAGAGATGCTGAAAAATTATTCAAACGTGTAATCGTAGCAAGAAAAAAGACAATAGGCTCAGAACATCCAGATACCGCAACGAGTCTCAACAATCTCGCAAATCTATTACGGGATCAAAACAGACTCGAAGAAGCTGAACCTTTGTTTAAGCAGTCATTGAAAATATTCAAAAAGCAATTCGGTAACAATCATCCTAATACAGCAATCATTCAAAATAATCTCGCAAAATTATACAATGAACAAAAGAAGTATCAAAAAGCTGAAGATTTATTTAAGCAAGCTTTAAGAACAACAATAAAAATTATAGGAGACAATGATCTTAATGAAGCAAAAATTTTAAATAACCTTGCACTTGTTTATATCAATCAATGTAAATATAAAGAAGCAGAAGAAGCACTCAATAAATCATTGTCCATTCGCAGTTCAAAACTTGGTGAAAATCATGTTAGCACAGCGGATACTTTCGCAGCATTTGGTAATTTATTTGAAATAAAAGATGAATTTAAGAAAGCCCTCTCGTACTATAAAAAAGCTTCAAAAATATATGAAGTTAATCTTGGTTTAAGGAATGAAGAAACAAGGAAGATGATTAAAAACATTAATAATATTAAGGAGAAATTAAAAAAATAGAATAAGAAGAAGACAGAAATAATTTTTTATTGCATCATTTCGCTATACTCGTCGGTTATTTAGTAACTATACAAATGCATGTTTCTCAGATGAACGGTTCTGCTTTGCAGTAATTAAGCTAATAACAATAACAGCAATAAAAGCCAGCACAAAAGATGAGAACCTTACTGTAATAAATTCATCGAGAATAGGTATGTTGGGCCAAATGATTGTGGTAATAGAACCAGTTAACATTCCTGCAAGTACACCCTGTTTCGTTGTTTTTTTCCATTTTAACATTAATAGTAAAGCAGGTCCGAATGATGATCCCAGCCCAGCCCATGCGTATGAAACTAAACCAAAAATTAATTCCTTTGAAGTTACAGAAATCACAAAAGCAGCAACACCTATCACAATCGTTATTACCCTGCTAAGATTTAAAAGAGTTTTACCTGAAACATCCTTCCCAAGAGTTTTATGATAGAAATCCTCAATAACTGATGATGTAATAACCAGTAATTGACTGTCAGCAGTAGACATCATCGCAGCGATAGCACCCGAAATAAAAATCCCGGCGAGCCACGCAGGAAGCAATGTGTTCGCAAGATGCGGCATAATTTTTTCTACATCTGCAAAATAACCTTGCCCGTATAAAGCTAGGCCAACGAGTCCAATCATTATGGCTCCAAAGAATGCTGGGATAGCCCATACTATAGCTATTTTCCTGCTCGTCTTAATTTTATCGGGATCTTTAATTGACATGAATCTCGTAAGTAGATGCGGTTGTCCCATGTATCCAAGACCCCAACTTAATCCACCGATGATGACTGCCACAGCTGCCCATCCTGTAGCACCTCCAATTACACTTGAAAACTCACTCCCGGCTGATGTTATAGAAGAAGTAAGTGATGAACCCTGCTCGTTTAATTCAATTAAACCAACAATCGGAAGTACAACTAAAACACCAATCATAATTATTCCTTGAACTAAATCCGTCCAGGCAACTGCGAAAAACCCTCCCATCATCGTATAAATTATAATAACAACCGCACCGATTATTATTCCATATAGATGAGGAATTTCGAAAGTTACGTTCAAAACTTTACCCGCACCATTAAATTGAGCTGCAAGATAAAATGTAAAGAAAAACATTATTATCAGCATTGAAACTATACGTAATATCTTGTCATCATTGCTAAACTTATTAGCAAAAAAATTTGGGAGAGTAATTGCATCGTACTTTTCAGTTTCACACCTGAGATCTTTAGCTATCACGTACCAATAAAAAGCAATACCCAGAATACATCCAACGGCTGTCCACAATTCGAGCAATCCGGCAGCAAACGCAGCGCCAGGCAGACCGAGAAGCAGCCAGGCGGATTCCCCTGAAGCTCTTTCAGAAAAAGCAACGACCCAGGGATTTAATTTCCTACCTGCTAAGAAAAAATCCTTATGTGATTTGTTTGCTCGATAGGTATACAAACCAACTGCCAAAACACATATTAGATAAAGTATAAAACCAATTAATGCATAATTCATAATTTTCTACTATTGTTTTTTAAAAGTTATTAATTTAGCATTTATAATTAAACATATTTATCTACCTATAATTTAAACAAAACTGAAAAGAAATAATTATTTTAAAAAGAGCATTCAAAAAAATGTATGCTATATTTCAAATCTATTAAATGAAATTGAATGTATTATTTTAAAATTATATTTTAATAATATCTCCACATATTTAAAAACCAAAAATTTAAATCGTATGGAACAAGACGAAAAATATAAACGAGCAAGAAATAAAGTAAAAGAATTAAAAGGATTCTACTCTAATCTCACATCATACATAATAATCAATCTATTTTTATTGATAGTCAATCTCATCACTTCTCCAAACAGGTTGTGGTTTTACTGGGTTACAATATTTTGGGGAATAGGTATTGCTATCCATGCTTTTTCTGTGTTCGGTAAGAAAAGAATACTCGGTGACGAATGGGAAGAAAAGAAAATAAAAGAATACATGGATAAAGATAAGAATTAGAAAGAGCATCCTGAAACTATCCATTTAACATTTCGTATAGGTTTATATCTAAATTGACTTAATAGTTTTTTTTTATTAGCTTGGAAACCTAAAAAACGATAATAGTTTCTTTAATGAACAAGAAATTACCACAATTACACGACCGCGATAGGATATTTAATTTTGCCAAAGAGAAATTTCATAACGAGGGATTTTATAAAATCTCGATGGATGAAATCGCAAAAGAACTCCATGTCAGCAAGAAAACTATTTATAAACATTTTCCTTCAAAAGAAAAACTATTAGAAGAAATTTGTAAAGAAACCTCAAAATATTTAGAAAGATATGTTGACGAAATTGTCCACAGCAAAACTGATGTTGTAACTAAATTTGTCAAACTGTTATACCTGCACAGTAATTTCATGATGAACATCAGCGAAAAATGGTTAAATGACCTTCGCATTCATGCTCCGGAAATAAAGCATAGTATAGATGATACGAGAAACCAGAGGATTATTTATATATCTTCAAAACTAATAGAACAGGGTAAAAAAGAAAAACTCATTGGAAATTATCCCTCACAAATAATCATTGCTATATTAACGTCGAGCTTTACTGAAATTTTCAAGCCGGATTTCATTATTCAAAATAAATTTTCACTGCAGGATGCTTTTGTTTACACTTATGATATTATTATGAATGGAATTCTGACAAAAAAAGGTAAAGAAAAATATAAAAAGACCAAACCGATGCTATCTAAAAAGTTAATTTATAATTTTTAAGAAATTATGAAAGAATTCTCATATATGAATATTATAAAGAGTAAAAATATAATCTTTCAACAAATTACATTAGTTGTTGCCTTAATTTTACTATTCACAATACTTCCAAAAATCTCAAATGCTCAAAACGTTCGTGTAATTAATTTAGACGAAGCAATATCTCTTGCACAAAAAAACAACTCAGAATTAATTAATGCAAGACTTGAACTTTTGAAATCTACAGAAGCAGTTTCAGAAGCATA
>CAYYJH010000061.1:3141-8934 GCA_964472195.1 uncultured Ignavibacteriaceae bacterium | reverse complement strand
TAATCGGTTTAAAATCAAAAGATGAAGACATTGATGTAACAGGCAGCTTGACTTATGACAGCACAGAGATTATTGGAACAATGGATGATATAATAAATAGAATTATTGAAAAAAATGTTTCTGTAAGACAATTAAAAATAAATAGAAGGATAAATGAAGAATTAGTTAAAGTAGACAAAGCAAACTATCTGCCAAAATTATATTTATTCGGGCAATACTCATTAGTGGCATACGAAAATGATGACAGAGCATTGACAAAGTACAGATTTTTCAACGTAATTAACGCTGGTATAGGTCTAACATGGGATTTAAATATATTCAAAAACGATTTTAAAGTTCATCAATCAAAAATAGAAGTTAAAAAGACGGATGAATCTATTTTAGATATCAAAGAGAAATTAAGAACACAAGCTGAAAGCATTTTACTGCTAATGGAAGATGCAAAGAATAGAATAGTGTCACAGCGGGAGAATGTAAAACTTGCGGAAAGAAGTCTCGAGTTGGCAAACCTGAGTTTTAGAAACGGAGTCTTAAATCAAATAGATGTATTAGATACAGAACTTTTGCTTAGCCAATCAAGACTTGCCTACCTTCAGGCAATTTATGATTACTTAATTGCAAAATCTGAATTACAAGGTCTGTTAGAAAAATAAAATATTACAAAACAAATTTTAAAGAGTTTAAATAAATTAATTATAAAAATACAAATGCGGAACTTAATACTTATCATACTCGCATCAGTACTTCTTACTTCATGCGGAAGTAATGAAGGAAGCATTGAGAAGAAAGAAAAATTAACTGTTGTAAAGATCAAGCCTATCAAAGCCCAGAATTTCACAGAATCTTATAATATTGTGGGAGTTGTTAAACCATACGTTGAAGCCACGCTTTCCTCAGAAGAAGGGGGATTGATTACTTACTTGAGAGTTGATAAGGGTGACAGGGTTGGAAGAGGACAAACTATAGCAAGGTTAAAAAAAGATGTGGACTTTGCTTCATACGAACAATCGCTGGCACAATATGAATTAGCACTAAGCAATTTTGAAAGAACGGAAAGTCTTTATTTAGATGATGTAGCAACAGAGCAGCAGTATACTGATGCAAAACTTCAACTTGACATCGCAGAGAAAACAACAGACGTTTATAGAAGAAGATTAAGTAAATCTTCAGTGAGGTCTCCGATAAATGGAGTTGTGGATGAAAAATATATGTTCAGAGGAGAAGTCTCAGCACCAGGATCACCAATCGTGAAAATCGTCGATGTTTCAAGAGTTAAAGTATCTGCGGGAATTCCGGAAAGGTATATTAATGATGTATCTAAAGGTTCAAAAGTAAAAATAACATTTGACATTTTACCCGGTGAAGAGTATAATGGGACTGTAAACTATGTATCTCCAACTTTAAGTAAAATTAACAGAACATTCGAAATTGAAGTAGTCTTAAATAATCCTGATAGAAAACTTAAACCTGAGATGAGTGCTAATGTACAGGTTACAAGATTCAGCGTTGATAATGCAATAATTTTATCTCAAGACCTGATAGTAGATTTCGGAGAAGAAAAGTATGTATTTGTATTGGAAAATGATATTGCGAAAAAAAGAGTCGTAACAATCGGAGGAAGAAATGGCAACGATATTCTTATAGAAAGTGGTTTAAAGCCGGGTGACAAATTAATCTATGAAGGATATCAATCTTTGGTAGATGGAGACAAAGTAAAAGTTATTAACTAAATAAAAATTTTCTGAAATGACTGTTTCAAAATTAGCTGTTGATAATAAAGTTACTGTATATATATTGCTGGCAATAATTATTCTTGTCGGTGCATTTACTTATATAACAATTCCTAAAGAATCTTCTCCTTCTATCTCAATACCGTATGTTTTTGTGTCTACTGTTTACCCGGGAGTTTCTCCGGAAGAAATTGAAAATCTCGTTACACAGGAAATCGAAAATGAAGTAAAAGGTGTCAGTGATATTAAAAAGATAACATCAACTTCGCAGGAAAGCTTTTCATCAGTTGTGATAGAATTTAATCCCAATGTTGAAATAGACGATGCCCTGCAGAAGGTTAGAGATAAAGTAAGTGTTGCTAAAACTAAAATGCCAAATGATATAGAGGAACCAGTAATATCTGAAATAAACTTCTCCGAACTACCAATACTGTACATAAACCTTTCAGGTAATTTTGGATTAGCTAAACTAAAAGACATTGGCGATAATTTATCAGACAAGATAGAGGGTATAACCGGTGTACTAAGTGTAGACGTAACGGGAGGTCTTGAAAGAGAAGTAAAGGTGAACACGAATGCAGATAGGATGAAATACTATAATGTTTCTTTTAACGATATCATATTTGCAATTCAAAATGAAAATCAAAACATCCCGGGCGGAGGAATTGATGTTGGTGCTTCAAAATACAATGTTAAAGTCCCGGGTGAATTAGAGAATCCTCACCTGATCAATGACCTCGTAATCAAGAAAAAAGAGGGGAAACCAATATACGTAAACGATGTTGCAGAAGTGGTTTATGGATTTAAAGACAGAACATCTTATGCCAGGAAAAACGGAGTAGAAAATGTTACTCTGATAGTTAAGAAAAGCAGTGGTGAAAATATCTTGAGAATCATTGAACAAACCAAAGCATTGATCGAACAGGAAAAGGAAAACCTTCCTGCGGGGTTAGCTATAAGTTATACGGGTGACGCATCAAAATCTATAGAAACCACCGTGCATGAACTTGAAAATGGTGTGATGACAGGTTTTCTTCTGGTAACACTTGTTCTTTTTTCGGTAATGGGATTTAGGAACGCAATGTTCGTTGCGGCAGCAATTCCTTTATCTTTCTTGATTGCTTTCATCGTATTGAGCATTCTTGGTATTACATTAAATATGATTGTGTTGTTTTCTTTAATACTTGTTTTGGGAATTATTGTCGATGATGCTGTTGTCGTTACCGAAAACGTTTACAGGCTTCAGGAGAATGAAGGATATAATCCTTACGATGCATCTATCGAGGGTCCGCGGGAAGTTCAAATTCCTGTAATCATTGCTACATTTACAATAATCTCTGCGTTTGCTCCTATGCTTTTTTATCCGGGAATAGTTGGTGATTTTATGAAATACCTTCCAGTTACGGTGATTATTTGTCTGTTTTCTTCTTTATTCGTCGCTCTAATACTTAATCCTGTTTTTGCATCGCAATTTATTAATTATAAGAAATCACAGGAGAAAGCTAAGAAATCAAAATTTGCAAAATATAATATATTAACGAGATATCGTATTTGGTTTGAAGGATTATTCAATAAATTTTTAGATAAATATGAGAGAGTTTTACGTATATGTTTAAACCATAGGAAGAAAACTATGGCAGCTGTTATTATTATCTTAATACTCGTGTTTGTTTTGTTCGGTATGTTCAATAAAGGTGTTCAGTTCTTCCCGGAGACAGAACCTTCGACAGCGTACATATATATCAATTTACCTGTTGGCACAAATATTGATAGAACTAACGAGATAGCTAAAACACTAGAAAAAAAATTACCCCAGTTTAAAGATATTGAATATTATGTATCGAGTGTAGGTCAGGAAATAGGAATGTTTGGTGCAGGAGCAGAGGAATCAAACAAAGGAACTATAACTATATCATTTTATGATAAGGAAGAACGTTTAAGAAGCTCATTTGAATCTGTTGAGGAAATTAGAGAAGCAATAGAAGGAATAACAACAGCCGATGTCAGGATGGATAAAGAAAGTCACGGTCCTCCTACAGAACCGCCGGTGAACATCGAAATTTCAGGGGATGATTTTGAATTACTCGGACAGCTCTCTGAACAAATTCAGAGAAAAATCAAAGACGTACAGGGTATTGCAGATTTAAAAGATGATTATGAAAAAGCTCGTCCGGAAATCACATTCAGGGTAGACAGGGAAAAAGCTGCATTATATAAATTAAATACTTCTGTAATTGCATCGACGATCAGAACAGCAGTCAACGGTACTGAAGCCAGTAAATACAGAGTTGGTGAAGATGAATACGATATTACAGTAAGATTAGACACACTGCAAAGAAATGATATCGAATATATTCAAAATCTCTATATACCGGACAAAGATGGCTTTTTAATTCCTCTAACTTCAGTTGCTGATGTGACTTTTACAGCAGGTGCAGGTGATATCAAAAGAAAAGACCTTAAAAGAGTTGTAACAGTATCTGCTAATGCTGAAGGAAGATTGGGAAACGATGTACTGAACGATGTTTTACAAATTTTGAAAGATTTTAAACTTCCTGATGGTTACAGCATTAGTTATACAGGTGAGAAAGAAATGCAAAAAGAATCATCGGACTTTCTAACCAAGGCATTTTTCATTTCTGTTCTTCTTGTGTTCTTCTTTATGGTTATGGAGTTTAATTCTATAAGTACACCGATTATAATTATGTTTTCTGTTGTATTATCAATCGTCGGAGTTTTAATCGGGTTGCTCGTAATACAAATACCGTTTGGAATTGTCATGACGGGTATCGGGGTGATCTCACTTGCTGGTATTGTAGTCAGGAATGCAATTATACTTCTTGATTTTCAGAAAGTACTCGAAAAAAGAGGTCTTAGTTTAATAGAATCTGCAGTTCAGTCTGGTAAAATAAGATTAAGACCTGTTTTATTGACTGCAATTACAACTATCTTAGGATTGGTTCCATTAACGACCGGTGTAGATTTTGATTGGAAAACTTTCTCCTGGATAATTGGCGGAGAAAATACAGCTTTTTGGAGACCTATGGGTGTTGCTATTATATTCGGGCTGGGCATTGCAACATTTTTAACATTGGTTGTAATACCTGTTATGTTTGTTTCTTATCAAAGTCTTCTGGCAAAATTTAGAATGAGAAAGAAAGTGAAAACAGAAGAAGCTCTGGAGTCCGTCTAAAAACATTCTACAGTACAATATTATTACCCCTTTTTTTTATTTTAAAGAAGAGGGATATTACATTTTATTTTTTTTTGAATACAACATGGATAATTAAACCTAAGACATTTAATATTACAATCATCTCAAATATACCAATTAAGCAATTGAAAAATATGATTAAATATCTTATGTTCGTTTTTATTTATTTTTAAACTATTACTATGCCAGAAATAACTTTACAAGCTAAGAAACGAACAGAATTTAAGAAATCAATCTCAAAAGAAATTAGAAAATCTGGAATGATACCCGGTGTTCTTTATGGGGCTGGGGAAGAGAACATTCCAATTGTTGCTTCCGAATTATCACTTCGTCCAATAATAGATACTTCTGAATCTTACGTAATCAATGTTAAAATTGATGGGGAAAAGAAATCAACAGATTGTATTTTGAAAGATGTTCAATTTGAACCTCTTGATAATAAACCAATTCACTTTGACCTGTTAGCCTTGAAAAAGGGTGAAACAATTCACCTTGAAGTAAATGTTATAATCAAAGGTTCTGCAATCGGTGTAAAAGAAGGAGGAGTTCTACAGCAAGCATTTCATAAATTAGAGATTCAATGTTTACCTAAAAATATTCCCTCGCACATCGAGGTCGATGTTTCTGAATTAAATATTGGTGATTCTATCAAGGTTAGTAGTATTAAACTTGAAAACGCTACGATTTTAAATGATGAAAATGCTGCAATCGCCATTGTAGTACCGCCTACCGTTGAAAAAGAACCTGAAGTTGAAGAAGAAGAAATTGAAGAAGGTGAAGAAGAACCCGAAGTAATCTCTAAAGGCAAGAAAGAAGAAGAGGAGGGAGAAAAAGAAACGAAGGAAGAGA
>CAYYJH010000061.1:0-3041 GCA_964472195.1 uncultured Ignavibacteriaceae bacterium | reverse complement strand
AAGGAAGAGAGAAAGGAAGAAACAAAAGAAGAAAAAAGAAAGAAATAGAAATTTTTTATTCGACCTTTAAAATTTAAAATCCATAAACTCTGACTTGAAACTCATAGTAGGACTCGGAAATCCTGGTAGTAAATACGAATTGAATAGACACAATTTAGGATTTATGGTTATAGATTATTTGGTAGAACATTTGAGTTTAGGATTAACCCCTGCAAAAGGAGAGTGGTACGGATGCACAGGAACTTACATGGAAAATGATTTTTATTTAATGAAACCAACTACCTTTATGAATAACAGCGGCATTGCTGTATCAGACTACTTATCAAACAATAATCTTTCCTTAAAAGATATCCTAATAATTTTCGACGACTTTCAAATTCCTTTAGGCACTATCAGGGTAAGAACTCAAGGAAGCGATGGAGGTCATAATGGTGTTTCAAATATTATTTATCATTTGAATACACTTGATTTTCCCAGGATGAGAATCGGGATAGGAGGTAATGAAGCTGTTGATAAGGAAGAATATACAAATTATGTTCTTTCGAATTTCGAACAAGAGGAAATAGATAAGATCAAAGCATTAATGCCGCATAATAGAGATTGTGTGTTAAGCTTCATAAGCGAAAATATTAAAAACACTATGAATAAATTTAATAAAAATTTTTTAGAAACGGAAAAAACTGGAAACGAATCTGAATTAAAAAATAATAATAACTCTTAACAAACTAAAAATCATTAATAAATAAATGGATTATATATACTACATAATTCCCTTTTTTGGAGTACTCGGATTAATTTATACATTCATAAAATCATCCTGGGTAACAAAACAAGACCCCGGCACTGAAAAAATGAAAACCATTTCTGCACATATATCAGAAGGTGCTATGGCTTTTCTAAAAGCTGAATACAAAGTAATTGCACTCTTTGTCTTATGTATAGCAATACTACTCGGAGTAACGGCAGACGTTGAAAAATCATCGCCGCTTGTTGCTGTCTCATTCTTATTCGGTGCAATATGTTCAGGATTAGCAGGATTTATCGGGATGAGAGTCGCTACAAAAGCAAATGTCAGAACTACAAACGCAGCGAGAAAAAGTCTGGGCAATGCACTCGAGATTGCTTTCGCCGGAGGTTCGGTTATGGGCTTGGGTGTTGTAGGATTGGGTGTATTAGGGCTTGGAATTTTATTTATGCTTTACAGCAATATATTCGGTGTTGACCAGGTAGATAGTCTTAATAAAGTAATTACAGTTATAACCGGATTCTCTTTTGGAGCTTCGTCTATTGCACTGTTTGCTCGTGTCGGTGGAGGTATTTATACAAAAGCCGCAGATGTTGGAGCTGACCTTGTTGGTAAAGTAGAAGCAGGCATACCCGAAGACCATCCGCTGAATCCAGCGACAATTGCAGACAATGTAGGAGATAACGTCGGTGATGTTGCCGGTATGGGAGCTGACCTGTATGAATCTTTTGTAGGTTCAATAATCGGAACTATGGTGTTAGGAGCTGCTTTTTTTGGTATTCCAGAATTTGCAGATAAGTTTTATGGCATTGGAGCAGTTCTATTACCTCTAATCATTGCCGGTATCGGAATAGTAATGTCTATATTAGGAACATTCTTCGTTAGAGTTAAGGAAGGTGGTGATCCTCAAAAAGCACTCAACATGGGTGAGTTTGGTTCTTCTGCTGTGATGATTGTTGCTTTATATTTTATTATTAAATGGGTACTTCCTGAAAGCTGGACGTTCGATGATCCTTTATACGGTAAAACTTATATGATAACATCACTGGGTATATTCTTTTCAACAGTAATAGGATTAATAGCTGGAGTTTTGATAGGTTTGATCACAGAATATTTTACAGGAACAGGAAAAGGACCCGTTCGCGGTATAGTTCGTCAATCTGTAACAGGTCCTGCAACTAATATAATAGCCGGTCTTAGTGTTGGAATGATTTCCACAGTTATGCCAATAATTATTATCGCCGCATCTATAGTAGGTGCTTTTCACTTTGGAGGTTTATACGGAATTGCTATTGCTGCTGTTGGTATGTTATCTAATACAGGTATTCAGTTAGCGGTCGATGCATACGGACCAATCTCCGATAACGCTGGTGGTATTGCCGAAATGTCAGAGCTGCCAAAAGAAGTAAGAGGCAGAACAGATAAATTAGATGCTGTCGGAAATACAACTGCTGCTATTGGAAAAGGATTCGCTATTGGTTCAGCGGCATTAACTGCTCTTGCATTGTTCGGTGCATTTATGACAGCTGCCCATATAACAACGATCGATATTTCAAAAGCAACAGTTATGGCAGGTTTATTCATTGGAGCGATGATACCTATACTTTTCTCTTCTCTTGCAATGAAGGCTGTAGGAAGAGCAGCAATGTCTATGATCGAAGAAGTAAGAAGGCAATTCACTAAAATACCAGCTTTAAAAAATGCGTTGGCAATCATGCAAAAATACGGTAGCAAAGACAAATCGGAGTGGACTCAAGAGGATATAACAACATTTGAAAAAGCCGACGGTGCAGCAGAATATGGTAAGTGTGTTGAAATATCTGTTAAAGCTGCAATCAGGCAAATGATTTTACCCAGCTTAATTGCAATTTTAGTTCCAGTGTTAACAGGATTTCTTGGAGGTGCAGAGATGTTAGGCGGATTGCTTGCAGGTGTGACCGTATGCGGTGTTCTTATGGCTATATTTCAGGCTAACGCCGGGGGTGCATGGGATAATGCAAAGAAAATGATTGAAGAAGGAATTGAAATCAACGGTACTATGTATAAAAAAGGTTCTGATCCTCACAAAGCTGCTGTAGTTGGTGATACAGTCGGTGACCCTTTCAAAGACACCTCTGGACCATCACTAAATATACTAATTAAATTAATGGCAGTTATATCACTCGTGATAGCAAGTATGATCTAATGGGAAATTGTAAATTTTGAATGTTGAATTTTAAATGATGAGTTAAGTAACACAAACAAAAAAAATCAGAGTTATAAAATATTGTTAGGGAAGTGTGAGAGGTTGCACTTC
>CAYYJH010000060.1:0-17828 GCA_964472195.1 uncultured Ignavibacteriaceae bacterium | reverse complement strand
ATAAAAATCCCAAAACACAAAATACAAATTCCAAACCATGAGATTTGTATCATAGTATTTTTTAACAACATTATGAAACATACTTTATTGATTTTAAACACACTGGTGAATGATTAAATTATTACTGTTAATTCGCGTATTAGCGGCTATTTGAATATTGCTATTTATTTGTCATTTGTTAGCTGGAATTTGATATTTTACAGGTTAGGATTTTTTTTCAAATTGAAATTAGGGATTCATATTTTTATTTTCTTTTTACCTCAAGCTCAAATGGCGGAATTGGTAGACGCGCTGCATTCAGGGTGCAGTCTTAGCATTAAGGTGAGGGTTCGAGTCCCTCTTTGAGCACTAAACAAATTAAAACCATGCAAATTGAACTACATTTGGAAACTAAAAGAACTCTACCCAGAGAACGGGGAAAGACCGCAAAATGATATCGATTCCTTCATAAATGAAATGCAAGGTCTTAAAACAAAAGTTCAGCTTCCTGAACTTATTATAAGACTTCTTTTCATGCGAGGAGTAACCAGCTATCCAAAAGTTCTCAGATTCTTCAGACCTACAATAGATAAGCTTTACGATCCATTCTTGATGAAGGATTGCGATAAAGCTACAGAAAGACTAATTAAAGCAATACAGGAAAAAGAAAAGATCATGGTCCTTACGGATTATGATGTCGACGGAACGTGCGGAGCGTCTATGTTTTATTTGTTTTTAAAACATTTCTCTCTGGAATCTACAGTTTATATCCCCGACAGAATAACCGAAGGTTACGGGATATCAGAAATTGCAATCGATAAAGCTAAAGAAGAAAACATAAAACTTATCGTTTCAATAGATTGCGGAATCACCGCTTATGAAAAAATCGAATATGCGAACTCGCTCGGTATAGAATTCATCATCTGTGACCACCATCAGCCGCCGGAAAAAATTCCCGAAGCATTTGCAATACTCGACCCTTTAAGAAAGGACTGCGAGTATCCGTATAAGTATCTTTGCGGAACGGGTGTTGCATTCAAACTTATACAGGCTGTATGCAAGAAGTTATCGGATGAAGATTATGCATACACACTGCTTGACTTTGTTGCATTAGCTACATCTTCAGATATTGTTCCTATTACGGATGAGAACCGCATACTCGTTCATGAAGGTTACAGATTGATAAACTCTAATCCGAGACCTTCTGTTAATACACTTATTAAATCAATCGGATTCAAAAGCAGTAAAATAACAACATCGAGTATTGTGTTTTCTATCGCACCAAGGATAAATGCTGTGGGCAGATTAGGAGATGCAAAAAGGGCAGTTGAGCTTTTGACAAGTGAGGATCCCGATACATTAAAAGAACTTGCTAATACGCTCAACTCCGAAAATACAAGCAGGAGAGAATTAGATAAATCCATTACAGAAAATGCTTTCAAGATACAGGATAAAGTGGAAGACATAAAAGACCGTTATTCAATTATCATGCATAATGAAGACTGGCATCCAGGTGTGATAGGTATTGTTGCAGCAAGACTCGTTGAGAAATATAATCTTCCTGCAATCGTGTTAACAACTGTCAATGGTGTTGCAAAAGGCAGTGCACGGAGTATAAACGGTTTCAACATTTATAAGGCGTTAAAGAAATGTGAAGATAAGATTATTCAGTTCGGAGGTCATTACCATGCGGCAGGACTGGAAATAGACATCGACAAGCTAGATGAGTTCAAAATAGCGTTCAATAAAATTGCAACTGAGGAACTTTCGAACAAACAATTAATCCCGGAGATTGAAGTCGATGCTGAATTAGAAATTAAAGATATTACACCACAGTTAATAAAAATGCTTTCTTTCTTTGAACCTTTCGGTCCTGGCAATATGACACCAATTTTTATGACTCACAATGTACAGATAATTGGGGAAGTGAGATATGCAAAGAGTTATACACACTTATTTAAAGTCCGCGACCCGGAGACAAGAAAAATGTTCGATACTGTATTTTTCTCTTCAGCAGATTTTCACGACAGGATAGTTACTGGGGCATACTGTAGTATTTGCTATTCCATAGATAAAAATATCTGGAATAATAATATTACATACAAATTAAGAATAAGAGATATGAAATTTAAGTAATATTAAAGCTATATTGCTTATCTATGTATTTAAAAAATATTTATATCTAAAATCCTTTTCGCAAAAGCGTAACACTTATTATACAAAAAGATGTCAGGGCATTCAAAATGGTCAACAATAAAAAGGAAGAAAGCAGCAACAGATGCTGCAAGAGGAAAATCCTTTACTAAAGTAATTAAGGAGATAACAATATCCGCAAGAGACGGGGGAGGTGATCCTGAAGCCAATCCAAGATTAAGACTCGCTATTCAAAATGCAAAATCCGTTAATATGCCGCAGGATAATATTACCAGGGCAATAAAAAAAGGTACGGGTGATCTCGAAGGTGTTAAGTATGAAGAGGTAAACTACGAAGCATACGCTCCTCATGGTATAGCATTGCTAATCGAATGCGTTACTGATAACCGAAACAGAACTGTTGCAGACCTGAGACACATTTTATCTAAATACAACGGGAACCTTGGTGAAAGTGGTTCTGTTGCATGGATGTTCGAAAGGAAAGGTGTTATTACAATTGAAAAAGCAGGACATACTGAAGAAGAACTTATGGAGACTATTTTAGACACCGGTGCGGAGGATTTAAAGGAAGAAGACGATTTATTTGAAGTTATTTGTTCTAAGGAAAACTTTGAAGATGTCAGAAAAGCCGTAGATGATAAAGAGTTCAAAATTGAAAACGCTGCATTACAGTACCTGGCAAAAGACCATATAAAACTTGAAGAAAAAGCTGCAAACGATGTCATTAAATGTATTGATGCTGTTGATAATAATGATGATGTCCAAAATGTATACACAAACGCAGATTTCATAACAGAAAATTAATAACGCTGCAAAACATCCTACACTATTAACCTGATGAAATATTAAAATGCGAATAATTGGAATTGACCCGGGATCAATTGTTACAGGAATAGGAATAATCGAGTGCAAACAGGGAAACATTAGATTAATAGAATATGATTCCATTAAACTGAATTCAAAAGAACATTTAATCGTTAGACTTAAACGAATCTATGATAAGTGTCTCGAAAAGATTAAAAATTATAAACCCGATGAGTTCGCCATAGAAACAGCCTTTTACGGAAAGAACATACAATCAACTTTAAAACTCGGACAGGCAAGAGGCGTTGCAATTATCGCAGCAGCAAACTCCGATTTGAATATTTCAGAATATTCACCAAGGGAAGTTAAGAAATCAGTAACGGGAAGCGGGGCATCTTCAAAACAGAACGTCAGGTTTATGGTTAAGAGTATTCTTTCGATAAAAGAAGACCCGTTATTCATAGACTCCACAGATGCTCTTGCTGTTGCTTTATGTCATTATTATTTTATAGATAATACATTAAGAACGAGCAATAAAAAAACAAAGAAACATTATTCAAAAAAAAACGATTGGAAAGATTTTATCGAGAAAAATCCCGGAAGATTAATGAAGCCGAAGACTTAGAATGTTTTACTCTAATATTAAATATCTACAAATTAAAAAATGATATCCTCATTAAAAGGTTATTTAATACATACAGGTAGAAACGAGATCATTCTTGACGTTAATGGTGTCGGATACAATGTCAATGTTTCAAAAAAAGTAATGGAAAACCTGTGTCAACTGAAAGAAGAGTTTCAGGTATTAACTTACCTCGATGTTAAAGAAAACTCTTTGTCTCTTTATGGATTTTATGATGAGAAAGAACAAGAGATATTTAAATTACTAATTACCGTGAACGGCATTAGCTCAAAGACAGCTCACAAAATATTATCGTATGCAGGTTTTGAAGATATAATCGGTTTAATAACGAGTGATTTTGCTAAAATAAAAATACCGGGAATTGGTCCAAAGAAATTAGATTTGATTTCTATGACATTGAAAGACAGGGTGTTTAAAATTACAGAAGAAGCAGGATCACCCGCAAAGACATCTGTTGGGAGTTCTGAGTTCTTTGCGAAAGAACAATCGAGGCTCGATGCATTAAATGCTTTGATGAATCTTGGATATGCACGAAACGAAGCTGAAAAATTAATAAGAGAAGTTCTGAAAGAAAATTCCGACCATACCCTTTCGACTGAAGACATGGTTAAGAAGGCTTTGCTGCATATATCGGGTTGATGTACTTCCTTAACTCTGGTTACGAAAGTCCTCTTTCGTAACCGCATAACATTGAATCTAATGTGTTCCCAAAGGGGACTTTGGGAAAAAGAATGAAGGCTTTGCTGTATATACCGGGTTTCTGAACTTCGTGTCTTTGAGTCTTCGTGGTAATTTAATATAACATTATAAAATCAATTGAATACAGCTTTGAAAAAACTTTTATCTGATTTTTTCTTCTTATCATTCTTCGGATGAAAGTTTTCTGATTTCAACAATTCCCTTAACACTTCCTTTTCTTTGGATGATAGTTTTGTCGGCGTATAAATATTAACTTTTACTAACTGGTCACCCCTACCGTAACCATTGAGATGTCTAATACCTTTTTCTTTCATCCGTAATATCTTCCCCGATTGTGTTCCCTGTTCAATTCTTAATTTAGCCTTACCTTTTAAAGTTGGAACAACAACATCAGCACCTAAAGCTGCATTTATGAAACTTATATTGAGTTCATACACCACATCATCTCCGTGTCTTATAAAATTCTTACTCTTTTCTTCCTCTATAAATACGAGAAGATCACCCGCTGTACCACCCCTTATTCCGGCGTTACCCTGACCTCTTAATGGTATATAGTTTCCATCGCTGACCCCGGGAGGAACATTTACTTTTATCTTTGAATCGGTTTTAGTTCTTCCTTCTCCGCCGCAACCTGAACATTTCTCTTTAATTATTCTACCTTCCCCATTACAATTGTGGCATTCACTTACATTAACAAACTGTCCGAACATTGATCTCGAAACCTGTCTTATTTCACCCGTCCCGTTACAATTCGAACATGAAGCATAACCACTGTCGGTTTTTGCACCACTCCCATTACATTCTTCACAAACTTTATGCTTTTTAACTTTTATCGTTTTTTCGACACCGTCCGCAATCTCTTCGAGTGTTAACTTCAACGACATTTTAAGATCAGAGCCTTGCATTCCTTGCGCTCTTCTTCTTCTTGTTGAAGAACCTCCACCGAAGAAATCATCAAATATGCTGCCGCCCCCGCCAAAACTTCCGAATATATCGCCGAAGTGTGAGAAAATATCGTTAATATTATCGAAGCCATGAAATCCGGTTGAATTCACTCCGGCATGTCCAAACTGATCGTAACGCTGTTTCTTGTGTGGATCAGACAACACTTCATATGCTTCTGCTAATTCCTTAAATTTTTCTTCAGCTTCCTGATTGCCAGGATTCCTGTCAGGATGATACTGCATTGCAAGCTTCCTGTATGAAGTCTTTATTTCATCTATTGAAGCTTCACGATTCAAATCAAGTATTTCATAATAATCTTTTTTTGTCATCTTCTAATAAATATTAGACAGTATTATTCTTTTAAAAATTCTTATTAAATTATTCTTCATCTTCTTTATCCGATGAAACAATTACTTTCGAATGCCTTAAAACTTTATCTTTCAAATAATAACCTTTTTCAACAACATCGACAACCGTGTGCGGTTTAACATCGTCTCTCGGTACTTGCATCAAAGCATCACTTAAATCAACATTAAATTCCTTACCCAGGCAGTCTATCTCTTTCAACCCTTCGCTTTCAAGTATTTTCTTGAACTTTTCCTGTATGTGAACAATTCCCTTCTTTACAGTCTTGAAATCTTTTGTCTCTCCTTTCTCAATAGATTCAACAGACCTATTGACATCATCATAAACCGGAAGAAGCTTCCTTAATAAACTTTCCGAAGAGTACTTTAAATAATTTGATATCTCGACATCGGTTCTCTTTTTATAATTTTCGAATTCTGCAGCTTTTCTTAAAACTGTATCTTTTAAAATGGAATTTTCATTTTTTAACTTTGTAACTTCATCATCATCATCTTCTTCTAGTTCATCCTTTTCCAATTCTGCACCAATCTTTTCTGTTTCTCTCAACTCATCTTCGTTATTTTCATCATTCTCTTTTATCTTTTGATGTTTTTCTTTATCTGTCATAAATATATTCTCCCTTTTGAATGTATTTACATAATCAATCCCGACTAATCGGGATGAATTACATTATTTAAATTTGATCTATGTATTTAATTCGGTAATTAATTTTGAAGTGTAATCGAGTAAAGAAATCATCTTTGCATAGTTCATTCTCTTCGGTCCGATTATTCCTAAATTCCCTTTTATATCTCCAAAATTATAAGTAGTACATACAACACTATAGTCTTTAAGTTTTTTCTCTGCATTCTCTGCTCCTATAGAAATCGATATAGAATCATCACCGCCCGCTTTGTGAAACACATGTACAACAAGATCCTTATCCTCCGCAAGCTCCACAACCTTTTTAAAACTTTGGGGATCATCGAACTCAGGTTGAAGAATTATTTCACCCGTACCGGATATGTATATTCTGCCACCCTTTTCCTCCTCGCTGTAAAGTTTATCGATAGAGTTTATAAATAGTTTAATAAGCTCAGGTTCTTCAGAACTGTAATCTTTTACTCTTTCACTGAATGTTTCTCTAATCTCTTTTAATGTTAAACCTTGTAATCTTTCATTTAAAAAACTCGCAAGCTTATCAAGTTTTTCACGATTAATCTCTGTATCGATTTCCATTATAACAGTTCTCACAAACCCGGATTTTACATTAATAACGATAAGTATTTTATTAGAAGAAAGATTTATTAACTCCAGTTTTTTAAAAACACCCGTTGTAAGGAACGGTTGGGTTACTATCGCCAATTGATGTGAAATTTTTCCGAGTATCTTGGATGTTTCAATGTATAATTCTTCATTCTCAAATATATTTGATTTCTTACCTTCTATTTTGCTCCTTAAAAAATCAATCTCTTTTTCATTTAAAGATTTCTTATTCATTAAAGTATTAACGTAATACCTGTACGCTCTATCTGTCGGAATTCTACCTGCTGAAGTATGAGGGGTACTTAAATAATCCAAATCCTCAAGATCACTCATCACATTCCTGATCGTTGCTGAAGAAACTTTTAAATCCGTTCGTTTAGAAATTGACCTTGAACCAACAGGTAATGCTGATATGATAAAGTTCTCCACGATAAACTTTAACACTTCTTTTTCTCTATGTGATAATATCTCTTTCATGTCTTAATAATATCAAATTGACTGTAATAATAATTAATTTTAAAATTTTTTGAAATCCAGATTTTTACCCAATCAATTAAGTAAACAAATTTTAATCGAAAAAAACTCCAAAAATAAGCATTTTAATGTATATGATTTATCTAAAAATTCTATCTCTTTATAAGTTTTATGAATATTATCCTGAAAAATCCACTGAACTTCAAACCTAAAAAAAGTAACGGATAAAAAACAATATTATAATCATGTTTTTTAAAATAACTTAAACAATCCTCATTCCACTTGCTAATCATGCATGCTCTGTCTTGATAAACGCTGCTTCCTTTCTTGTGAATCACTTTCGCTCCCGGATAAAATATAATTTTATAGCCTTTATCCAAAATCTTCTTGCAAAGGTCTACATCGTTAAAGAACATTACAAACCGTTCGTCCATATTTCCAATTTCCGCAAGTACATCTTTCTTTACCATGAGTGCTGCTGCCATTGGTTGTTCGACTTCGGAGAGTTCATTATGCGAAAAGTATCTCATCTTCCATCTTGAAAAGAATTTACTCTTGGGGAATATAGCCGATAAAAGTTTTAATTCAAAAAACATGTCCCTGTATTTTGGCAGCATCCTGCATGAATACTGAATCGTCATATCTTCATTTAATAACTGCGGTGCTACTGCCCCGATTTTTTCATTACTATTTTGATAGTTATACAGCTTGTAAAGTGTATCATCAATAATCTCCGTATCCGGATTTAGAAATAAAATATTCTGACCTTGTGCTAACTCGATACCCTGATTACAAGCTTTCGTGAAACCAATGTTATCTGAATTTCTTATTAGTGTAATGTTTTCTTTATAATAACTTTTAAATTTTTCAATAACTCTATATGTATTATCCGAAGAATGATTATCGACAATAATTATTTCAAACACAAAGTTTCCATTTTTACCTATTTGATCACAAACCGGTCTCAAACACTCGGCAATTTCTTCTTCGCTGTTCCAGGTAACTATGATTATTGAAAGCTCTACCTTTTCCGACATATTATAAAAATTAATCTTTAGTTTTAAATATTCTTTGCAATAGGTATGACAGTTAACACAAAATTTTGAAGGTCAATAAATTGATCTTCCGGAAGGTAATTTTTTAGAAAAGAGATTTCTTCATCCCAGAACTTCTTCAAATTTATTCCATCATCTTTTGACCGATAATTTACGACAATCTCGACTGCTTCCGAGTAAAGAGGATATTCTGTTGGTGAAATCTTTACCCCGGATTGAATTTTCTGCTTTGTTTCTTTGTACTTAACCTTTGCTTTATTTATTTTCTCATCAAAGAAATCTTTATAGTCCGAGTTTCTTCTTTTGAGTTCATTCTTCTTCATTATATAAATGTCCTTTACAAAATTTATTACATCTTCATGCGTTAAAATGCCCCAATAATAATCCTTAACTATAATTTCATAAAGACCATCTTTATTAATATCTAAAATTTCCGGGTCACCAAAATCGATACGTTTTATGAGTTTGATACTGTTTTTATCGTTCATGTTATAAACGACCATTCCTGAAGAAGCTATCACATTGTTCCCCCCTGTGTTCGTTTTAACAACTACCTGTTTGTAACCATCATTTCTTAAATCCTTGAAACTGCATGAAACAGAATAATCAACAGTATCAGATAAAATCTTTGTGTAATTATTTTCTGTAGAATCTAAAGTAAAAACCTGTATCATATCAAAATTATAAAAACTCGTAAAATCCAATTCGGATTCTTCTTTTACTACGCTTAAAACGACAACTTCATCTTTACCATTATCATCAAGGTCAACGCTTTCAATTTTATAGATTTGCCTTGGCTTATCATACTTTATCTTGAACTGAACTCCTCCGGCACTTATCCCTCCCGAGGAACTGTCCTCTCCGACTTCTATATCACTCTTTGTTTTCAATTCATCTTTATCTTTCCCGCATGAAAAGAATAACAAACCACAAAATAAAAATATGTATATTTTAAAAAGTCTCATCAAAGTTTTAACCTTCGAGTTTCTTTATAGAATCATCTATTACATACTTCACCCATTCATCTGTTGTCTTTTCATTCAACTCCTTAAGGAATTTTATTAATGATTTATCCCCCGATTCTCCAAGTAATCTTATAAGAGCCTGTTTCGTCTGCCTGAAATTATAGTCCACGTATTTTTTTGCAAGTGCTTTCACATCTTCATCTTTCGCATATTGCATTAAAGCATTTATAGCACCTGTTCTGACTCTGCTGTCCACATCGATACCAAAAGCAACACCGAGCAATGCTTTCTTAATTCTTTCATCCGAAATCTCATCATCTGCTTTGTCTAATGCTTTAACTACAGCAGTTTGTATTACATGTCTATGAGAAGGGATGTTAACAAAAGGTATTACCTTATCATATATTTCTTCTGAAGGCAAGACCTTTGAAAGTGCTTCTATTCCTTCTGCTACTATATAACCGCTTTTTTCATTTTTGATTTTTGATAAGATGAAATCTGAAGTTTCCTGCCTACCTGTGTTTCCAAGCGCTTTTAAAATTGCCCTCTTTACTCGGGGATGTTTTTGCTTGTCGTATGCTTTTTGTAAAATTTTTAATGCTTCTTCATTCTTAATTTTTCCAAGCAATTTAGATACTTCTTTTCTTACCCCCCAGAAGTTATCTTCAAATGATTCATTAATGATATCAATAACATTTTCCTTTTCATTTAATAGTGGTTCATTATTGATTAGGAATTTTTCTAAACCTCTAATTCCCATAATTCTATCAATTGCATTCTCACTATATTTAATCTGATTCACCCATTCTAATTCATCTTTTTCAAAAAATGTTTTATCAAGAATATTATTTCCAAAATCGAATTGTGCAAAAAGAGGTGCTGCATCCGATTTTATTCTGAAAGTCTCTTCTCTTGTACTAATTTCAATTTGCTCTATTATATCTTTTAATTTACTTTTAACTCTAATATCTACAGGAAACCTAAACAACGATGTCAAAGAATCTACTTTCTGCACCTGCTTAACGTTTAGTAAAATCTCTTTCGCTTCCTCATCATAATCATACTTCACTTCCAATTCAGGATAACCTGCTTTCCATATCCACTGGTCGAACATCCATTTGAAGTCAAGCGGTGGCTGGTCAAGATTAGGATTGTCATTCCAGGTTTTGTTAATCGCATCCAATAAATCCTGGGTTTCAACCACGTCATATTCATTATCTTTTAAAAAAGTCGCAAGAGAAGGATAGAATTTATCTCCGAGTATATATTTAAAAGTATTTAAAATAACCGCACCTTTATCATAAATATTTTCTCTAATGCTTCCGTAACCCGCCCAAATTGGCAGCCGGGCAATAGAAGTATCCGCTCTTATCGCTTCATCACCATTTAACAACATTTCGTAATCATATTCATCTTTCCCTTTTGATTCCAGTTTCCATAAACCATTCCCATAAGTCGCAAAACTTTCGTTGAGCCATATTTCGCTCCAATTTCTGCAAGTGGTCAGATCACCCCACCACATATGTGCCAACTCGTGAGATATCAATCCTTCCGCTGAGTAATCCTCCTCTAACTCGGGTGTATAATAAGCTCGTCTGTTTAAAACTGTTGCAGACGTGTTCTCCATACCACCATAAACAAAATCCGCAACAACTACCTGGGCATATTTTGACCATGGATACTCACATCCAAAGCGTTCAGAAAACACTTTCACCATTTCACCCGTATTTCTGAAAGAGAACTCACCGACTTCCCTTTTATCTTTATCAACGTAAGAATGGATTGGAGTATCCTTATAATTATCCTCGATTATATCAAAGTCCCCGACAGCAACCATAATAAGATAACTTGAATGAGGTTTATCCATCACCCAATGATCTAATTTCTCATCGGTTCCTTCAATCTTTCTGCTCGATTCTAAATATCCGTTTGATAATGTTTTGACTCCTTGTTGTGTTGTAATATAGACTTCCGTTGTAGCCTTATCATTCGGATAATCATATACCGGAATCCAGTGTTTGTTATCTGTTCCCTCACCCTGCGTCCATATCTGGTAAGGAAGCGATGGATTTAATTCTGTTGGGTAAATAAAATATAAACCTTTCTGCGGCTTGCATGTGTAATTAACGCTGTACACAATTGTATCCGTAATAGAATAATCTTCGTCTAACAATATCTTGATAGACTTGCCATCATACTCATATTTTAAATCTTTATTATTAGCATCCCTGACTGAATGTATATCAAAAGCAATCGCATCAACTTCAAACTCTGTAAACCCATCTGACATTGGAACGATTGTGGTTTCACACTTTCCAATAACATTCTTCTCATCCCAATCAAAGTCCACACCTATTTTAATATGCTGAACATCATACGTTCTGACTCTTTCAGGAGCAGGAATATTTTGGGAGAATAAGTTATTAGTTAATAAAAGAAAAAATATTATGAGTACTTTTTTCATAGAATAAATTTATTTTTTTGATATGATTGTATCTTTTAGATATTCCTTATCATTCTTTTGAGGGTAGTCCATCATGTAATGCAGCCCTCGCGACTCTTTCCTCTTTAAAGCAGATTTAAGAATTAAATACGCAACTAGAATTAAATTTCTCAACTCAAGTAAATCGACTGTTACTTTAGTCTTTTTATAAAAATCCCTGACTTCGTCTTTCATCATTTTGATTCTTCTATAAGCCCTCTCGAGCCTGTATGTATTCCTCACAATCCCAACATAATCACTCATTAGCTCTTTAGTTTCTCTTTTGTTATACGAGATTAGTATCCATTCTTCAGCATTTTCGGTTCCAGAATCATCCCAGTCGTAGATGTTATCATAAAATTTATCAATTTCAATTCCATCCTTATCAATGAAGTTCACCGATCCCTCATATTCAGTTTTAATACTCTCATAAATGCTGTTAGAGAAAACCACTGCTTCGAGCAAAGAATTCGAAGCGAGCCTGTTAGCACCGTGCACACCAGTCATAGAAACCTCACCGCATACATAAAGATCTTTTAAACATGTTTTTCCGTGTAAATCAGTTTTGATTCCCCCACATGCATAATGTGCAGCAGGTACTACGGGTATCATTTCTTTCGTTATGTCTATACCAAACTTCATACAACCTTCATAAATATTCGGAAATTCACTTTTTATTCTTTTTGAACCTATCGGACTGAGGTCTAAATAAACAAAGAGGTCACCGCTTTTTTTTAATTCATTATCGATCGCCCTTGCTACAATGTCTCTTGGTGCAAGAGAATTTCTCTTATCGTATCTTAACATAAATTGTTCACCGGTTTTCAATTTCAACACTGCACCCGCTCCCCTTACTGCCTCTGAGATTAAAAACGCATGCGAATTATCTTCCACAGTACTTTCATAAAGAGACGTTGGATGAAACTGAACGAATTCCATGTTAGCTATCTCACACCCGGCTCTGTATCCCATTGCAAAACCATCTCCCGTTGCAATCGCCGGATTCGTCGTATGAAGATAAACCTGTCCCATCCCGCCGCTTGCAAGAATCGTCTTTTTAGAAACTATCTTTTCAACTTTATTTGTTTTTACATTCAAAGCATAAACCCCGAAGCAGTGACCGCGGCTTTTATTTTGTACTGTGGTTTCAGATTTAATTATGCTTTTCCTGTCTTTTCTAATGTTCTTTTCATTTAAAAGATCGATCGCAAAATAATACTCGAAGACCTCAATGTTTTTGTTCATTGAAACTCTCTCGAGTAAAGCGTTTTCAATTTCCTTACCGGTAAGGTCTTTGGAATGTACGATGCGGTTTTTAGAATGTCCGCCCTCTTTCCCCAATTTGAATTTCCCTTTCTCCCTGGTAAATTTAACTCCTAATTCGACAAGTTCGTTTATACTGTCAGGACCTTCTTTTACAATCATTTCCACGGCTTTTTCATTACATAATCCTGCTCCACATTCTAATGTATCTGAAATATGGAGTTTAAAATCGTCATCTTTTGATAAAACTGCGGCAATACCTCCCTGGGCGTAATTTGTATTAGATTCAGCTTTCTGCTTTTTCGTAATAACCACAACTTTACCAAGTTTGCTTAGCTTAAGAGCAAGTGAAAGACCTGCAATCCCGCTGCCTATTATCAGAAAATCTGTTTTCATAAGTGTATTAATTTACACACTATAAAAACAATTTCATAGGATTAAAAGGGAGAATTAGTGATACTGATTCAAATGAATATTATTATCTTTGTACTTCAATTGAGAATTACTTTTTTACAAGTAATCATTTGCACATATCAATTTATGCAAAATGTATAGTTACATATACTCAAACAAGATTTACATACAATAAAATTAACTCATTACGTATATTAATGTATTCATATCATATTGAAATGATAGACTGGGAAAAAGAATATAAGGATCTAATAGACGTTGTTGAATTCACAGAATCAAAATTGATTTCAACAAATCTACATATTCGAGCTCTTTATGAATATTTTCATAGTAAGAATTCTTCGGGATATACTGAAGTAAATAATTGGTTATGGATGGCTTCATCACTTAAAAATGTTGTGTTTAGCGAAGTACCTGATGATGATACTTATTTTTTTAACACATCTGATATAGAATATGAAGAAAATAAGCAAATGCTGCAACATAATTTAATCAACGAGCTGACAAAATTGTTATATTTAAACAATGGATTCGAAGCACTTCTCAATACTCTCACCATAGCTGAATGTCCTAACCATAAAGGTAAAATCAATGCGGTTAATTATTTAATCAAAGAAAAAGCTCTACCGTCATTACCATTTTATAAAGAAACTTTAGGTAATTTAAGGGAATGCATAGAAAGAAGCTCACTGAAAAAATTTATAAATTATTTCAAAGAAGATTCCTGCTCCAATATTAATGGTGTTGGATTAAAAATCGCTTACATAATTAAAAACAAATTGGCTCATTTCGATTATCGAACCCCAGAACCCGGTGATTGGTCTCAAGACCTGCCTTTAGAATCAGAAATCACAAAATTGTTATCGAGAATATTATTAATGACAATTCAAATGATATTACTTGCAAACAATAAAGGAAAATATGATAAGCTTGTATTGGTTGACTCCAAAGTCATTGAATACAACGACGAAACAGAATGGAAAATTGATGAATTTACTTTTTTGTGGAGTGCTCATGTAACTAAGCAGGAAAAAAGTAAAATACAAATGGAAATTAAATTTGATTAAGTATTTTTAGCATATGCCAAATCCGCTCACCAACTACAATCAAATCCTATATATTAAAATCTTTCGCTCATTCATTTAACATTCAACATTTAAAATTTAACATTAAAATTCATCCATTCAGGAATCTCCAGACTCTTTGGTTTTTTACCGTAAAAGAAATCATCCATCATTATTGCAAACTTTCGAAACACTGACGAGTTGCGAATACCGGCTCTGACAAAATTATGGGTAAAATTATCGGGATGTGAATACGGGCAGACACTCATACACTTTGCACAGTCGGTTCCTGCTATACACCAGTATGTATAACATGCTTCAGAATCGATCTTCCAGCGGCTCACCCCATCAACTTTTTTTATGCTGTCAACTGAAATAGCTTTAGGAGGACAATTCTCAGCACACTTCCTGCACTTTTCACAAAAATCAATCATAGAATGTTCATAATTCCGATCATCAATAACTAAGGGAAGGTCAGTTGTTACAACGGAGATTCTGACCCGGGGTCCAAGCTTTGGAGTCATTAGCAAACCCATTCTCCCGATCTCCCCCAGACCCGCATCTCTTGCAATCAAAGGGCACAAAACCTGGTAATTCCCATCGATATGTGCTCTTGCAGAAAAACCAAGCCTCCTGATAAACGCAGCAACTTGAATTGCTACCGCACCCGATTCGAGATACTGCTGTGCTGATTCCATTACGGTCGGACCTGCTGGTGCACAACCAACCTGATACTTATCCATCTCAACTGTAAATGCAATTGCAAACTTGTGATTCAGTATCACCGGTTCTCCATAATTTCTACGTCTTCCAGCATGAGAGTATTTGTGATACTCTTTTAATTCTGTGATACCGGCATTCAATGCACCGAGTTTTCGAGACCAATTTTTAATGTAATTTGAAATATTTAACGGATCTGGCTCTACTTTTTTATTGGACACATCACCATCCACAAGATTGTGAAAACCGCTGACTGCTATAAAACTCGCAATCGCTGATGAATAAGCAAAAGGGTCGTACATTTTTGATTCAGAAGATAACAGTCCCGGTTTTGAACGAAAATTGTCATCGGGGTTTTTCTTATCGGGGTGTTTACTATAGTATTCTTTATGTCTTTCGGTGCCCGTCTTCAGATGTCTTCGGGAAAATACTATGTCTCTTTCATCATATTTATAATCAGGGGTTTCATTTAAAGGAACTTTTAATCTTTTGGTTGGAAGAAACAAAACAATTGAGGCTAATATTGTCAATAAAATCAAAAACAAGGCTGCTTCCTTTTGAAATGGGAAAGTTACAAGAGCAATCAACAAATAAAGAATTGGCAATATAATCGCAAGTAATAATGACCTCACAGCTGCTTTAGATTCTTTTTCTTTTAATGAAACGATGCTAAAGATAATCATGAAGAAAAATAGCAGCCCTCCAATAATAATTAAAATAATGTTCGAGATTGTAAATTCATTCATATTGAAGATTTCAGAAATTTTCCCAATTTATCCAATCCTCACAACTAATTAAACTATAAACGAGGTATATACTTTTTAATAAAATTCTGAATTTTCATTTCTATATATTTTTTTAGTTGGTCTCAAGTAGAGAATCCATCAGAAAAAAACCGCTAAGGTAATCGCAGGTTCTCCTATTATTGTATTGAAACCAATACATACAAGAAATCTGTTACAAAATAAGCATTACTTAAACTATTTGCCGATCAATATTTCAGAACCTTCGTTACAATATTTTTCTTGTATATTGCTTGATTATATAAAAACGAATCATTAAGTTTTCAATAAAGGTTTATCAGGAGGTAAAAGTTGAAACTTTCTTTATCTGCTTATAGCACTAAAATAATCAACAACCATTATATTAGTATTACCAGGATTTTCTTTAATTATTAAATCATGCTAAAGAAAATAACAATATTAATATTTCTACTCGTATCTGCAAATGCTGTAGCACAAAATATTACCTGGGAAAAATTTATCCCTGGAAGATTGTATAAAGATGAAGGAGCAAATGACATCTGTCAGACTACAGATGGAAATTTTGTGGTAGTAGGTACTTCAGAGGGTATGCAAGGAAATCCTAGCAATGTAATAGAAGCGGTAAAGATTAACTGGTATGGAGATACTTTATGGATAAAAAGATTTGTTGCTCCTAACTCAACAATGAGTCGTGGCAAAAGTTGCTGCTCTTCTGACAATGGGAGTTCTGTAATTACTGGTCTAGCCGGTGATTCGAATACTGCATTTCTTACAAAACTCGATGTAAACGGGAACATTGTATGGAATAGGGAATATTCTTCTTATGGAATAACATACGATGGTCTTAAAGTTCAAAATACTTCAGATGGTGGTTATATAGTGAATGGTTTGGATTTTATTATGAAAACCGATTCCTTAGGAAATCACGTTTGGCATAAACATATTTTAGATTATGGTTATTCAAATTTTATAAGCTTAACTATTAGTCATTCAGGTGAGTATCTCGTTATCTATAATATTCATGGTTATCCCGAAGAAAAAGGGGTAGTTAAATTTGATGAATATGGTAATTTCATTTGGAAAAAAACAATACCCTCATCTTATAAATTAGCAGATTTGATTAAAAATTTAACCAATGGTTATTTATTAATAGGATTTTTTCTTGGAGCTCCTCAATCTGCACCAACATACATTTTTACATATAAAATGAATGAAGAAGGTGTATTCAGTAGTTATAAAGAGACAATAATAAGTGATAGAGTAGAATATTTTGATGGAGCAGCGAACGTTATCAATGATAACAAATTTGTTTTTGTTACTGCAACTCATATTCAATCTATGTTAGATACTCAGTATTGTGTTTTTCGTATGATTGATTCAACAGGAAACATATTAAAGAAAAATGAAATAAAGACCATAACAGATACTAGCGTATATTTCAAGTACAGGTTTATTCATTCGGCACTTCCATTAACAGATGGATATATAATGTACGCAGGTTTTGGACAGATTCAGGCTATAGGAGCGGCTGAAGATTTCTATATTGTAAGAGCAGATTCCAATTTATTTTTTCAGACTGTTGGAATTAATAATAATCAAAACATTGTGCTTGAGATATTTAAACTACATCAGAATCATCCTAATCCGTTTAATCCAAAAACAACTATCATCTATGAACTACCAAAAGATGGAACTGTGAAACTTGTTGTCTATGACATGTTAGGGCGGGAAGTCTCGAAGTTAGTGAATAACGAATTCAAAGCAGCAGGAAGATATTCTGTTGTCTTTGATG
>CAYYJH010000059.1:0-17948 GCA_964472195.1 uncultured Ignavibacteriaceae bacterium | reverse complement strand
AGACTTATTAGTAATGAGCTAATGCTGGCTGGTAGACATACAAAAGAATTCACAGAACACAACCTCGCAAGCGGTGTATATTTCTACAGGCTTTTAGTGGATGATGGGAAGGAGTATCTGATGACAAAGAAGATGGTGTTTGTAAAATGATTTCACTCAAACTTTTTTCCTTCCCAAACTCAGTTTAGGAAGGAGGGATAAAGTAAGGTTTTAAACTGATCAACGAAAAGCTCTTTCAAAATAATTGAGAGAGCTTTTTTATATGTTTTTAGCTTCTTTCCTCCAATTCCGATTATATAAATTATATTGAATAACCTTTTTAATAGAATTATATTGCTTAGATGAAAATCGAAAATATAGAAAAAATTCTATCTATTGCTAAGAATAAAAGAATATGTATCATAGGCGATGTAATGCTCGATAGATACATGCTTGGCGATGTGAATCGTATTTCACCGGAAGCACCTGTGCAGGTCTTTGACATTAAAAAGAGCGAACCAAAACTTGGAGGTGCTGCAAATGTGAGTCTTAATGTGAAATCTCTCGGAGCAAACCCATTCCTGATTGGTGTAATAGGAGATGATTCAGAAGCTGTTATCCTGAAAAGTGTCATGAAAAATCTTAAACAGGATACAAATGGTCTTATACTAGAAAATAGCAGACCTACTACCTGCAAGACGAGGGTAATTGCCGATGCTCACCATTTACTCAGAATCGACAGTGAATCAAAATCAGACATAGCCGAAGATACGGAGAATAAAATACTTGCTCTGTTAAACAAAAATGCAAACGAGATTGATATAATAATACTTCAGGATTATAATAAAGGTGTTCTCACGAAAAGCCTTATTCCCCGCATTACGAAGTTCGCTAAGGACTCTAAAATAAATATACTTGTCGACCCGAAATTCGAAAATTTCTTTGAATACAAGAATGTATTTATCTTCAAACCAAACCTTAAAGAGCTCGAAGATGCATTCGGTAAAAAAGCGAAAGACGAAAATGAATTAATTTCCATTTGCAAAGAACTGATAAAAAGGATTAGATGTGATAACCTTGTGCTTACGCTTGGTGAAGCAGGTATAAAAATATTTAAAGCCGCAAATGATGATGTACAAATAGATTCATTCGAGACAAGAGCTCGAAAAGTTGCTGATGTATCAGGAGCGGGAGATACGGTAATATCTACATTAGCAGTTTGCCTTGCGGGCGGCGCTTCTTTGCGTGAGTCTGTTGTAATCTCTAACTTCGCTGCCGGTCTTGTCGTCGAAGAAGTTGGAATCGTACCGATTGAAAGTAAGCAATTAAAACAATATATTACAGAACACAGTTCAGAATCAAAATTTATTAATTAGAATGTAACATCGTGGTCATATCTCTTCAGGAATTTCACAACATAAGGCAGGATATAAAAAAGAAAAATAAAAAACTTGTTTTTACGAACGGGTGTTTCGACCTTATACATCGAGGTCATGTGACATATCTAAACGAAGCTAAATCATTGGGAGATTTCCTAATTGTTGGTTTAAATTCAGATAGCTCTGCTAATAAATTAGATAAGGGTTCTAATCGACCTTTCAACAATGAAAACGACAGAGCTTTTGTTCTGGACAACATAAAAGCTGTTGATTATGTCATAATTTTTAATGAAGATACACCTTACGACCTAATAAAAAATATTTTGCCCGATTTTCTTGTCAAAGGTGGTGATTGGAAAGAAAAAGATATAGTGGGTTCAGACATTATAAAAGCAAACGGCGGCAAAGTTATAAGCTTAAAGTTTGTAGATAATTATTCCACAACTTCATTAATCGATAAAATATCAGGAGAAACATAAACTATATCTAATAGTTTAAGAAGAAAAATTTCGCATTCCAAAAATACCTTCAGTAGATGCCAGATGATAATGATAAAATAATTTCGAGCGAGGAAAGTGAATCCATTACAACCGAAAAACCATTAAACACAAAAAAGCCGAAGCATAAGAAAAGCTTCTGGAAAAGATTGTTTAAATTTTTTCTATACTCTTTCATTGGATTCATGTTATTAATAATTGCTCTCTTGATTATAATACAAACCTCATTTTTTAAAAACTGGCTTCTTCAGTATGCAATCGATAAAGTAAATGAATCCCTTAAGGGAAAAGAAAGTATAGTCTATGCGGAATCGATAGAAGGAAGTATATTAGGGGGATTTAAATTAAACAAAGTTAACCTCGTTGTTAAAAAAGACACTCTGATAAAGTTCGATTACCTTGATGTAGATTTCGATCTTGGACAAATAGGTAATAAATTGATCCTCGTTAATTCTCTCACGCTCGCTAATCCTCAAATAAACATTACAAAAGTCAAAGATGAAAACGACAGTCTCTTATGGAACTTTGAATACCTGATGAAACCTGAAAAACCCGAAGTTATAGATACAGTTAAAAAAGAATTTGATTGGGGATTTATCGTAAGCAACTTTGAAATCAAGAAAGGCAATATTCGTTTTCTGGCGGATAAAAACTCAGATCTGCCAATACGGGAAATCGAAATGGATTCTTTGAAAAGCTTTGACCTGGAAAATTTCGATTTGATCGATCTTAACCTTGTCCTCTCTGCTGACTATTTCCCTAACGAGAAAAGTGTTAACGTTAAAAACATCAGTTTCGGTTCCAACTCCCCTATCAACATCAAAAAATGCATGTTAGATGCTCAACTGACTGAAGATAAACTTGCAGAATTGAAGAATGTTGAAGTTGTAACAGGAAGAAGTAATATTATAATTAAAGTTGCTTCCTTAAACAATTTTGATCCTTTTGAAGGTGTCGATTACGAAGAGTTCAAGAATAAAGATGTTAATTTAGATTTAGTTTTAGACAGGTTTAACACAGATGATCTCACTTTTTTCTTACCCGTTTTAAATTTTATGAAAGGTAACATCTTCCTTGATATCAATGCAAAGGGTAAATACGGGAATCTTCCGATAGAAAAACTAAATCTTAAAACAGCTAATTCAAATATTAATATAACCGGTAGAATATTAAACTTGCACAGTCCGGAAGATTTATCGATGAATGTTGTTGTGAGTAATTCAGTATTAAACCCGAATGACACAAAGGCAAATTTACCCGGACTGCCAATTCCCGATTACAGTCATGTCGGAATAGTCCATGCAGATTTTTCTTTTGATGGTAAACCACTGCGGTTTAATTCTGATTATGACATCAGGTCAGGTTCCGGAAATGTAAACGGAAAGACATTTCTTGATTTAGAACAAAATAAAATCGTTTACCGAACAGATATGAAAACGAAAAATCTTGATATAGGCAGTATCGTAAAGGATAATGAACTTAAGAGTAACCTAAATGTAGATTTTATAGCTGATGGTCAGGGATTCGATTACAGAACTCTGAATGCTAAAGTTAATTACGACATGTCCGGATCATCTTTTTATGGACAGAATATTTCCAAATCGACCGGTAAATTGGATATACGCAACAGTAATGTTGACCTCATAGTTCAGTACTCTTCTAATTCTCTAACTACTAATGTAAAAGGTAAAGTCGATTTCAGTAATCTTGAAAAAATCAAATATAACCTCGAAGGATTAAGCAGAAATCTTGATGTGTCTTCATTTACAAAAGATGCTTCCGATAAAAGCAATTTAAATTTTGCGTTTAATGTAAAAGGTGAAGGATTCGAGCCTGATAACATCACCGGGAATTTCAAATTTGACATAGCAGCATCTTCCTACAACAACTTCATAATTCCGAAGACTCCGTTGACTGCAATCGTTGAAGGAACATCTACCGGTAATAAGATATCGCTTACCTCAAATTTTCTTGACCTAGAAGCAAAAGGGCAATTTACATTAACAACGTTGGGAACAGTCTTAGGAAAGAATATTAGTAACATTGCAGATGAAATCGAAAAAAGTTTTGAAATGGACAGCACTTACTTCGCTCTTCATCAAGATGAACCTTACGAAATAAGAAATGAAATTTCGCAGAGCTATTCAAGTAATGAAAACCTGAATGTAAAGTATGCACTAAAGATCAAAGACTTCATACCATTTGCTTTTTTAACAGGAGATAGTAATTTAGTGTTTAAAGCAAATCTTTCGGGTGAAATAACCAACTCAAGCAACAATTTTTCATTCAGTGCAGTCGGTGATATAAATGATTTCAAGTACCGGGATTCGACACTCATGTTCAGTAAAGGACTTCTGAACCTCAGCGTTAATAGTTACTACGCCAGCGAGCTTAAAAAAACTAATACTGTCTTCAATATTAAATCGTATGATGTTTTAGCCGGTGGTAATAAGCTCGATACCGTCGCAGTGAACATTAACATCCGAGATAATAAAAATAATTTTAAATTTACCGGTAATCTTGATACAAGTTTTATTCTTCAAACAAAGGGATTAATCGGATTCAGTGAATCGAAAACAAACATTCTCTTTGATACACTCGGTTTTACTTACAAGAATTATGATTTTGGAAATAAAAAACCTATTAAACTCAATTACGAGATCGCTGACAGTATTAAAAACATCAATTTTGAAAATTTTAAAATAGCAGATGGAAACCAAAGAATAGAAATTAAAGGTAAATATTCACTAAACGGCAGAAGTGATCTACAAATCTCTGCTAAAAGTATAAAGACAGCCGACCTTCAATTATTATCTGATCCTTTCATAGATAAGAACGATCTTATACAGGGTAACATCAGAAGATTCGAGATTAAATATGATGGTACTCTGAACAAACCGGTCATTCACATTGAGGCAAACTCAGATATTTTAAGCATTGGTGAGATGAAATTGGGAAGACTTGATGCATTAATTAATTATAAAGATAATAATTTCAAACCTGATATTGCTTTCTATAATCCCAATAATATAGGTAAGTTTAAAATTTATGGTGATGTACCTTTAAAGAATCCCTTAAAAAAATCAGGAGAAATAGATACAAGCATTAATATTCTTGAAGAAGATGTAAATTTGTTCGTGGATGCAAACAACTTTCAAATCAGATTATTAGAACAGTTAATCCCGGATATTACAGATTTGGATGGAACCATGAATGGTAAAGTAAACGTTGCAGGTAATGCTATTAATCCCCTTCTAACCGGGGACATGAAATTAAACAAAGGAGCATTCACCGTTGATCTAACCGGCGTTAGATATAACTTCGACGCTAATTTAGTAACCGACAAACAAAAGCTGATACTTCAGTGGTCGAAGTTGTTTGTCCCTTCTGATGAAAGAAGGTTTATAACAACAACTGGTTATGTTGATTTCACAAATCTTAAATTGAGTGATATAGATTTAATAATGACAGGAGATGTAAAGATTCTTGACGATGCCGTTAGTAAAAACGAATTGGGAATTTATGGATTGCTGTATGCGGGAAGTGGTAATCCGCACTTGCGTATAAAGGGAAATTCAGAAAGAATAGACTTGACCGGAAATTTGATCCTCAAGAGAGGTAACGTAATTATTCCATCAAGCAATCAAAACATTTACAATCCTTATAACGATAATTTTGTATACAAGATTGAAATAGATTCATCAAGTTTTCAAAAAGATAGTTTAATTGTTTACTTAATAAATCTTAAAGATAGTCTAAAAACAATCGACCAAAGAAATTATGATCCGTTCGATAAATTATTAGTTAAAGATGAAGATGATACGTCAACGGTAAAACAAATTCCGCCGAGTAAGTTCTTTTATAATATTTCAGTAACAACAGAACGTAATATATTTATTAATCTTGTTATAGACCCTAAAACAGGTCAGGAGTTCTTTGGCGATGTAAATACCAATCTGTTCATAAATAATAATGAAAACGATTCGATGCAGGTTAGAGGCAGTGTAAAAATCGGTAATGATTCTTACTATAAATTTTACAGGAATTTTAAAGCAAGCGGCAGTTTAGAATTTACCGGTAACATGCTCAATCCTGAATTACTCATTGATGCTTATTACGAAACGAAGACATCCAACCCCACATACCCCGAAGCCATTAGGGATGTACGCGTTGAACTTGCTGTAAGAGGTGAAGTATCTGAACCAAAATTAACATGGAAAGTTCTTGTAAACGGTGTTTCCAAAGGTGGTGATGATCCCTCTGGAGAAGCCTTAAGTTTTATTATCTTTGGAAGATTCCCGGACGAACTGAACGCATCACAAAGACTCGATCTTTTATCGAGCGTTGGAGCTAATATCGGAACTTCTCTTATATCAAGTTATCTTGCAGAGGCATTTCAAGATTATCTTCCTTTCATCATAAATACAGAAATCAGTTATCGCGAAAACCAAAGCGGAACATTCGCATCTAATACAGATATTAGGTTTACTGCAGAACTCGGAGATGCGACGGTCAGGTTTGGAGGACAAATATTAACTGATCTTACAAACACAAATGTTGTAGTCGATTATCCACTTAATAAATTGCTTAACATAAAAAGTATATCCAGTAACCTGATTTTCCAGTTCGAACGATTAGTGGATCCCTTCCGGCAAAATACAACGGTAATAAATTTTGATAACAGAACAGGTGCTCTCTTAATTTATAAAATAAAATTTTAACAAACGATCAATAAGCGAAAACAAATAATTATTTTTTTTCAGAAGAACAGTAACAAATCATTTAAGTTTAGCACTATCTTGAATAAATTCGAGATGAAGAATTCCGATAGAGCATTACTTAGAGAATTACTTAACGAATTAGTTCAGAATCAAAAGCTTTTTAAAAAAGGAAAGTTTTATAGTTTGAATAAAACCGGGTTTAATGTACAAAAGGGAGAAATTGATATAGATCATAACGGAAGATTTGTAATCAGAAGTAAAACTCCGAAAGGGAAAACGGAATACAATAGAATAAAATCAACGAAATCTGTTAAACTTGCTGTCGGGGATAAAGTAGAATTTGCCGTAACAAAAAAGAAAAAAAAAGGTTTAAGCAATGCTAAGTTAATAAAAGTAATCAGCAAGGAAAATATTTTTGTTACCGGTATTTTTGACCAGAGTGCTTATCATGGTTTCGTGATTCCCGATTCAAAAATTTTCAAGAAGGATATATTCATCTCCAAAAGAAATTTTAATAAGGCAAAAAACGGTGATAAAGTCGTTTGCGAAATTATTAATACTGATGAATTAGAATCTGGGAATGATGAACCTGAAGGAAAAATAAAGGAGGTTCTTGGTACAGCAGGTGAAATAGACGTTGAACTTAAATCTGTATTAAAGAAATATGGACTTAAAACTGAATTCCCAGAGAATGTAATCAAGCAATCAGAAGAAATAAAATTTCACTTAGACCTCGATGGTAGAATAGACTTAAGGGAGAATGTATGTTTTACGATCGATCCCGATGATGCGAAAGATTTTGATGATGCAGTTTCCATTGAAATATTACAAAATAAAGAATGTAAAATTGGCATACACATTGCTGATGTATCATATTATGTAAGAGAAAACACAGATATTGACATCGAAGCATTAAAGCGTGGAACAAGTTATTATTTAGTTAATCATGTTGTCCCAATGCTCCCGGAAAATTTATCTAATGATATTTGTTCACTTAAACCAAACGAAGACAGACTAACCTTCTCTGTGTTCATTACACTAAACAGGAATTGTGAAATTCAAAATTATGAAATAAAAAAATCAATAATAAACAGTAAGAGAAGATTTACTTATGATGAAGTTCAAAAAATAATCGATACAAAGAAGGGTGATTTTTCAAATGTAATTATGAAGATGCATGATATTTCTAAAAAGCTCACCGGGATAAGGATGAAAGAGAATAGCATTGATTTTGAAACTCAAGAAGTCAAATTTATTTTGGATGAACAGGGAAAGGTAAAAGATATTAAATTGAAGCAAAGACTTGATTCTATGAGGATGATAGAAGAATTTATGCTTCTCGCAAACAGATGTGTAACAAAATTTTTAACCAATCTGAAAAAGAAAAAAAAGTTAGATTACCCATTCTTATACCGCGTACATGACGATCCTGATGCTGACAAACTAAAAGACCTGTCTGAGTATGTAAAACAATTTGGATACACATTAAATATAAACGATAAGAATTCGATTAGAGAGCTCTTGAAAAAAATTAAGGGAAAACCTGAAGAGTTCATAATTAATGATCTTCTAATACGGTCTATGGCAAAAGCTGTCTATACAGATAAAAACATCGGACATTATGGTTTAGGATTTCGGTATTACACACATTTTACATCGCCAATAAGAAGATACCCTGATCTGATCGTTCATAGAATGTTATACGATTATATTATAGAACCAGAAGGTTTGAATAACAGAATAAATAATTACAGGAAAATTATTCGTGATGTATCGAAACAATGCTCTAAACAGGAACAAAATGCCGTTAATGCTGAAAGAGAAACTATTAAATTAAAACAAATAGAATATTTAAATAATCATATAGGCGATGAGTTTGAAGGAATAATTTCAGGTATTATAAAAAATGGAATTTTTGTTGAGATCAATGAATTGTTTATAGAAGGAATGGTTCGGTTTAAAGATATTGAAGATGATTATTACGAATATGATATTAAGAATCATTGTGCGGTAGGCTTAAGAAAACATAAGATGTACCGTGCCGGTGATAAGGTTAATATAAAAGTAATCAGTACTGATATGGCAACTAAAAAAATAGATTTCGTTTTTGTTGATTAGATTCATAATATATTCCAACTCGAAAAATGATTTTAGTGCATTAGATAATATCTCCCTCTCAATAACAAACATATCTTCCCACAAACAGCATATCAAATTCTTCCCTTAAATCTAAATTTGAATTTAATAACAAACTTTAGAATGCTATATTTACATTTTAAAACTTTATGAATTGGTAGAGTACGGGAGATAAAATGTCAGTTATTATTACAGGAAAAGATTTAAAAATTGAAGATGTATATAAAGTTGCATTTGGTTTGGAAAAAGCAGAACTTCATCCAGAAGCAATTGAAAAAATAAAAAAGTGCCGGACATTTATTGAAAAGAAAATATCTGAAAAAGAAATAATGTATGGCGTGAACACGGGTATAGGAGAGTTTTCAGAAGTTATTCTAACGGAGGAACAGGTTAAGAATTTCCAAAGATATTTAATTTATAACCACTCTGCTGGTATTGGAGAACCAGCTCCAATAGAACACGTAAGAGCTGCAATGCTAACAAGAATTAACGTTCACGCGAATGGACACTCGGGCTGCCGTCCGGAAATAACACAAACTTATGTGGATATGCTTAATAAAGGTGTTATACCTGTCGTTTGTGAGAAAGGCAGCGTCGGTGCTTGTGGAGATCTTGCACCAATGAGTCAAATCGCATTATTGCTCTTAGGTGAAGGCGAAGCTTTTTACAATGGTGAACGTTTACCCGGTAAAACTGCTATGGAAAAAGCTGACATAAAAATTCCAGGATTAAAAGCCAGGGACGGACTTGCTTCAATTAATGGAAGTAATGTAATGTCAGGAATGGCATGCATTCAAATATATGAGACCGAACGATTCTTTAAGCAAGCAGACATCGCTGCAGCGATGACACTCGAAGCATTAATGGCAAATTTAAAACCTTATGATACACGACTTCATAAACTTCGGGGATTCCAGGGTGCAATTACTTCTGCAGAAAATATCAAGAGAATGTTAGAAGGATCCGATTTATTCGGTGGTATGAAAGTAAAAGTTCAGGACGCATACAGCATGCGTTCAACTCCGCAGGTTAACGGAGCAGCCCGTGATCAATTAAGATGGACTCGCAGCCAGATTGAAATTGAATTGAATGGTGTTGGAGACAATCCGATCTTCCTTCCTGAAGATGAAATTGTATTAACGGGTGCTAACTTTCAGGGTTCCCCAATAAGTGTACCTTTGGATATGTTAGGTGCTGCAATAACTATGGTCTGTGTAATTTCTGAACGAAGATTAAACAGATTATTAAATCCAGCGTTAAGTATTGGGCTACCAGCATTTTTAACAAAAGGTGCAGGGATGTTCTCAGGGCATATGCTTAGTCAATACACAGCAGATATGATGATAGTAGAGCAAAGGATATTGTCAAACCCAGCATCCATCCAATCCATTCCTGCAGCTGCAGACCAGGAGGATTTTGTCAGCATGGGAATGAATACTGCTTTAAAAACCCGCACTATACTTGATAATGCCTATGGAATACTCGGCATTGAATTTATAGCTGCTGCACAAGCTTTGGATTTCAGAGAATTTAAATTTGGGAAAGGGACGCAAATTGCACATTCATCTGTAAGGAAAATCATAGACCATCTGGATGAAGACCGTCCGCTTTATAAAGACCATAACAAAATGATGTTAGCTGTGAAAAGACGTGAAATTCTTAAGGATGTTGAATCTGAAATTGGAGAGTTAAAAACTTATTAAGGTAAGCTGTTTTATTAGAATGTACTATCACCTAAATAGATAGTATATATTAATTATTCGTCCTCAAGCCACATTGAATCTAACGTATAAGAACTTGCAATAAATAATTTCGCACAGAAAGTACCATCTAATCTGCCATTCAACCTACAATGTTCAACTTTCTTTTTCAATACGTCCAGGTTATTAATCTCGAAAGAAAAACAAAAATTTTCGAGATCAGTTTCACAATCAGTACAAAAGCTGATTCCTTTCTTTCTTAATCCATCAAGATCAAGACCGTTAATCCCCATAATGCTCCCCTAATAAGTAAAAAAATTTATAATATTACTTTTTCCTTTTTAGTTTTAATATATGGATAAATAATACATTTGTAAATAGATAACAAAAAATCCAAGATATTAGTTTTCTATAAAATAAATTTACAATTAAGTTTGACGTAAGAATTTTCTAATAATTTATAGAATAAGTTACTAATGCGTCTTAGTCATATTTTCATCTATACAGATAATAAAATCTGCCAGTCCGTAAAAATCTTCTTTTAGTTCATCAAGATCATTTTGTTCAACCGAGGATATGGTCACAACATCCAACTTTGGTTTATCCTTTTTCAAATACCAAACTATACCTTCGAAATTATCAGAATGATAAGCCCCGTCAAAGTGTAAGAACAGATCACCACTCTTATAATTCTTTAAGATGAAATATGCCATTGTAGCATCTTTTATCGCTTGAGCATAAGGTAGATTATCACCGCCGTGCCCCTCTGCTTTTTCCAATATATCTTTATAACATTTAAGCTCGAGGTCAACATTTATGGGAAGTGGAGCAATCCAACTATAAGCATCTTTTGCTAAACTATCTAATGCATCGAGACCTCTTGAATAAACAAGCGAGGCATACCGTCGGGGAATATTTGTTGCAATAAAATCGAGATTATTTGTTTTAGCAAATTCAAGAAGAGGTTTGTAATCTGTTTTAAAATTACCCCACAGCTTTGCTTCCTGTTCAAAGTTTTTATCGGTCAACTTTCCGTTTAGATATTCATCTACTATTAACTGGTCGTCTGCTTCAAACATCTCTGCTCCTAGTAACAGGGAGCCTTTGTTTGTTTCAAATAAATCTTTTGTTACTTCATACTGAAGCCAATGGCAAACAGGATTGTTATGCTGCTCTCCAAACATAACTATATTTGCTTCCCTCAATCGATCAAGCATGTCTTCATAAGAAACCTCATCACCACTTTTATCAAAAATTTTATAGGCAGGTTTATCAGATGTGAAAGCTATATTCGCAATCAGTACAAGGAATAAAATTAAAGTTATGAATTTCATAATAAACTATTTATCGGATTAATTAATTTTAAATGAATTTACTACTATCTTATTTAATAAGGCTTTCTATTTCCTTAATCTCTTTTGGTAAATTTTTCGATAGAACTTTGCAGCCGTATTTTGTTACTAATACATCATCCTCTATTCGAATTCCAATACCTTTAAATTTTTTAGGAACACCTTTTGCGTCATTCGAGATATACAGCCCCGGTTCAACGGTTATTATGTTACGGGGTTTTAATTTATCTATTGTGCTGACTTTATTCTTTGTAAAAGGTACTGCATCATGTGTATCCAAACCAATGTGATGCCCTAAATTATGTGTATAAAATTTAGATACCTCTTTTCTTTCTTTAATAAGACCGAGCTTTAATAAACCGGATGCTAATATTGATTTACAATATCTATCAAGATAGCTGAATTCAACACCCGGCTTAATTTTTTTTATGCATTCTTTATTTGCTTTAAGCACTAAGTCATAAATCAATTTTTGTTCAGTCGAAAATTTTCCGTTGACCGGTATGGTTCTTGTGATATCAGCATTGTAATAATTATGCTCAGCTCCTGAATCGATAAGCAACAATTCTCCATTTTTTAATCTGCTTCGATTTGCTTCGTAATGCAATGTGCACGAATTATTCCCTGCTGCTGCTATAGTTGTAAAAGCAACATCACTCGCACCTTTAGATATATAATTACTTTCTAACATTGATTGAACCTGATATTCAAATAATCCAGGTTTAATATTTTTTAAAGTTTCAATAAATGATTCAACTGTATTATCGACTGCTTTAAACGTTTGATTAATTTCATAATCTGCTTTTATGCTTCTCATCAATCCGAGTTTGTATGAGATATCTGATATTTGAATATTTGCTGAATATAATTTTAGATTGTTGAGAAAAGGGTCTAAATGCATTTGCATATCTCCATACAAAGTCACAAGGTCAGAAAAATTTAGGTACAATTTCGTAAATCCATTATAAATATTCTTATCAAGCACTTTAAATATTTTTGAGTTTACTAAACCTGTTTTCACATCAAGTTCACGTTTTACGTTTTCAGCTCCAAGCCTTTTCCCCTCCCAATGTTCTAAATTTTTGTTACGGGGTTGGACAAATAATATTTCATTTGTCGTACAAAGTTTTTTCGATTCCTCATCGCAGTACTTGATTCCCCTGTTTGACATTAATAATGCTGTAGATGGTTCTTTAAATCCCGTTAAATAGTAAAAGTTTTTGTTTTGTTTAAAAACATAATTCTGATCAAATGACTTATTTCTCAAAGAATTACCCAGAATTAATAACAAAGAATCTTTTTCAAGCAATGCCAATAACTCTTTACGTCTTGACTTATGAAAACTTCTTTGCTCTTTTGTCATTATTTTTATTTTATGTGAAAACAGTTTTTGTTAATGATATTAAATGAAAAATCTCAATCATCAAATTCATCTTTCTCAGTTTCAATAATCTTCTCAATTGGAATAGGATACTGACAATTAAAACAAGCTGTACAATAGTCAGTTTTAGGATTATCATGCGGTACTGAGTTAATTAACTGCTCCAATGAAAGATATTCGAGACTATCGACTCCGAGTTTTTTTCTTATACTCTCGACGTTTTTATTATGCTGGTTAGCAATCAATTCTTCTTTTGATGGAAAGTCCATCCCATAATAACAAGGTGATACAATTGGTGGAGATGTGATCCTGAGATGAATTTCTTTTGGCTTGGCTTTTTTTATTAAATCGACAAGAAGTTTTGAAGTTGTTCCCCGAACAATCGAATCGTCAACAACAACAACTTTTCTTCCTTCCAAAACACCTTTAACTGTATTGAATTTAATCTTAACTCTCATTTTTCTCTTATCCTGTCCCGGTTGAATAAATGTTCTACCAACGTAATGGCTTCTTATTAAACCAATTTCTAATTTCACGCCCTTATTTACTTTGACTGATTCATTGAAATACCCTATAGTTGCAGTATTAGAAGAATCCGGGACATTTATTATTACAACTTTTTTTTCATCGCTATCGTTAATATTATCTTTTTCGGGAGGTGGTTTTTCTATTGCAAGGTTTTTTGCAATTTTCCTTCTTACTTTATCAACTTTTTCACCAAAGATCGTACTGTCCGGACGTGAAAAATAAATATATTCGAATATACAATGTTTGTATTTCTCTGCTTCTGCTATTTTATATGATTTTACCCGTTTACTTTTAATAACATCTTTGTCAATCACTATTAATTCACCCGGTTCTACGTCCCGTATATATTCGGCATTTATTATGTCGAGAGCCGTTGTTTCCGAGGCAAAAACGAAACTATCTTCAAGAACTCCCAGCGCCAATGGACGAACTCCATAAGGATCTCTTGCCGCAATTAGCTTGTCATCAGTCATAATACACATTGAATACGCACCTTTCACCTGTGAAAAAGCATCGAGAACTTTCTTGTCGATTTCCTGCTCCTTACTCTTTGCAATGAGATGCAGGATTATTTCACTGTCAGTTGAAGTTTGAAAGATCGTTCCCGCGTCTTCAAGCATACTTCTCAAGATTTTTGTATTCGTAAGGTTTCCGTTATGGGAAAGAGCTATATTTCCATCCTTATAATGCACCCTGAACGGCTGTATATTTGCTCTTTTATTAGAAGCCCCTGTAGTCGAATACCTGTTATGACCTAAAGCAGAATTCCCTTTTAAAATTTCCGTTAGTATATTATAATCAGAAAATACACTTTGAACAAGACCGAGTCCTTTGTGAATATTAAAATGATATTTCTTTTCTTTAGCAAGATACTCCGATGTAACAATACCGGCTGCTTCCTGTCCTCTGTGCTGAAGGGCATGGAGTCCATAATAAGTTAAAATTGCCGCTTTCGGATGATTGTATATTCCGAACACTCCACAATTAGCGTGTACAGATTTCGTTTCGGGTTGATTATGCTTTATATTCAGTGGTTTTATAAAATTCAATGTTCTCTTTTAGTTTTTAAAATCCTTTTCAGTGACTCTTATATGATTCGAAAAAATCCAGGCTTTCTCTCCCATCCAGCACTCCACCCTGTAATTCCCTGCTTCATCACAATCCCATAACAAATTCAAACCGTCATGTTCATCAATACATTTTCCATTTTTAATAAGCTTGATTCTGGATTCTTTTGGAAGGTATGTATTCAATGTAATTTTTTTATTTTTAGTTTTATCATAAGGTATCACATCACCCATGTTAAACATTTTACCGTCGTACTCTGCAAAAAAACGAAAACCCCTCCCATCACCATGATAGCTGTTTACGATAAAAGAGCACCCTTTCCGTAAAGCATCGATAATCTGATTTTTATCAAACTGGAAATTACTTTTTATATTCGGTTGTAATTGCGTATTGACAAAAACATGAGTTCTAATTGATTTAAATAAAATTTTGTAAGGGAATATTTCAACCTCATAAAATCCTAAAACATTCTGTTTGTGAGCATGTGCGTCAACACTACCGATAGCAACAACCTTTCTTTTTTTATTTAATTCGTCCCATTTCTTTACGGCTTTTTTCTCAGGTGCAACAATTGATTTCAAAGGATGCAAGAACCTCTGGACTTTGTTTGAATCTGTAAGACCTTCGGTCCATTCACTCATGTGATTCCATATCTCGATGCCATCAAATTCACTATCCCATGCAGTCCAGGGAAAAGCAGGGTGCCCGGGAATATGCTTTCTTTTTTCGAATGGATGTGCTATAAAACCGACACCGCCTTTCTTTTTTATTTCTTTTACATATTCTTTCACCGGTAGCTCATTACCGAATTCCCCATTATGTAATTCTCTATCGGTTCCTACTAATTCGTCCATCCCAAACGCAAGGTAATGATTCTTGTTTTCCAAATCATTTATCTCACAACCTACAATAACAAGCGTTTTACCAAACCACGTTTCATAGCCGTCTTCTTTAGCTTTAATGTTATTGTGGTCTGTTAATACAATAAAATCAAGATTCGTTTCATTCGCGAAAGAAGCAATCTCTTCAACTGTTCCTGTTCCATCGGAATATGTTGAATGCATGTGTATAGCTCCTGAATATTCAAACATATAAATAAAAGTTGTTTAGCATGTACGTTTGGTAAAAATAAATTTAAATAATTTCACATTCAAATCATAATCTACATAAACATAGAACTCTCTGCAATATCACTCAGTGGTGTCCCCAAAAAATATTTAGTATCCAGACTATTACAAACACAATCAATATAACAAGCCAAATTATATTATAATTCTTAATATATATTTTATAATTGAATAAACTCAAAGTAAAAACGACAAGCATAATTAATCCGCCGGATGCAAATAAAAATAAAGAAGATGGATTGTAGTAAAGACTTTTTTCAAAATTCAATTTTGTAAACTGAAGAAAACCTCTCGCAAGACCACAAAAAGGACACGGGATACCGGTTACATCTAACATTAAGCAGTATGATTCATCTGTAGTGTTTACTCCTTTTTCAATAAGAAGTTTATAAAATAATTTATAAGGTGAAATCCAAATTGAAAGTAAGCTGATTCCAATAATGCTTACGATAATACCCTTTATTCTCCAGGATTCTTTTGAATTGATTTTTTTTAGTGAGAAAAACTTCAATCAACCTGTCTTTTCTTTAAGATTGAAACTCCTATCATAGCCCCAACAGCTCCAAAGAGAGGATAGATGACAAGATTAATAATAAGTGATAATACTGATAGTGTTGGCGAGAATCCATATTTATTAAATTCATCTGAAAATTTATCCATCGTTTCGTTCACCTCCGGGGGTAATTGCTGTCCAAATTTTTCAAGCAGAGCATAAGCTTCTGTTATAGGATTTACATCAGAAAATAACACCATTAATAAATTAATCCCTGAAACCAATACCGCTGAAATGATTCCACACAACAATCCAATAATGCCGCCGTCTTTTGTCGTGAGTTCAATCGAGGTATTTCGAATTTGTTTATTATAAAAAAATACTCCCGCAAATCCACCGAGCATAATTCCAGAACAACAAAGGACATTAATAAGATTTATTAAAGGAAACGTTGAAATTAGAGTCATTACGAGAGCACCGAAAATAACCGGCACCAGTCTATTAGGAGATGAATTCATATTAATTATATTTATTCTTTTTTGTTGTTTGTATTACTTTGAAAAACTGAAACTACTTCCTGAACAAAATTGACAAAGCCCGGTATCAGGTAAAAAGGTAAAACAAATCCGAGTATAAAACCCGTCACTGACCGGGACAAAAAAGTGTTATTTTGAAAATGGAAAATCTCGAGTGAAGAATCAATTAATAACAATAACGCAGCTACTAATAAATACCAAATTGCTGGAAGCTTTTTATTGTCAATCCTGTGAAAAAAAGGGTAAATCACAGTACTCAAAAGAAATCCAAGATAAATAGAAGTACATCTTGAACACACTCCAAGCTTATAACCAAACACATGAAAAGACCTTTCATCTAATTGATGACATGTTGTTGCAAACAATTGATATATAAGTAACGAGATTTTCGAAAATATACCACCTAAATTCCAGAGAGCGGGTGCAGCGAATATCAGCAGACACCATATCAAAATTATCATGAGTATAGTAATATAGACTCTTTTCGCTATTCTGTATTCATAAATTGAAAACTCTTTATCTTCAGGCATATATATTTACTCTTATTCCTTTCTAATTATTAGCAAAAAGATTCAGGGATTTTTTCTATCAGATGATTTTCTTTGCTGCCTGTGTATTTTCCTGCTTCTTTCCCATTCTTTTATTTTCTTCTGGCTTATCTTGCTCCTTTCCACAAACAGCAATACAATCTTACTGCCTAACGTAATGAAAACACCTATGCTGACAAACGCATATACGATAGTGAATATCTTGGCTGTAGAAGTCGACAAAGTAAGCTCTCCGTATCCAATAGTTGACATTATCATCACGCTGAAATAAAGAGAATCTATCAGGTCATACCCCTCGACTTCGGAGTAAAATATGGCACCCGTAAATAACAGGAGTACAATTAAAACAAACAATATACGAAACTCGACATCTTTCCAGACATCTTTCAAAGAGATGAAAAAACTCCCGAGGATTATAAATATTCCAGTCATATTAAATTGATATTAGATTGCGTTTGATTAGTTCTTAGCTTAAATCTTTTTCAACAAAGATAAACTAATTG
>CAYYJH010000058.1:12658-17983 GCA_964472195.1 uncultured Ignavibacteriaceae bacterium | reverse complement strand
TATCATAAATTGTAATTAGATCTTAACAAAAAAGCCGAATCACTTCTTCAGAGATTCGGCTTTACAAAAATATTAATTAATTTTTTATCTTGTAACGAAGCCCTAGCCTATGGCTTTGCTACTTCATTACATAAATAATCACTTCACTAGCATCATCTTCTTCACATCGGTAAAGTTGCCAGCTTGAATTTTATAGAAATAAGTCCCGGATGCAATGCTTGATGCATCGAATTCTACATTAAAAGAACCTGCTTCCATCGACTGGTTTACCAACGTACTTATTTCTCTTCCGGTAATATCATATACTTTGATGCTTACAAGTCCGGCCTTCGGAATATCAAAATTGATATTTGTAACCGGGTTAAACGGATTCGGATAGTTCTGGTGTAATTTGTATTCTCCCGGTACATTCGATGAGATTGGAGATACAGTAGTAACAGAACTATTAAATCTTAATCCCCAACCCATAAGAGTGCCAACATCACTTCCAGCATCGTCAGTTACTCTTATAGTCCAGTTTCCGTTTACGGGAGAGCCTGTGAAATTACCCATAACAACTTCTGGTTTTACTCTATTGCTCCAGGGTGATAAGAATGAAGAGCTTGTCACCGGCTGTGGATGTCCATCGTAAAAAACTGTAAGGTAACCGTTATCATAACTGCCACCGTTATCGGTAGAAATGTCACGTGATTGTCCGTTAGGTGCTGTAATTCTTATATCAAGGTCTGCACAATACGTATGCTGTATCGAGAGTAGAACCCGCACAGATGTAACATTTCCACTAAGCCAATTACTAATAGTAATTACATCTTGAACATTACCATTATCAGGAATTGGTAAACCTGAGGCGCCTCTAAAGTATGCCTGATCTACGTATGTATCATTAATAGTAGTCGTGTGAGCAAGAAAATTACCGGTATATGCTCCTGATGAAGTTTCGTTTCTATATCCGCTCAAACGGCAATCGTTACCAGCACCGGTATTGAATGATCCATTTACGCCCGTTACTGCGGACCAATTTCCCAGGTGCCCGTCAAAATTCCAAAACCCAACGAGCTGTGAATTAGGAAGTATTGCTCTTCCTGAAATTATCATATTATTTCTGATCTGCTCTTGAGAGAGAGCAGGGTCCCAAATCCGTACCTCATCGATATACCCGTTAAATCTTGATGTGCTATAATACCTTCCTATCCATGCGTCATTCGTATTGGTTGGCATTGTTTGACTAAAAAATTGAGTGCCATCGAGGTTTCCATTAACATAAAATTTTACGGTGTAACCTCCAGACCAGGTAGCACAAACATGATACCATTTACCGGATGCAAAAGTAGTACCACTGCCATTAATATAATTATGATTTCCAATGTTTATTCCGAACTTGTTACCTGCAGTCACATACACCGCAAGTGTTGTAGTGCCAAATGTAGTTCCTTTTTGAAATATTGGCTGCAAAGTACCAATTACATTTAAATATATCCATGCTTCAAAGGATCCTGCTGCAGTCTGGTTAAAAACAGTACTATTGTGTGGAATCTTAACATAAGAATTTGTACCCGAACCGTCACACTTTAAGGCAAGATTATACGGAATAGGCTGTCCGCCAAGTCTGGTAGAATATGTAGCACCACCCTGATATGTTCCATGGTGACCACCTATATCATCATATGCAGTAGCACTCGCAAAGTTAAATGTCCAGGACGATATCAAACCAGAATAATGCGTGCTTGAGGTTAACGCACTACCTGAATTAGCACCTCCAAAATCACCGAGACCGACAAATCTGTTATAGCGGATTTGTGTAGTTGTACGCTGTGGATTCCACCATCTGACTTCGTCCATATAACCTTCATAAAATCCTGACGTGAAAGCATTGTTACCACCGATGATAAGAGGATGGGAACTTAGATTCCAGGTAGCAGCAGTTGGACCAATAGTGGCTGAAAGCACACCGTTTCTATAGAACCTTACGGTAAAAGTAGAGGGACCACCTGTCCAGGTTACACCTATATGCGTCCAGGTGTTTGTAGATAAAGTGGTAGATGCCGAAGTGAAGAATGTTGAGCCGATACGAAAATACATTCCAGATGAGTTTGCGTATCCCCAATAGAAACCTATTGTTCCTGAAGTGTTCCCTTTTGCAATAAATGTATTTCCGTGAGAGAAGTCGGTTGGGTATACCCACATTTCACATGAGCCATCAAAGTTCTGATTCCATGCACCATTGAACGGAACTGAAACTCTCCTGGTAGTTGAACCCGAACCTAAATATAAGGCTCTATTAACATTGTTACTACCGTATTCATCGGTATGGGGATCCCCATTAACATTGGGGGTATTATCTACTGTAAATTCTTCTTCAGCAATTGAGCCTTCGGGATTTGGTTTGACTACCGGATTTATATATCCCGGGGCAGGTGTACCGTCCGGATTTACAAGATTATCCTGTGAATAAGTCAAACCCGCTAACAATAGCAGTATGACTGCGGAAAGTAAAATAGTTTTAAACATGTGTATTTCTCCTTTATATTTAATTTATGAAAATTAAAACTTTGCTCTCTATTTTTATATTAAAGCTTACAGATAATATTATTTGTGCGGGAAATCGTATTAGACTTTTTAATCCTAAAGATTGTGTTCTTATGTCCTTGTTGAAAGTTAATAGAAAAATTATCAATAAGCAATAATATTTGTGTAATTACGATACATTTTATTCTCAATTAATAACTGTAGTTTTAACTATGGTAATAACAAATATCGAATACTCATACGATGGTTGATACCACCGTATGAGATTTTATAATCACGGAACGACAATCTTTTCAATATCGGATTCCAGAGCTTTGTTTGCTTCAACGGAAGCTTTATACTCCGCCTTCTGCCTTTCCTACCGCTGTAAGCTGTTCTGTGATTCGAAATTTTAGTTTTAAGTGCGTTTATTTCCGCTTCATCGAAAACTGAAGTCAGGGCTTCGGCTTTGACGTTTGTGTCCTATGTTTCTTCCCATGTATCAAATTCGTCTTTCCGAGGGGGAAAGTAATCGTCTTTAGCCATTTTAGTTTTTATTTAATTTTTGAAATATATGTTTTAATTATGTCTATACAAATATAAACTATTATTCGAAGCTTGTCAAAGGAGAATTTACAAGCATTGTAGAAAAAACATCCATCTCACAATGCTATTTATTTAAATTATAGATATGTTTTGTTTTTAGTAATAATTTATAAAGAAATTTTGTAGAAAAACAGTGTAATTTCTAGTGAAAATATTTTAAATAAAATAGTTAATATGTCTAAATTTAACACCAATATTTTTTACTGTCGGTATCTATATTGCTAATATTTTCGCTTTCGGTATGGTATTTCTCTATATCTGTATCGTATTTGTTGTTGTCCATACTGATAGTTCCTCCATTAGAACGATAAGAATTCTTCTGGAAACATCAGGAATTTATTCTGAGGTGAAGTGAAATTTCTTTTATTAGTTCAACTTCAGGGCATCTTAATTCTTTATGGCAATCTAGTATCGTGTCAAAACTGTAGTGTCTGTAAAACACTTTTAATGTTGCCGCTAATGCGCCAATGTCATTCGCGAATTAGCGGAAAAAAAATTATTAATAATACGCTGATAATTCCTTTTCATTGGGAATCTGCGTCATTTATTGGTTGACAAGACCTAGTTTGAAAGGAAATTTCACTAATATTCTCTCATCGATACAAAATCGATAAGCTTTAGCAGGGAAGTTTTTTCTTCGGATTGTGTGAATTTTGAAATTGCATTCTTAGCATTCTTTGAATAATACAGAACTTTATCGATGGTGTAGTCAATTCCTCCGTACTCATTTACAAAATCATAAACAGATTCAAATTTTTTAATAGAATCACCTTTGATCAATTTCATTATCTCGGAAGACTTTTTTTTAGGAGCGTTTTGTAAAGATACTATCAGTGGAAGTGTAAATTTTTTCTCTTTTAAATCATTGCCAGTCGATTTTCCCAGAAGTTTTTTCCTGCCTGTATAATCCAGCAAATCATCCCTCAATTGGAAAGCGATTCCTATATTCTCTCCATATTTACCAAGCCTGTTTATATTAATTTTATCTTTAGTAGTACTCAATGCTCCTAATACACAACAGGTCTTAATAAGCGATGCAGTCTTATCAGAAATGACTTTGAAATAAGTCTCTTCTGTAGCATCGAAATTCCTTGCTTTCTGAATTTGTAATAGCTCACCCTCACTCATTCTTTTAACAGCTTCTGATGTAGTTTTTAAAAAATCAAATTCATCATTATCTAAAGAGATCAATAGACCTTTCGATAGAAGATAATCCCCTAAAAGTACGGCGGCTTTATTCTTCCAGACGGCATTGATTGATGCGATCCCCCTGCGCGTTTTCGCTTCATCGACAACGTCATCGTGAATTAAAGTTGCAGTGTGAAGCAATTCAACTAAATTTGCTGCTACATAAGTTCTATCGTTAACTTCTCCGCAGAGTTTTGCTGACAGGATTACAAGAATCGGGCGTATTTTCTTGCCTTTCTGCTTAAGGATATATTTCGTAATTAAGTCGATTAATGAGACTTTAGATTTCAAAATATGTGAGAACTGTTTTTGAAATACTTTTAATTCCTCTTCTATTGGTGCAGCTATCTTCTTTAAATTCAAAATCCTTGTGATTATTTAATTATATTTTTCATGTGGTCATTATCTCAGAATTGACTTCTTTCTTTTTCTGAGAATACTTACAAATTAAAATACTTATTTCATACAGCAGAAACAACGGAACTCCCAATAGCAACTGGCTCGTAATATCCGGGCTTGGTGTTAATATTCCCGCTAAGATTAAAATAATCACAATCGCATGTTTCCTGTATTTCCGCATGAATGAAGGTTTCAAAATTCCAAGTTTTGATAGAAAAAAGGAAACCATGGGCAGTTCAAAAACAATTCCAGCAGCAATACATAAGGAAATTACAAATCTCATATACTCGTTCGCGGCAATCTTGTTATCAATAAACTCTGTACCAAAATCAACAAAGAAATTCAATGCTGTTGGAAGCATTATGAAATATGCAAAAGAAATTCCAGCAAGAAAACAAAATGTAGAGAAAAAAACAATAGCTGTAATGTATTTCCTTTCACCTGGTTGCAAAGCAGGCTCAATAAATTTCCAGATTTGAAAAAGTATATTAGGTATGCTGACTACGATCCCACCTATAAGTATGACTTCCATATAAAGAGTAAACTGACCGAAAGGTTTAAGATTTATAATTGTCATTGGTGGATGAGTGTTTTTCGCAGGTAAAAAAATAATATAATTTATAACCG
>CAYYJH010000058.1:0-12558 GCA_964472195.1 uncultured Ignavibacteriaceae bacterium | reverse complement strand
GTCATTGGTGGATGAGTGTTTTTCGCAGGTAAAAAAATAATATAATTTATAACCGGGTCAATAAAAATTGCAACTAAGACACCACCTATAACAATACCGATAACTGCTTTAATGATTCTCCAACGCAGCTCTTCAAGATGCTCAAGGAAACTCATTTCCTTTTCATCCTCAATATGAATGTCTTTTATTTTCTCCTTATGTTTCAACTTCAGTAATTATTATTACCAATATTTTTTCATTAACTCTTTTGTCCAAAGTGGTTGATGTATTTCTCTTCGCAATGGTAAAAACTCCTCCATCACCGGTTTCAAATCAATAACGGGAGTACCATTAATAGCATCCAGACCTTTCACTGTAATATTCCTGCTTTCAATTTTTAATAATTTAACAATCGTTGTACCAATAAGGTTTGGTCTCTTACTCGCTCTTTGAGAAAATATACCCACTTTTGGATAATTAGTGTTATTCCTTGGGTGTCTTATCCCAAAATTTATCTCCGAACCTCTAACTTTATTGAAATAAAATACTACTTCCAGGTGAGAGAACTTATCTAAACCGGCAATAGATGAGATAGGAATTTCTTTGATGAGCTTAATAATCGAAATAACATCTTTCCAGTTATCATCCTTCCTCTTTTTTATTCGATTCGAAACATAAGCAATCGGTTTAATTAATATTTCCATAAAATTCTAATGTCATTATTAGACTTGTTGACTTAGTTATTGCATATTTTCATACAAACCAAATTTAGATGTAAGATTCTTTACTTCTTCAGCAACTTCCTTTTTAACATTTTTATCCTCAGGATTTGAAATAACTTTGTTTATCATTTCTGCTATCCATTTCATTTCATCTTCCTTCATTCCACGTGTTGTTAAAGCAGGTGTTCCAAGCCTTATTCCACTCGTTACAAGAGGACTTTTATCATCAAAAGGAACGGAATTCTTATTACAGGTAATTCCTACTTCATCTAATGATTCTTCAGCCTGTTTACCCGTTAAATTTTTATTTCTAAGATCAATCAGCATCAGGTGATTGTCTGTGCCTTTCGATATAACATGAAAATCATGATCAACCAATCTTTGTGCCATAACCTGAGAATTTTTTATAACCTGCTTGGCGTATTCAAGGAAACTACTTTCCAGGTCTTCTTTAAATGCAACTGCTTTCGCAGCAATAACATGCATCAGCGGTCCTCCCTGGACTCCCGGCATAACCATAGAATTAAATAATTCACTCATCATTTTTATTCTGCCTGATTTCGGTGCTTTTTTGCCAAAAGGATTTTCATAATCCTTACCGATGAGTATCATACCGCCTCTAGGACCCCGTAATGTTTTGTGTGTTGTCGTCGCAACAACATGACAGTAAGGTAGTGGATCGTCGAGCAGCTTTTTCGCAATTAATCCTGCGGGGTGTGCAATATCTGCAAAAAGGAATGCTCCAACCTTATCAGCTATCCCCCTGAATTGTTTATAATCAATATTCCTTGAATAAGCACTCGCACCTACTGTTATCATCTTCGGTTTTTCCTTCAAAGCCATATCTTCAATCATATTATAATCAAGTACTTCAGTTTCGGGATTAATACCATAAGGTACAAAATTATACAGCTGCCCTGAAAAATTTACAGGTGAACCGTGTGTTAAATGACCTCCGTGAGATAGATCCATTCCCATTATCTTATCACCGGGTTTTACCAGAGTCATGTAAACAGCCATATTCGCCTGGCTTCCCGAGTGAGGCTGGACATTAGCATACTCTGCTCCGAACAATTCTTTTGCTCTATCCCTGGCGAGGTCTTCTACAATATCTACAAACTCGCATCCACCATAATACCTTTTTCCCGGGTAACCTTCTGCATATTTGTTCGTCATTACAGAACCCTGTGCCTGCATTACAGCCGGGGATACGAAGTTCTCGGATGCAATCAATTCAAGTTTATTTGTTTGTCGCTGCGTTTCTTTCTTAATCGCATCAAATATTTCTGGATCGAAACTTTCAAGATTATTATGCATGAGAATTCTTTTCTTTAAGAAATGTATTTTTTTTTAAATTACTGTCTATGTTTCGAGCATTTTAATTTTTTCGACTCTTTGTATGTGTCTTCCTCCACCAAATTCCGTTTTAAGAAAAATATCTATACATCTAATTACAGTATCGATGTCAACTATATCTCCTCCAAAACATATTATATTGGCATTATTATGCTCTCGTGACATCTCAGCCATCTTTTCAGAGGTTACATTTGCCGCCCTAATACCTTTGATTTTATTTGCAGCAATGCTAACACCTATACCGGTTCCGCATATCAGTACACCCATCTCTGATTCACCGCTTACAACGCTGTCTGCTGCTTTTTTTGCATAATCAGGATAATCAACACTCTCAACTGAATCTGTTCCGAAGTCCTTTACTTCGTAGTTGTGAGATCGAAGATATTCCTTAACTTTCTCTTTGTATTTGTAACCCCTGTGGTCAGACCCAATTGCTATTATTCTCTTCACTTTAGATGCTATTTAGTATTATTCTTCTCTGGTTTTAACAAACCACAATTCTCCAAAATTAAAACCTGCAGTTAGTTTTAAATATTCATCTTTAATTAATCCGTTTTCAGTTTTTCCTCTTATGAAATAACTAATTCCAAGATCAAATGAATTATAAGTACCAATTGGAATTCCTAATCCCGCACTTATTCCGTACCTGTTAACATCCTCATTATTTACTTTATAGTATGATTTATCATAAAACACACCCAGCCGGTAGTATAAATTGTCAAAGAATTTCCTGTCTTTTCGGGAAACGGGTGTAACTTCGAGTCCCAATCCATAGCGAATGGAATTTTGCAATCCAACCGGTGTAACCCCACCTTCCTTATAGTTACTCCATTGTTGGAAAAGTACATCACCTGAAACAATGTACCTGTCACCAAATTTATTCGTTATTCCAAAACCAAAAGCTTCCGGCATATTAATATCCTCTTCACTTACATTAATTGTATCGTAGCCAGTACTCGAACCATAAATTGCATCGATAGTCGAAGTAAGAGTGTAGTTTGTTTGATAAAACATACCAATATTTAAATCCTCTAAAGTCTTACTTTTAAAAATACTGCCAATATCAAATATCAATCCCCCTTTGAAATAAGATCCTCTCAAATCGTTTTCTTTTTTTATGCTTGCTGTTGTTAGGGTGTCGGGGAAAAAGTCTTTAACGGATAGTCTCGTTATGTTTCCAAAAGAATAATCCCATTCGGCTCCTACACTAATGCTTTTAAACACAATATAAGACATCCCAACATTTATCCTGGTCAGACCACCATTCCCTGAATATGTTTCCGTGTAATCGTGACCTTCAATCGATCCCTTGTTTGTGATGACATATTCAATCTGACTTATAGGATTAAATCCCAAACTTAAAGTCCATCCATTCATCCGGTTAAACGGGATACCAATATTAATTCCATTTACATTTCCGTTGGAAACTTTATTCGTTGAAACACCATCAGAGGATTTTAAAAAACCATATTTAGCACTGATCGAAAAATTCGTGTATTTCATTTTCGTATTTGCGGCAGGATTGAGATTGTTCACTTGAGTACTATACAGCCCGATACCCTGTATACCCATAGCATCATTTCTCATGTTAGTAAAATACTCAAGATCTCCCAATCCGAAAACAGTGTAAGGGGAACCTGTAGTGAAATCATCCTGTGCATTTGCCAAACCGACCAACAATAAAAAGATAAAAAGTGATTTAAATATTATAAGTTTCATTAAAATTATGTTTCTTAATTTCTAAGTGTATAAATAATTTTTAACCTTGGTCTTCTGTTGATATCTGAAGAAGTATGATCATAAAAAACAAATCTGTCAAGGTTTGATACTTCAGAAACATTCCAGAACAATAAACCATAATTTGTTGCAGTGCCTAAATTCCATTTTTGGAATACTGAATTTAACGCAACAGTATAAGTAATTGAGTCTTTCTTGTATGCCTGGAATAACAAACCATCTGTTTCCTGATTAGCCGTGTCGGTTAACATTCCTAAATTTACTCTTTGGTCTGAGTTAGTAGAAATAAATGAGTTATTCTTATCCAGCGTGAACTCCAATAACGCTAAATTAATAATTACATTCGGTGGAAGTTTTGTCAGGTCAAATTTCATAATATTTCTAAAGCTAACTCCCGATTGCAGTACGAATCTTTCAGCAGGAATAATCGAAACGGGAACAGTGTTTAAAGAAACAGATTCAGATATATTTAAATTCAATGTATCCACAACAGAATTTTTAGATACTATCACAGTCACCGATGGTCTTACAGATTCATCATTATTTGATGCGAAAAAAGATTTTATTGTATTAGTGTTGCTGTTAGCAAGCATTACTATTCCATAATTTTTAACCGTGTAATTCGTATCAGCAGCATAATTCAACCAATCCTGTACTGTTTGATTGTTCAAGGTAACGCTAATATCAGCAGAGTCCGTAAGTGTACCGTTATAGGATCCTAAAACTGAAGTCCCAATATTGGCAGATGTAAGCTCATCATATTTTATTTCAGTGAAGTCAAATGATTTTGTCAGACTATAAACATTAAACGACGTCACCCCTAAAGAATCTTCAAAGTAATAATTATTATATTTTAAGTTTAACTTTGCTGATAAAACAGTTGCGCTATCATAATCCTGTGTTATATCTTTAAATTTCAATAAAGCTTTGGATATATATTGCTGAAACAATCCGACAAGAAGGTTCGCAGATGCTGAAGTATTAATATATTTTCGAGGATTGTTCTCGGTTATTAAAATTGTATCAGTTTGTGAATCAAGAGTTTTTGTTTTAAATGTGTCCCCGGGAGGTATATAATTTAATCCTAATTCACTCGGCTCTTCCTCACACCCATTTAAAAATGATAATACGAACAGACATAGTAAAAACAGAGTAACAAAATGAAATCTTCTAAGACCAAAATACGATTTATAATTCAGCATCAATAATTTTATATCAAATTTTTTTAAATAATAAGAGTAAAATAATATATTCTTGATTAATATTCTAAATACTTTTTATTATTAGTTAAATTTTATAATTTCTGATAAACTCAGAGGCAGTCAGAAGATCTTTAGCAATATAATCGATTTCAATTTTATCATCTTTACATTTAATCAATTCTTCATTACCATAACCTGTTAGGACAAGTATTCTTTTCATATTTGAATTTTCAGCACATTTCATATCTGTATACGAATCACCTATAAAAAAGGATTTACCTATATCGATATTATATTTCTCTTTAGCTTTTAAAATCAATCCAATATTAGGTTTTCTATCATGGCTTTCGATCTTATATTTCTCAATTTTACCTTCGATATGATATGGTGAGAAAAAAATGTCGTCAATTAAAGATTTACCATCTTTAATAAGTAATCTTTTTAACTCGTTATGAATCTCATTAAGTTTATCTTCCGAAAGAAATCCTCTTGCAACTGCAGATTGATTCGTAATAATTATATTTAAATATCCTAATTCTTTAAAAACAGCTAAAGCATTCTTTACACCGGGGATTATTTCGAGATCAACTGTATTAACAAGATAATTGACTTCCCTGTTAATTGTTCCGTCACGATCTAAAAAAATGGTTCTTTGCATAGAATTAATATTCGAACATTAAATCAATTCAGGAAGTTCTTTAATATTAAAGTAAAAGTTTGTCTTATGGAGAATGATTTATTTGGAGGCTAACAGTTTTTTGTATAAACCAATATATTTTTTTGCAGAAACTTTCCATGAAAAATCAAGCGTCATTCCATTCCTGATTATCGAATACCATTTCTTATTATCTTTATTAAATATAGAAACAGCTTTCATTATAGTTTTATAAAGTTCATTCTCATCGTATCTTTGGAATAAAAATCCATTGCCATCTGGTTTTCTATAGTCTTTAACCGTATCGGATAATCCGCCGGTATCTCTTACAATGGGCACTGTTCCATACCTGAGACTGTACATTTGATTCAATCCACACGGTTCATATTTTGACGGCATTAAATACATATCACAACCTGCTTCTATATGATGAGCTAATTCCTCGTTAAAACCCACATGAACTATTAGTTTCTTTGTATATTTCTTCTTTGCTCTCATTAAAAATTTCTGATACTTTTCTTCACCAACTCCCAAAATTATCATCTGTATGTTTTCTTTCATCAGCTTTGGTAGAATCTTCATCACTAAATTAAATCCTTTCTGATCTACCAGTCTAGTAACCATACCTATCAAAGGAACGTTTTCATCATATTCGAGTTTATACTTAATTAAAAGCTCACGCTTGTTTTCATATTTTAAAGGAATCTCCTGGCGAGTATACCTGTATTTAATGATTTTGTCAACATTAGGATTCCATACCGAATAATCGATTCCGTTCAAGATACCCTCAAGGTCTCTTTTCCTTCTGTTCAAAACCTCTTTCATACCGCAGCTGTAATCTTTATCCGACCTTATTTCCTTTGCATATTTCTCACTTACCGTAGTTATCTTGTCTGAATAGTTAAGTGCGGTCTTAAGATAGCTAAATTTCCCATGATGGTATCCTCCTTTTTCAGTGAAGACAGAATCAGGCAGGTTATTCTTTTTGAATGATGATTTCGGGAAATTCCCCTGGTAAGCTAAATTATGAATCGTGAAAATTGTTTTAATGTCCTTAATGTGGGAATTGTTCTTATAAACAGTTTTCAGCAACGCAGGAATTAAACCTGTCTGCCAATCATTACAATGTATTATATCTGGCTTCCATTGCAATATTTCGAGTATTTCAAGCACTGCCTTACAAAAGAAAAAATATCTTTCATCATTATTGGGAAAATCTTTCTTCGTTCTGATGTTCTGATAAATACCTTTGTTTCTGAAATAGTCCTGGTTCTCTAAAAGATAGATTTGTGCTTTTGTGTTTTTACCGTGTATAAAAGAAGACTTTATACTAAACTTTCTTGCCTTTCCGTTCACGTTGACTGTGAGATCTTTTAGCCTTTTTATTTCGTGGATCTGCAACCTTCTCTCGTCAAGCTGTCCGTATTTTGGTGTAATAATCCGTACTTCATTACCAAGTGAATTCAGAGCTTGAGGAAGGGAATTTGAAACATCTGCTAAACCTCCTGTTTTGGAATACGGATAAACCTCACTGGAGACGAAAAGAACATTATAACCTTTTGCCATCTAAGATTTTAAATTTTACAAAAATAAAAATTATAGTCCTGACATTCAACGCAATTAAGAGAACATATAATTAACTGAAAGATGGAATTGTGTTAAGGAATCATTTCCCCAGCAGCTTACCAACCAATATTGGTAAACCAACAGTGGCTTTTTCCTCTATAAACTCGATGTTGGAAATAAAACCATAAGCTTCGGGTTTGACAGGATCAATAATATATTTCATTGCTTCTTCTGGTACATAGTTAATAAGACCTGCAGCAGGATAAACAATTAAAGAGGTACCAACTACAATAAATATATCTGCTTTTGTTGAGATAGCCGCTGCGTTCTGAATTTCCGGAACTGCTTCTCCAAACCAGACCACATGTGGTCTCAACTGTGAACCTTTCTCACACTTATCACCTAGATTTATTGCTTTGTACCCTATGTCATAAACCAATGAAGGATCAACAGTGCTTCTGACTTTCCTTAACTCACCATGGAGATGAAGTATGTTCTTCGAACCGGCTCTCTCGTGAAGGTCATCAACGTTTTGTGTCACAATCTCCACTTCAAACTTTTCTTCAAGCATTACCAATGCTAAATGCGCAGAATTTGGTTCAACCTCACCAAGCTGCTTCCTTCTCTGGTTGTAAAATCTGAGAACCATCTCCTTGTCTGCATTCCACGCATGCGGTGATGCAACCTGAGTTACATCATGTCCTTCCCACAAGCCACCTGCACCCCTGAACGTCGATAAACCACTTTCGGCACTTACACCCGATCCAGTAAGCACAACAATTTTCTTTTTCATGTAATGAAAAAATTAATTTGAATCTTAATTAAGAACATTCTAAACCCTTATTAAACCAATGACCCGGATTAACAAGGAATAATAAATTTCAAAATTCAAATAACAAATAAAAACCTAATTCTAAAATATAAATGTCAAAAATAGTTTGAGCTCTGTGATTTTTGTTAATGTATTATTCAAATCATTTATCCTTTTCTCAATAAGGCTAAGCAAAGGATAGTCAAAACTCCTTGAAATTTATTTGAGATTTGGTGCTTGTTATTTGAAATTTTTATTGCTGACAATCCCTGACCAAAACTTAAAAATTAAACACTGTCTAACACCTTTTGCAGTAAACTTTTTACTTCTTCTGCAACACTGACAAGTTTTTCATTATCTACAACAGATGACATTATTTCCGGATTCATAATAGATACAAACACTTCCCCTTCTTTCTCATAGACAATCGTATTGCAAGGTAAAAGTAATCCAAGTTCATGCTCAATTTGCAAAGCCTGGTGTGCAAACCCAGGGTTGCACGCTCCGAGTATGATATACTTATCTACATCTACATTAAGTTTTTTCTTTAGAGTTGCTTTTACATCTATCTCCGTAAGAATTCCAAATCCTTCTTTCTTCAGTTCATCAGTTACTTTCGAAATTGCTTCTTCATATGGTAAATCAATTTTTTTTGACAGTCCGTAATTCATTTTATTATTGTTTAATTTTGATAAAAATATTAATTATTCAGTTATCACTAAAAATTTCATTTCCCCTTATTTTTTATTGCTTCAAGAATTTTCTCGGGAGTAATTGGTAATTCAAAAATTCTGACTCCTATTGCATCTGCAATAGCATTTGCAACAGCACCGAGTACCGGTAATGTTGCTCCTTCACCTACTTCTTTTGCACCGAAAGGACCTTCCGGCTCATAGCTATCGACAATAGTAGAATCTATATCCGGCGTGTCGGCAGATGTAGCAATTAAATAATTATGCAGGTCTGCATTTTTTAATTTTCCCTTTTCATCAAACACCTCATCTTCAAGAAGAGTTTCACTCATCCCCATCACAATTGCACCTTCCACCTGCCCTTCAACCGCCATAGGATTAATCGCAGTTCCGCAGTCATGCGCATCCCAAAAATTTAAAACTTTTACTTTACCGGTTTCCATATCAACTTCAACCTCACAAACGGAAGCTGAGAATGAAAAAGCAGGCGATGTTCCGACTGCAGCTCCTTTGTACTTACCTCCAAGCCCTTCAGGGGGCGAATAATGTCCTTTACCTACAAGAGGACCTTTCTTCGAAAAGAATTCTTTGGCAGCTTTCTCCCATGGAATGAATTTTTCGGGATTACTTCTTTCAAAAATCTTATTGTCTCTTACTTCAAGCTTGTTCTCTTTTACATTTAAAATCTCAGATGCAATAGACAGTAATTGTTTCCTAACCTCTTCACCCGCCATCTTGGAAGCATTTCCGCCCATAAGTGTAACACGGCTCGAATAAGCACCAAATCCTAAAGGCGTCAAATCACTGTCAGCAGAAACCACACTAATTCTATCAAAAGAAATACCCATAGCCTCAGAGGCAGCCTGTGCTAATACTGTATCAGATCCCTGTCCGATATCAGCATCACCAATAAACAATACAGCTCTCGAACCATCTTCCTGAACTTTTATAGTTGCATTTGAATGTGGAAACTTAGACCTGTAAATTGGATAGCCTGCTCCCGACACAAAACCACCACAGCCTATCCCTATTCCCCTTCCCGTAGGAAGTTTTCCCTTTTTCTCATCCCATCCGGATTTTTCTCTTACTTTTTCAAGACAGGCTGTCAATTCGCAGGAATGTATATCAAGATCGTTACAAGTACGATACTCAGGCTCCATTGCATTTTTTAATCTAATATCGATATGATCCATTCCTATGTCATCAGCAATCATTGACAACATGGATTCAAATGCAAACCGGGGGTGGGGTGTCCCATGTCCACGCATCGCACCACAGGGAGGTAAATTGGTATTCACCCTGAAACCATCATATTTGTAATTTGGAAATTTATAGAGTGTTGTAAGCATCGAGCCAGCATAGTAAGTAGAAACAATACCGAAACTTGAGTAAGCACCACCTTCTAACACTGCTTTCTGCTTTACCGCAGTGATTGTGCCATCATTTTTAACTCCGATTTTCATATCTATAAACTGTTTGTGACGCCCTCTTCCGTACAGATACATTTCTTCCCTTGTGAATCGCATTTTCACCGGACAGGCGGCTTCCTTAGAAAGAAAAACTGACATAACTTCGAGAATGTTTGTCGCAGCTTTTGCACCAAAACCACCTCCGCAATTATTCATAATAACTCTTATGTCGCCTAAAGGTAATCCTAGAATATGAGATAACTGGTGATGAACATAATGAACAACCTGAGTAGATGTATACAGAGTAACTCTCCCATGATGATCCCATTCAGCAATGGCACAATGAGGTTCCATAGGATTTTGATATACACGGTTACCGATAAAACGCTCTTCCCTTATATAATCTGCTTCAGCAAAACCCTTTTCGATATCTCCGAAATGATGGTCAACTCGTGTATTAATATTATTCTCGTATTTATGCTCAAAAAGCCTTGGAGCTCCGTCTTCCATAGCTTTTTCAGGATCAAATACAGCTGGTAATACTTCATATTCAACATCAATTAACTTTAAAGCTTTATAACAGGTTTCTTCATTAACAGCTGCTACAGCTGCAACCACATCTCCAACAAATCTTACCTTATCTTTTGCAAGTACGGTCTCATCATATCTTGGCGGAGATGTTCCATATGTAATATCTGGTACATCATCCCCTGTGAGAACGACCTTCACACCCTTCAATGCCTTAGCTTTGTCAGCATTTATTGAAACAATCCGGGCATGTGCATGTGGACTAAAGAGAAATTTCCCGTAGATCATATTCGGCAACATAATATCATCAGTATACAAAGCTCTTCCGGTAGCTTTATCAGGTGCATCGATTTTTGGAAGACGTTTACCTACTATAGAAAGGTCCTTAACAGATTTCTGTGGCTGAAATTTTATCTCCTTTGGCTTTTCTCCTTTCATGTAAGCTTTAGCTGAGTCTATTGCTTCAAATATTTTTGTATAACCCGTACAGCGGCATAAATTACCCGATAATGCCTTTCTTATTACAGCATCCGTTGCATCGGGGTTCTCATCTAATAATGCCTTTGTTCGAACTATCATTCCGGGTGTACAATAACCGCACTGAATTGCTCCTTTTACGACGAATGCATGCTGAATAGGATGGAGTTTCTCCCCATTCGATAAACCTTCTATTGTTGTGACATTTTTACCATCAGCTTCAAGAGCGAGTACAAGACATGAGTTTACCGGTTTGCCATCCATGATTACGGTACAAGCACCGCAATCCCCAAGTTCACATCCTTTCTTTGTACCGGTTAGCCTGAGTTCTTCCCTTATTAAATCAAGTAACGTTGTACCCGGTCGAACAGCAACCTCGTGCTCTGTACCGTTAACCACTATTTTGACAAGTTTCTTCATTAATTATATTAAAGTTTATTATGTTTTCTGTTTATAATTGGTTCTTATCTGTTCTCTTTACTGCTTTTATGATCACTCTTTTTGTTAATACCTTTATTATTTCTTTACGATACGTAGCAGTTCCGCGAATATCATCAATAGGGATTGAATCATCAGATGCTAATTTCACTGCTTGTTTAAGAATCTCAGAATCTTCAGTAAATTCCAAAATCTTTTTCCCGTTTAACATTTTATTCGTACCATTACAGATAATTGGTGTCGGAGCAACCGCCCCGACAACAATACAGGCATCTGAACAAATTCCATTTTCAAATTTTACCATTGCCGCTGCAGAAGCAACAGAAATTGATGCTGTTTCTCTTAATCCAAATTTCTCAAAACTTGCTCCCGTGTTTGGCTTTGGCTTAGATAGAACAATTTTTTTCATTAGCTCCCCTTTACCAAGCGAAGTCTCTTTATGAAAAACAAAAAAATCTTTTAATGAAACATTCCTGGAATTTGTAGATGATGCAATTTCCACGAATGCATTTAGTGCAAGCAAAATTGGCGCCATATCACAGCATGAAGCACCCGTACAAAGATTGCCTCCAATCGTTCCCGTGTTCCTGATTTGATCGGTTCCAATCTTAGCAGCAGCTTCAGTAACAGATGGAAAATATTTCTGAATTAAAGGTGACAGGACAACTTCATTATGTGTAACACCAGCTCCTATTTCAATTCTATTATTATCTTCACGTATGTTTTTTAAAGCATCTATCCCGGATAACGAAACTATTTCTTTATTATGTCTTAATCCTTGCTTTATTTCAACCAGGATATCAGTACCACCCGCTATCGGTGCACCATTTTCACTTTGCTCAAGTAACTTGCAAGCTTCTTTGATAGATTGAGGTTTGTAATAATTAAAATCTTCAATAATCATATTATTTATAAATTAAATTATATTGTAATATTTTTATCCTTTGTAACTTTAACATTACTTTAATTAACTCCGTCAGAATATT
>CAYYJH010000057.1:0-18541 GCA_964472195.1 uncultured Ignavibacteriaceae bacterium | reverse complement strand
AACACCATCTTCTTAACCGATTCATAGCTCTCTGTAACACCGCTAACGGGTGTTGTGATAATCTTATAAAAATAAATACCGCTTGCTAATCCTGAAACTCTCCATATATACGTATGTCTTGCAGCAGTTAAATTGCCGTTAATCAGTTTATCTACTTCCCGTCCCAACATATCATATACAATCAGTGAAACGTGCGAAGAGTATGGTAAATCGAACTGAATAGTTGTCGATGAATTAAAGGGATTAGGATAATTCTGGTGTAGCTTAAAAGAATTTGGTAACTCTTTATTACTCGTTATCCCAATCACATTTCCTAACAGTTTTCTTTGATAAACTCCGTTGCCGTGTGTCGCAGCTCTAAGCTTTCTATTACTTTTTGATATTGTAAGGTCGAATACCATTACAGCGGGAGGAAATCCATTGTTAAATGACATCCAGTTTGTTCCTGAGTTTGAACTTACATATACTCCTAAGTCATTTCCAAGATAAATATAATTGGGTAGGTCGGGGTCAACAACAATTGACTGACATGGAACATCAGGTAAGTTACCGTTCATATCTATCCAGTTATCCCCTCCGTTAGTGGATTTGAAAACATGAGAGGTATCAAATCCGGAAAAGACAACATATACTTCTTTACTATTCTGTGGATTAACTGCGATATCAGTCGGATACCTGTTAGGAAGCGAGGCACTTATATTAGTAAAAAAAATACCATCACTTCTAAAAAAGCCCATTGGTATTGTACTCGTAGGAACCGTTGCAGCATAAAGTGTATCGGGGGAAGTATATGACACAGCAAGTGAAAGTATTTTATTACCATCCAATGGCGGACTTAATGAAGACCAGGATAATCCACTGTTGGTTGATCTTAGAACCTCCTTCGTCCCTGCATAGAGCACATCAGGATGTGAAGGGCTCATAATCAAAGGGGCAATGAAGTTTGCATCAGAACTTGATGCACTGTAAACTGTAACCCATGAATTAACAGCTCCCTGGTTAGTAGAACGGTATATTTCTAAATATTGTGAACACCCGAACATAAGGTTATTATTTGTTGGATGAATCGCAGTCATTACACCATCACCGGTGCTCGTTTTATACCATGTAGAAGTTCCCGTATATTTTGCGATTTGGTTATCTTGTAAACCACCGAGAGCAATTGTTGAATCGTAAGATGAATTAGAAAAACCTCCATAAAACTGCGTAGTTGTATAACCGCCATTGCATCCATAGAAAGTCTCTCCGAAATCGTTTGAACGAAAGAGTCCGCCATCCGTAGCAATGTATATCTTGTTAGGATCCAAAGGATTTGAAATGATATCATGTTGGTCTACGTGCATGTACGTTGGCGAACCCTCCGGTCCCCCGGGTGGTACATGACCATAATAACGTGCACCGGTGTTCTTTCTTACTAAACCAGAACCACCATTTGTTGATTTATAAAAATTCACCCCGTTCACTAACACTTGATTAGCATCATTACTTTTTATTAAAACTCCTTCTGCATACCAACCCTGATAAGATAAAAAATCCGGGATGGTATCAGACATTTGCGTCCAGGTATTACCCTGGTTTGTCGAACGGTATAATCCAATAGTTGAAAATTTATGACCTATTGCCGCCATTACAATGCTAGGATTCTCATAATATGTTGTTATTGTCGTCCTGCCATAGTTAACACCAGGTAAACCATTTGACAATCTCAACCAATTACTTCCACTGTTTGTTGTTTTATAAATCCCGGGATTGGAACTGTTCATATTACCGACACCTGCATATACCACATTTGTATCTATTCTGTCAATTGCGAGATCCATCACCATAATCTCGTCTAATACTTTTATCCAACTTCCACCTTTGTTGTAGGATTTATAAATTCCTTCCGTAGTTGCTGCGTAAAGAATGTTTCCATTCTTCGGATTACTTAAAATATCCCACACACCACGGTTTTGCTGATAAGACCAGTCAAGGGATTTAAACCAGTTCAAACCACCATTTGTAGTTTTCAAAATTCCAACTCCGTATGAACCTCTTGTCGTTCTTATACTTAAGGCGTAATGTGCATTTTGATAATTATAAGTTTCCCCAGTTCCAATAAACATCACACCCGGCTCTGTAGAGTCTATCAATATAGAACTAACTCCTAAGGTAGGAATACCCAACGTTTTCACCTGTGTCCATGCATTTGTTCCAATTCCACCTGTAGTAGATTTCCACAATCCTCCCGATGCAGAACCTAACCATACGATACTTGTGTCAAAAGGGTCTAAAGCAATTGATAAAGTTCTCCCACCAATATTATTCGGTCCGATGTTCGTCCAGTCATCAGTAAAACTAACGTTATCTTTTTCTCCAAATATTTGCTTGGATTTTTTATACTCCGTATAATATTTATCTGGTGGAATATCATCATAAGGAAAAGCTCTTGATTCATTCCAGAATTGAAGAGCATCAAATGCTCCGGGAGTTTTTTCAACAACATCAATTCCCAAAGAAACATATCTGGAAGCAGATACTCTTCTTATTAGTCTCAAATCTCTAAAGAATAAAAAAAGTAATGAGAAAAAGACAATTGCCAAAATGAAATAAGAATATCTTTTCATAGATGATAAATAAAAATTATATTATTATCACATTTTACAAAATATTAAAATTCATTTTATAAATACCATCTTCTTTACTGATTCAAATCCTTCCGTTACACTGGTTACAGGTGTAGCGATAATCTTATAATAATAAATACCGCTTGCTAATCCTGAAACTCTCCATATATACGTATGTCTTGCAGCAGTTAAATTGCCGTTAACCAACCTATCGATTTCCCTTCCCAAAACATCATAAACAATTAATGATACATGTGAAGAGTATGGTAAATCAAATTGAATTGTTGTCGATGGATTAAAGGGATTAGGATAGTTTTGATAAAGATGATAACTCACTGGAATATTTCCTGTAGCAATACCCGGTGAAATCGCTAACGAATTAACAGCTTGATACCCCGTACTGCCAATTAAGAGAGCACTTCCTGTAAGTGTATCATATTTTAAAAAGTTTGCTACCTGTATTCCCAATCCTGAAAGTCCGAATAACTCACCTTTCTTATCAAAAGCAATCGATGGAGTTATAGTAAATCCCGGGACTCCAATTAATGTAGAAATCCCCGTAAACTTATCGATTTTGTAAATCTTATTACTCAGAGCTATCCCCCAGAGCTGACCGTTAAGAGGATTTATCGTAATCCCATAAAGGTTGTTGATACCTGTATTATTAATAAAGGTTGTATCACCGTTAGTCAAATCAAATTTGTAAAGTTTACCTCCCGATGTAGCACAGTATACATCATCATTTAAATCAAAAGCAATTGTTCTTATTCCGCCCACAGGAATATCCATAGAAGGATAAGCATCACCGCTGTCAGCATTTATACGTACAAGCATACTTGCAGTTGTTCCAGAAATACAACCGAACAATTCATTATCAGAAGGTTTCACACAGATACCCGTTATTCCAGTATAACCTGAGAGACCGACTAAAGTACCGCTGCCTGTATTCTTATCTATATTAATTAATGCTCCATTCGATAATCCCCCTCCTACGGCGTAGATTTTAGCTGTATCAACAGCATGAATAATATAACCTTTACCTGTAAGATATATGCTATTCTGAGGGTTTGTTATGTCATTACTTAAAATAACTAAGGAATCAATAATATTTCCGGAGTTTGTTGGAGCGTAAAGAACATTGAAACTCGATGTTTGATTAAAGCCAAGTAATATTGGATAAGTTACTGCATTTAACAACCTGAACTGAGAATTATAAATTTGAATATTACTGATTGACAGGGTGTCTTCTCCATAATTTGCAACAGTAAAGGATAGTGTATCGCTCATCGTTCCAACTTCATGGGTCCCAAAATTGAGCGTGTCGGTCAAAACATTCAACCTTGCACCGGGAAAAGGAATTAAACGAACCATTCCTGCCCAAACTCCCCATGTATTAACAGGAGTCTCGGCATATTCTGTAAACATCCAGAAATTATTCTGGTCAACAGGATCAAGCCAGATGCCGCTATAGTCTCCCCAGCGATTCCTTCCACTGCTAAAAGTCTTAACATAATTTGCTTTTCCAGTTTGAAGTATTTTACTTCCGGTCAATGTCCCGGGCGGATCAGTATTCAATCTTGTAGTGTAATATGCCCCTATATATTCTGTTTCTCCCGACCTGGAATATGTTATAGCTATATTGGTATCTTTATCAACACTTAGTGCTGGATAGAAATGCCAGAATCCATCCATGCCCATCGCTACATCCTCGACAGCGGTATCAGAACTTACATCGATTTTAAAATAACGTACAGATGAATATAGATTTCCCGTTCCACTTCTTATTGTGTGCACGCCCCAGAGGAATCCGTTTCTGTAAACAGGCTCGTTCTTAATGCTTCTCCCACCGGCTTCTATTAAAGTACTGCTACCTCCAAGCTGGTTTGCATTTGGTGGAGATCTATAAGTCGTAACAGAAACATTCACTCCAGTCATAACAGGATTATTTAATGGACTGGAAATTTTATAAAGCGTCACAAATGTTCCCGTAAGATAAGGAGAATGGCAGATAAGATAATATTCCTGTGCTGTATTATAAAAAATTGATGGTCTTAATGTAGATGTTCTCGTTGCAGAATTATTTGGTTCTTTTATATTCCAGAGGTCTGTCCATACGACAGGTCCCGCTGTATTATTGTATAGCTGAGCTTTACCGATAATTCTTATTCTTGCACCATCGAACCCACCTGCAAATCTATATTGATTAGATGTTAAATAAATTGCTTGTTCATCAAATCCTACTCCCTGATAATCTCCCCAGCTGTCAGTAGCAGTTGAGCCGTTTTTATTCGAAGGAAGTGCCCAATTATACCATGTTCCGGTTGGTATCGAATCATCTGATACTGATAACAAATAATATCCTCTCGCCGGAGTATTTTCCTGGTCTAGCCACACCATTATCCAACGCTTCGCAAAATGATCATAAGATACTTTTGGATCAAATGCACCCACACCCGGTAAAACCGAAGAAAACCATAAATCAGCATCAATCGTCATTACAGTATTTCCAAATTTATCCCATACTCTTATCCTGCTGTTATCTACTCCAATAACATGAGTTGGTCCAACAGCAATATACGGATCGGGTGGTATGTAATTACCCGGATCCGAAAATCCCTGAAAACTGTATACGAGAAAAGGATCATTTCCATCAAAGGCACCTTCATTAATAACAGAAGGATCCACAAAATAATTTGAACCTTCCGGTGCTAATGGAGGTGTTGTATTTAAATAATCAGGATACAAAGTTTCAGGAAAAATATTCCTTGGCTTTCTTTTGAAAACAGGATTAGCAGGATTATAAGTAATGTTCTCAAAATTACCCATAGTAACGATTACACCATTCGGCACAGAACCGTTAGCTGGACCTTGATAGAGCTGGCTGTATGATATGTTGAAACTAAAAAAAACTGAAAGGAGAAATAGTATAGTCTTTTTCATATTTGAATTGGAATTTTATGGAAATTAAAAATTAAAACTTCAAATTAAAACATCAGAATATTTCATAAACAAGGTATTAATTTTTTAAAACAGAAATGCAAAAATAATTAATTCTTCGAAACCTAATTTTTTTACTTTTACTTACTAAAACATTTTTTCACATTTCTTATTAACTCTGTTATCTTATTTTGTTCTCCAAAACCAAATTTATACTAAAACTCTCCCACAGTGTATTTTCAACTAATTCGGAACACAAATTCACTTTAATTAGAAAATTATCTTATTTATAATTGTGCAATTTTAATAAATCTAAACAAAAAATGAAAAAGCTGACCTTTAGTATTTTAATAATAATTCTATTTTTTAAACTATCTTATTCGGATGATGTTATAAAAATCACATACGCTTCCAATAATTCTTCCAGTGGTCTTACACAAATATTTGTAATGGATGAAGATGGTAGTAACAAAAAACAGATAACAAATTTACCTACTAATTGTTTATACCCTCGATGGTCACCCGACGGAAAGAACATTGTTTTCCAGACAGATGATTACAGGATTTTTTTCATAAAAGATGCAAACTCAGACAACCCCGAAGAACCGTATTTTGTTTTTGGCGGTTCTCATCCTTCGTTCACCGGAATAGATGATGAAATAATGTTTAACAACGATCATGAAGGTTTCTTTTCAATTTATGTAATGCTTCCGACTGACCCTGAAGCTTACCTTGTCTCTGATATTGGATATTCTAATCAACAGGTTCTATCCGATGACGGTACTGAACTTGTTTTCTCCGCAATATATGAAGGTGCAAAATCAATTTTTGTAATGGATCTTGAAGATACAACAGACAACAACATAGAAATAGTGAGCTTTAATAGTAATGCTAACATAGAGCCTGATATCTCATCAGACTCGAAAATGTTTGTTTATGCAAGTTTCAATGATCAATTGAAAGGAACAATTTATATTTTTAAAGGAGGGAAAGAAACAGCTTTAACAAAAGATATACCCAGCTCTAATCAACCGGAATTCTCACCAAAAGATGACAGGATAGGTTTTATAACAATTAATAACGAAAATACAAAATTATATATTATGGATTTAGATGGTTCTAATAAAGAGGAGATTAATATAATTGGAGGTAATGTTGGCAGGTTTAAATGGTTAGACAATGAAAGAATTTTATATGATGCAGAAAGCGGTAGTAAATCAGTAGTGGGTATTGTAAATATCGAGACAGGGAAATGCGTAGTCCTTGCAGATGATGGAATAAACATGACTCCAGACTTCGTTAAAGTAGTAGTAAAAAATTAATTCCCAAGGATAATTTTAACAGAGTATGAAAGTTATAGAACATTTAGAAAGCTCTAAAAATCCATTGATTAGTTTTGAGATATTACCCCCATTAAGAGGGGGGGATATTAATCAACTTTACAGTATTATTGATGCACTAATCAAATACAATCCACCGTTTATAGATGTAACATCCCACTCGGCTGAAGTACAATACGAAGAAACTCAGGAAGGAATCAGGAAGAAAGTAAAACGAAAGAGACCCGGGACTATTGGAATCAGCGTAGCTATCAAAAATAAATATAACATTAACACAGTACCACATTTATTGTGTCATGGTTTTACAAAAGAGGAAACTGAAGATGCATTGATTGAATTAAATTACCTCGGAATTGAAAATGTATTAGCAATAAGAGGAGATGATAAAGGATTTAAAAAACCAATTCCAAAGGGTAAAACATCTAATGAATACGCAGTCGATCTCGTACACCAAATTGCTGATATGAACAGTGGAAAATATCTTGAAGAAGAATTACTGGATGCAACCCCAACTGATTTTTGCATAGGTGTTGGAGGATATCCGGAAAAACATTTTGAATCCCCTAACATAAAACTTGACCTCCATTATACGAAAGAAAAGATTGATGCCGGAGCCCATTATATTGTGACTCAGATGTTCTTTGACAACAAATACTATTTCGAATATGTTAAACTTTGTAAACAAGCAGGAATAAACGTACCTATTATTCCTGGATTGAAAATAATTACTTCAAGAAAACATTTAACAAGCATTCCAAAAGATTTTTTCACAGTTATACCAGAAGAACTTGCTGGTGAAATCATGGAAACAGAACCTGAAAATGCAGAAGAAATAGGGATTAACTGGGCACTGAAACAATGCGAAGACCTTTTTAATTACGGTGTTCCATCTGTTCATTTTTATATTTTGCACAATGTAAAACCAATACAACAATTACTAAATAAATTAGGCATTTGATATATTTCTCTTGATTTTACTTAATTCAGTGTTTATTTTTTCTATAATGAAATTCTATTTAAAGAAATCAGATTTTACAATACTTGTAAAATTACTGATAACAATAACGCTTTAAATCACAAAAAAAAGTGTATCTCTCAAAGATACACTTTTTTTTGCTTATGACTACAATTAAATACCCCTTGACATATTTAAATAAATTAAGAAATATATTTAGGAATGATGAAATAAAGTCTATAGAAAGTTTTTTTTACCAATATATTAAAAAGAAAAAGGTCGTTGTATACGTTCCATTAAAACATGTTGACAAACTTACATTTGATATGGGGCATGCAGGTGCTGGAATTATCGGGAATTATGACCTGTGTTCATTCAGAATAAAGGGATTGGGAACTTTCAGACCAAATCGAAAATCAAATCCATATTCAGGTCAAAAAAATCAACTATCGTTTGAAGAAGAAGTAAGGCTTGAAATGGAGTGCACTGATTATGACTTAGATAAAGTTATCGATGCAATGCTAAACAGCCACCCTTATGAAGAAGTTGCATACGAGATTTACGATTTTACAAAACGTGCAAAAACCCAAGCGGGTTTTATTATATATTTAAAAAGAAAAATGAGCATAAACACTATTGTCGAAAGAATAAAAAAAGATGTTGATTTTAAAATTGCTGATATAAATTTTAATTTCAAAACAATAGCTATAACAAATATGCAAATTACAAATAAAGTAATTGAGAAGGCTATGATAAACAATTGCGAAGTTATATTATCAAATCACAACAGAATTTTTAATTTTAAAAAAATATAAACAATGGATGAATCTTATAAAGAAGAAGAACCTCAGAATGATGATTCAAATTCTGAATCCCTTAGCGAAAGTGAATCCGAGAATGAATCCCGGGTTTTAGAATTTTTCGCAGAAAGTTCTGAAGAAAAAGCACCAAATATTACACAAAATTTAATTTCACTTTATAGGTTAACGAAAATCGACAGTGAGTTGGAAGAAATTGAAGAAACAAAGGGTGATCTTCCGGAGAAAATTAAAAAATTGGAAGACGAAGTTAAAGATATCGAATATAAAATTTCTCTAAACCAGATAAAGGAAAAGGAATTAACTGTAGAAGAAGAAGAATTATTCGAAGAATGTAAGATTACCGAGGAAAGGATGGATAAATTTGATGAGCAAAAATACAATGTCAGGTCTAATAAAGAATATGATGACATCATGAAAGCAATAGATTCCTGTTTTGAAATTATTGAAAAGAACGAAGCCCGGATAAAGGAAATAGTAAACCAAAAAGAAATTTTGGAAACCGAATTAAAAGAGTTAAAGGCAAATGATGAAGAGTTAAAAAAGGAGCTGGAGGAAAATCGGAAATCGTTAGATGTATTGAATAAACAGTATGAACAGGAAGAACTAGAGCTGAAAGAAAAAAGGAATGAAATAATTAAAATGCTTGAAGCTAATGACAAACATCTTTATGAAAAATTAAATACTACTTATAAGGGTGAGGCAACATCTATCGTCCGGAATGGGAACTGCAGCGGTTGTTTTAATTCTATTCCTCCACAGAGAGAAATTGAGATAAGAACTGCAGCAAAAATCTTTACCTGTCAGTCTTGCGGTAGAATTCTGATTGACGAATCATTGATAAAAAGTTAACCAACAATTTCTTGGAAGAAGAAATTAAAGTTTTTACAGACGGTGCTTCAAGGGGAAACCCGGGAAAAGCAGGAATCGGAATCGTAATTAAAGATGCTTCTGACAAAATACTAATGACATACAAAGAATTTTTAGGGGAAGAGAGCAATAACAGTGCAGAATATAAAGCACTTATAAAAAGCATCGATATTTTAAAATCATTAGAACAGAACTTTTCACTAATTCAATTCTTCTCTGATAGCGAATTAATTGTTAAACAAATAACCGGAAAATATAAAATCAAAAATAAAAATTTAATAAAACTCTCGTTGGACTTTTGGAATTCAATAAATGAATTAAATAAAAAGTTTAAAATAAATCACATAACAAGAGATAAGAATAAATTAGCAGATAAATTAGCAAATGAAGCAATTAACAAAGCTGTAAATAACATTGATAGAAGTCTCTTAATTTCTGATTGAACCAGAACAGTTATTTTTTTGTTATCATAATAAAGTTCTTTATACATAATTTCCATTCCGTTATAGACAATCGCGCTGTCCCTTATAAAAGGGATGTGAGGAAAGTCCGGACTCCATGAGAGCAGGGATGCCGGGAGAAAATCCCGGGTTGTTCATAATCATATTTGGGCAACAGAAAGTGTCACAGAAAAGGAAACTATCCCGTTAGGGATAAAGGTGAAACGGCAGGGTAAGAGCCTACCATTCAGAAAGTAATTTCTGAGATTGACAAACCTCATTCGGAGCAAGACCAAGTATAGAGAGCTGTAAGCGCTGCTCGCTAATTATACTCTCGGGGTAGGTCGCAAAAATCCTTATAGCAATATCAGGATAAGATAAATGATTGTCACTTCGGTTATCGAAAGACAGAATCCGGCTTATTTAACGGGATGGAGATTATTTACTAACCTCAAGCATTCTCTTAATAGGTATGAGTGCTTTCTTCATTAGTTCCTTATCAAGCACCAGTTCCGGCTTTTTATTTTTCATACACAAATATAACTTCTCCATTGTATTCAATCTCATGTAAGGACATTCATTGCATGAACAGTTAGATTCCGGCGGGGCGGGAATGAAAATTTTACCGGGTGCTTTCTCGGACATTTGTTTTATGACACCCGGCTCTGTCGCTATTATAAATACCTTAGATTCATCTTCCTGTACAAATCTAATCAATGCACTTGTAGAGCCTATGAAATCCGCTTTATTTAAAACTGCTTCTTCGCATTCAGGATGTGCAATAATTTTTGCATTCGGATGTTCTATTGAAAGTTTTGTGATCTTCTTTTCGCTGAATGTTTCATGAACTATACAAGAGCCCTGCCATAATTTCATATCCCTTCCAGTTTTTTTGATAAGAAACTTTCCAAGATTTTTATCGGGTGCAAAAATTATTTTCTTGTCTTCAGGGATTTGAGCAACTATCTTTTCTGCATTAGAAGATGTACAAATAATATCTGATAAAGCTTTAACACCAGCAGAACAATTTATATAACTTATAAGAATATGATCCGGATATTTATCTTTGAATTTTTTTAAAAGATCAGGCGGGCATCCTTCAGCGAGAGAACACCCGGCTTCAAGATCGGGAAGTACCACAAGCTTATCAGGATTTAGAATCTTAGCAGTTTCAGCCATAAAATGAACGCCCGCAAATACTATAACGTCAGCATCAGTCTCTTCGGCTTGCTGGGCTAATTGCAGACTATCACCTACAAAATCTGCTATATCCTGAATTTCTGATTCCTGGTAGTAATGTGCAAGTATAACGGCGTTAAGTTTCTTTTTAAGTTGTAAGATTTCAAATTCCAGATCAAGAGTCGGATCAATCGATTCTAAAACTTCAATGCCTGATTTTTTTTTAAGAATTTCTGTAGTATACATAGTAATTAATAATTTCAATAATTCATTTCACGTAAATATATATAACAAAAAATAAATAAGAAACTTGTTTCGTTATGAATTATAAAGTTGTTTAATATTTGTTAATTTAAAAACCATGAATGCAATGATACTTGCAGCTGGATTCGGTACGAGGCTTAAAACATACACAGAGAGCACTCCGAAAGCTCTCGTAAAATACCACTCAAAACCCATGATAAACTACCAGATAGAAAGACTCATCAAAGCCGATGTAAATGAAATTGTCGTCAATGCACATCATCATGGTAAATTGCTTCAGGAGTATTTCAGTAAAAATGATTTCGGTATAAAAATAAATCTCATTATTGAAAAAGAAATTTTAGGAACGGGCGGCGGTATATTAAATGCAGAAGAATTCCTTAAAGATAAAGAAGATTTCATTGTCATAAACGTGGATGTAATTACAAACATGAACCTCGATGATATGTTAAAATTTCATAACAAAGAAAATCCTTTTGCAACCCTCGCTATTCAAAAAAGAAAAACATCCAGGCACCTGGAATTCGATAAGCAAAAAAGATTAGTTGGGAAGGAGAATAAAGCATCAAAGATTGATAATCTATATGCATTCAACGGAATTCATATTATTTCAAACAGAATATTTGAAAATAATTTTGAAGTAAAATTCAGAGGGATACTTGAAATTTACTTTGAATTGATCCAAAAAAAAGGAGAAACAATTTTAGGATTTGATGCAGGAAATTGTTCGTTCAAAGATATCGGAAAAATAGAAAATTTAAAATAATAATTTATTCTACTGCTTCTACTCTTTTAACTTCGGGTAATTCACTCATCAAAGCTCTTTCAACACCAGCTCTTAATGTCATTTGACTCATCGGGCATCCATGACAGGCACCGGTTAATTTCACCTTAACTATATCATCTTTCGTTACATCGATTAACTGGATATCACCTCCATCCATCTGAAGATATGGTCTGACTTTATTTAAAACTTCCTCGACTCTTTCGTTTGTTATTTTTGGCATGAATTGATTTTAGTTTGTTTTAATAATTATTATTCAATATGCTAATAATCTTTTCTTATAATATTTAAAAACTTAACTATCCATAATAATTTCAACATTCGGATTCTGAACATCAGAAACATTCATCAAGTTTACCTCTTTAATCAAAGATTTTCTTATAGAATTGAATACTCCAGATTCAATTGACTCTGGTTCTCTTATTACTATTGGAGTTCCAATATCACCGCTTTCTCTTATCTTTGTATTAATGGGAATCTCACCAAGCAATATAACTTTATCTTCTTTGCTCATCTTTTTCCCGCCGCCTTCTCCAAAAATATAATCTTTTTGTCCATCGGGTTTCAGATAATAGCTCATATTTTCTATAACTCCTAAAGCCGGAACATTAACTTTACTGAACATAGCAAGCCCTTTCTTTGCATCAGCCAGAGCAATATCCTGCGGGGTAGTTACAATAATTGCACCCGTTAATGGTAAAGTCTGACTAAGAGTAAGCTGTATATCACCCGTTCCCGGAGGCATATCGTATAACAAATAATCCAACTCATCCCATAAAACATCACTCATAAATTGTTTCAAGGCGCTCGATGCCATCGGTCCTCGCCAGATCAAAGCAGAATCATTATCTACAAGGAAACCTATTGACATAAGTTTAATTCCATATTGCACAATAGGAACGAGCCTATTCTTGCCTTCGATCTGTAAAATCTGTGGCTTCTTTTTACTAACCCCAAGCATCATCGGAATCGATGGTCCGTAGATATCAGCATCAATTAGCCCAACGTTTGCCCCTTCTTTAGCTAAAGAAGCAGCTATATTTACTGCAACTGTTGACTTCCCTACCCCTCCTTTTCCTGAAGCCACAGCAATTGTGTTTTTCACTCCCGGTAGGAGTTCTGATTTCTTTTTATTATTATGGTTTACCACACCGAGAGAAAACCCGATATCAATATTTTCGATCGATGAGTGTTCATTCTTAATTTCTCTAGTTATAATTTCTCTTAATTTCTCTATGCCTTCATACTGAATATCAGTAATCCCTAATGCGATGCTTAAATCTTTTCCATTAAGTGATATGTTTTTTATAAAATCTAATGAAGAGAAATCCTTTTTTAAAATGGGTTCGTTAATTTTTGATAAAATGTCTTTTACATTTTGCTCAGTCACTCTGTTAAGTTTCCTTTCTATGTTATTTGTACATAATATTTTAAATTACAAAAATTTGTATTTATCATAAATGTAAAACATTTTCTATGCAAGTAAAAATTCCGATATATAAATTATTCGGAGCATAATTAAATTTCCAGAAGTAAAAGTATATAATCTTAATTGAATTTAGATTATCAAATAAATAAATTAATTTATTTTTAAAAATCAAAGAACACTTGTTAAACAAATCTTCAAAAACCTGGTTATTCATTCTCATTTTATCAGCGATAGTGTGGTTAGGTGCAATTAATGTCAGGTTTATCATAGGAGGTGAATTATTAAACTATGATGAATTTGATTTCAGGACGAGTATTCCGCCCGATGAAGAGAATATGATTTTTAAACTAATCTCTAATTCATCGATAGTTATTATGATAGCTTATTTTCTCACTTTTATCTCTGCGATATTCTTCATGAAGACCTGTAAGATCAACCTTAAGCAAAACGCATGGTTGTTAATGTGTGCTATTTTATTTTTCGTGTTTTCCCCGGTTGAATTTTATACTTCTTATCTTGATTTAAAATTTACACTTTTATTAGTGTCTAATCCACCCAACCATGATGAACTCCTAAGGCTATTCGGCGAAAGAATCGGTTTCTTGAAAGGAGTTCCTGCTATTGCTGTACTCAGTTACTATACGATTATTGGGATAACAATCTTTAAGCCTTTGAAAAAATCCGAAAAAGAACTCGAGGAAGACAAACTGAAAACCGATGAACATTCATATAAATATTATCTGCATGAGGATGATGATATTATCATGGATAAGTAAATAAATTTTAGAAAAGAAATAACTTACATGAGCCGTGTTATAAAAAAAACTCCAAAGAAAACACAAGACGAAAAAAAAGATTCACTCATCAAAGAATTGATAGATGTATATAATCAGGTTGGATATGAGGTAAGAATAGAAAAAGGAATGTTCAAAGGAGGATTTTGTTTATTAAGAGAGCAGAAATTATTTCTGTTAAATAGAAAACTTGACCAGGATAAGAAAATTGGTTTTCTAGCAAAGAACTTAGGTGAAATTGGTGTGGAAGGAATTTACATAAAACCTTATATCCGTGAATTAATAGATAATGAAGCTGGACAGCAGCAAAGCGAATTTAAATTTAGTGAAAACGAAGAAGAAATTTCTGATTAATTAATTTGATGAAAGTAATAATATTAGGATCGGGGACATCGCAGGGTATACCTTTGATTGGATGCAAATGTGAAACCTGCCTTTCCAATAATCCAAAGGACAATAGACTCAGAACCTCAGCTTTCATAGAAGTTGATGGTGTAAAAATTCTCATAGACACATCCATAGATTTCCGTCAACAAATGTTAAGGTATAAAGTAACTGATATAGATGCGGTTTTGTTCACACATCACCATGTTGACCACATTCTTGGTCTGGATGACCTCAGACAAATCAATCAAAGACTCGACAAGTTCATTGACCTCTATGGAAATAAAACAACAATGGAAGAGATATGTATTACATTTCGATATGCCTTCGATGATTTGTTGATAAAATATAAAGCCGTACCTTTGATAAATATTAATGAAATTAAGAACGAAAGTTTTAAAATAAAAGATGTCGAAGTTATTCCAATCGAAGTAAATCATGGAAACATAAAAATATTCGGATACCGAATCGGTAACTTTGCTTATATAACAGATTGCAGTGAGGTTCCTGATTCAGAAATTCCTAAATTAAAAAACCTCGAGGTACTGATAATAAATGCCCTCCGAATAGCTCCTCACCCTACTCACATGAACGTTGAGCAAGCAGTCGAATTAACACAAAGAATAAATCCGGGCAAAGCCTATTTTACTCATATAACACACAAAATCAACCATGATAAAATAAACAGTACTTTACCCAAGAATATCGAGTTGGCATATGATGGTTTGAAGTTTGATTTATAATTACATTTCAATACAAACAAAATTCAATAAAACACTTTTTTTTAATATTAATTTTACTTACTTTTAGCGTTAGTAACGGAATGAGTAAGTATGATTAAAACCTTTGGTTCTAAAGAAACAGAAAAAATATGGAATGGAATTCGTTCAGATAAAATTCCAGGTGAAATTCAAAAAATTGGAAGGAGAAAATTAAGAATGATAAACAATGCTATTGATATTAATGACCTACAGATTCCGCCAGCAAATAGACTTGAAAAATTAAGCAGTAAATTGAAAGGATATTATAGTATTCGAATAAACAAACAATGGAGTATTATTTTCAATTGGGAAAAAGGCAATTCATTTGATATTAAAATAACTGATTATCACTAAAACAAATAATATGACAAACTTACCAAACATTCATCCAGGAGAAATTCTTCTTGAAGAATTTTTAAAACCTTTAGGTATTTCTGCATATAGACTTTCAAAGGAAATTAACATTCCCCAAACTCGAATAAGTGAAATTACCAAATTCAAAAGAAGAATTACTGCTGATACGGCATTAAGGTTTAGTATATTTTTTGGAAATTCACCTAAATTTTGGCTTGGATTACAAGATGATTATGATATTGAGGAAGAACGAATCAGTAAGAAAAAAGAATTCGAAAATATTACTAAGTTTAAACAAAACGCAGCTTAGAAACATCTTATGAAAAACACACTTTTCAAAGCTGCAATAGAGTCAGGAAAAATTTTAAAAGAAAACTTCGGAGGCACTTATGCAATAGAAAGTAAGGACGTCGTTTCCAATTTAGTAACAGAAATTGACAAAAGGTCTGAGAAAAAAATAATCGATCTTATCAAAACCGATTATCCATCTCATAATATTTTATCGGAAGAAATCGGAGCTATCGATGCCGAATCAGAAGTGAAATGGATAATCGATCCAATCGATGGAACAATTAACTACGCACACTCTATTCCGATATGCTGTGTATCAATCGGTGTTGAAAAAAAAGGTGAAATTGTTTTAGGAATTGTTTACAATCCATTCTCAGGAGAAACATTCTTCGCTGAAAAAGGTAACGGAGCAACGCTTAACGAAAAGAAAATCTTTGTCTCATCCGAAAATCACATTAATAAATCATTGCTTGTTACTGGATTTCCCTACACTTCGAGTAAGAATCCGACAAAACAATTAGAAGTCTTCACAAAAATTGTTTCGAGCGACATTCCTATCAGACGACTTGGTTCTGCTGCTTTAGATATTTGCTGGACAGCCTGCGGAAGGTTCGATGGGTTCTGGGAATATAATCTGAATCCGTGGGATGTTGCCGGCGGCAGTCTTGTTTTAACAGAAGCAGGAGGAAAGCTGTCTAACTTTTCAGGGAATGGGTATAATATTTATGAAAAAGAAATTCTTGCTACCAACGGGTTAATTCACGAGCAGGTATTAAAATTAATTCAATCAGTATAAAATACCTACTAACCCCGTACTAAACTTTCTTCAGGAGATCAATCATTTCTAACACAACCATTGCAGCTTCGTATCCTTTATTGTTCTCGGTTGTCGGCGGGTCTATACCGCTTCTATCGAACGCCTGCTCCGCATCGTAACATGTTAATACTCCAAATCCAATAGGTACTTCGTATTGATGTGAGAGATGATTTAAGTTATGAGCCACCGGAGAGGACACGTATTCAAAATGAGCTGTCTCACCTTTTATTACACAGCCGAGTGCTATGATACCATCTGCATCATTTTTATCAAGATTCTTTCTGCAAATTTTTTTTACAACAACGGGTATCTCAAAAGCACCGGGGACATAAACTATTTTAATATTATCATCTTTAACGTTGTTCTTTTTAAGAGCTTCTACAGCACCTTTTACCAGTCTTTCGGTTATTCCGTTATTAAATTTACTTGCTATTATCTGAATTCTATAACCGTCGTTTTTTATTTCGCCTTCTATACTCTGTGTCATAAGTTATTTTAAAAGATTTTAATTTGTTCTAACTTTCTTTTCATATATTTAATTTCTTTCTCAGTGATGAAGTATTCTCCCAAATTCTTAAACTCATTCTGCGTTGTCCCGTGAAAATCGGAACCCCCGCATTTCAATAAATTATTCTCAGAAGCAAATCTGGATAAATACTCTCTGCTTTCTGTTGAATGTGATGGATGTATAACTTCGATTCCATCGATGCCTTGCTCTATTAATTGAGTGAGTATAGATTCACTAAAATATTTTCCTGGATGAGCAATAAACGACAGTCCTCCATATTTAGAAATTTTATTAATAACTTCACTTACAGGGGGATTGGGTTTCCTAACATTAGCAGGTCTATTGTCGCCAATGTATTTAAAAAAAGCTTCGCCATAAGATTTAACAAATCCTTGCTTCAATAATGCAGCTGCTAAGTGAGGTCTTCCAAAAGAAATATGCTTTGGATAACCGTTTATAACAGATTCGAGTTCGATGTTGCAATCCAATTCGTTTAATCTCTTAACCATCTCTTTAAACCTGTCAAACCTCCCCTGTCTTAAACCCATCACGTATTTAAGAAACGCTTCGTCTTTATAGTCTATGAAGTAAGCAAGGATGTGCACTTCTTTACCGTCAAGGTCGGCACTGAATTCTATACCGGGAATTACCTGTATGTTATTCTTTCTTCCATGTTCAATCGCTCTGTCTAAAGCATCGATGCTGTCATGGTCAGTTATACTAATAGTAGAAAGCCCTGCCTCTTTGGCTTTTAATACCACTTCCCCAGGAGAAAATCTCCCGTCGGAGTAATTCGTGTGTAAATGTAAATCAGCTTTAATAATAAATTATTTAATTAATGTCTTGTTTATTTTGAACGCAAAATAGATTTAAGTTTCTTATTATTAAAGTCAGAAAAGGGTTGAGGGTTTTTGAAAATTATCTTAGTTGATATTTTTTTGGGATGGCTTTGGTAATGCTATCATTACCTGTCTTGACTTCTCCCATAGGGACTCCTACGGAGCCGCGCG
>CAYYJH010000056.1:0-19169 GCA_964472195.1 uncultured Ignavibacteriaceae bacterium | reverse complement strand
TACATAGACAAAAACGGAACGGAGTATTGGGAAGAGTGAGATTAATTAGAAATGAAAAATTTAAAATTAGAAAGTATATAAATTATGAAACTACCCAGTTGTTTGTGAAAACCTGTCTGCAACAGGCAGACACCATCAGCGTGAAGAATTCAAGATTCGCTGCTCAAAGTTCCGTGATCGATATTTGTTTATATAATACAATCGAGCAAGGTTACTTATCAACTTTCTCAAGTATTGCAGACAGAGGAAGCCAAAACTCGCCATTTGGAAACTCGGTAACTTCCCAGAAAAGATAATCACCGCACTTAACTATTCTCGCCTTACCGTATTCGTTACAATAAGTACTGAAGAATGTAACCTCAGCAGCATTACCTTTTACCAGACCTTCTATTGAAAAACCCATGTCATCGCTCTCAAGGGCACAATCAATTCTTTGAGCATTTTTTGTTACAGAACAATGATAACCCGTTAACTCATCTCCTGTTTGAAATAAATCTAAATCAAGAGATATATCATCATCGACCGAAGTCCATTTTCCGTTAAAATCAGTTCTATAAGAAGTTGAATATAAATTGTTCTGTAACAAAGTGATGATGATAATAAAAAGAAAAGACATCAAGAAAGTTTTTAAAATAATTCTCATAATTTTACTTATTGATTATTACTTTTAAAAAACAAATCTATTTGTTTTCATTCTGTTGAATGTACTCGGCTTCCTTTGAACTTATCTCGTTCCAAATTTTTTCCGGAACCATCTTATTAATAACGCCATACAAATTATTCAGTCCAGCAACAAACTCCTCTTCGGGGAAATATGGAGTTTCAATTACCCTTGGAGGCTGGTCAAGACCTGGATTTGGATCTACAATTATAACATTAATCCTTTGAACATACCCACCAATCGGATGCAGTGAATCAGGCAAAGCTTTAATTTCTGTCTCAAGGACTTTGCTTTCGGCAAGGGCTTCATTTAGATTTTTCATTTGATCATTACCGAATGTCAGCGTATATTGCAATGGTGGTTGGTTCTCCCTGGAATAATCAAATTGATAATTCAAATTACCCGAACCATCAGAGTTAATCACAATTTTATATTCATAATAATATGGTGGTGGAACAGACCCCTCTCTATAAAAATACTCAATCGTACTCCAATCTGTTTGCTTCTCTTTATCATTACCGCTATTTCCGTTTTCAGTTATCTTTTTATCAGAACATGAAAAAGAAATCGAGAATAAAATCACGAATAAAAGTGTTGTTTTCATATCACAAGTTTTAACATTTATAATATTAGTTTAAATCGATTTATTAACAAACTACTGATTTTATATAAATCAGTCAAGTGAGGAGATTTATCAATTTTTATTTTGTATTTTAGCATTGGTTCCTATAGAGAATGTCACACTTCTTAAAATATTATAAGTTGAATTCTAATTTAATACATCTAAATATTACCTGCAATAATTATAAAAGAAATTAGTAACTTATCTTTCACATTCTAAAACCAGATACATATACAATGAATTGAAAATTGGATATATAATAGGTATTTTTACAAAATATTTTTAAAATTTTTATTCTTTCGGGGTAATTAAATGAAATTCAATATTAAAGGTGAACAATTTGTAAATTCTCTTACAAAATTAAGTTCAGTAATTCCTACGCGATCTACTCTACCTATTTTAGATAACATTTTATTTGAACTTGAAGGCAATAAACTAAAACTACTTGCATCTGATTTAGAAATATTTGTTCGTACTACCGTAGAAGTAGAAGGTACGGAAGATGGAAAGGTTGCAATTCCTGCAAAACGACTTTTGGAAATTAGCAGAACTCTCACTTCGGCAAACATTAGTGTCGATGTTAATGATAAGAACAAGTTTACACTTAAAACAAAGAATGGAAAGTATTCGTTATCCGGTGAACCCCCGGAAGATTTTCCAACTCCGGAAGAAAAAGAAAATCTTAATAGGGTCGAATTAGATGGTTCTATTTTCAGAAGATTTATATCAAAAATTATTCATGCTGTTAACAATGATGAAATTAGAAGAAACATGTCTGGCATTCTTTTTGATATTAGCAAAAGTGAATTAAGATTAGTTGCTACAGATGGATTCAGACTTGGTAAAATAATTAAGACTAATTTCACACATGATAATCCTACAGATAATAAGATTATTGTCCCTCTAAAAACCTGTCAATTGATTTTAAGATTGAACAACAACGAAGACTCTGTTGTTGAATATGACGAGAATTTAATTAGAATTACATTTAACGATGTTGACATATATTCTAAACTAATCGACGATACGTTTCCAAACTACGAGACTGTCATACCATTAGACAACAACAAATTACTAATAATAGATAAAGATAATATTGAGAGTTCATTGCGAAGGGCATTGATATTTGCTGATGATATAACAAAGAGGGTGAAACTTGAAATCACAAAAAGTTCATTAACAATAAAAGCCGACAATCCGGAAATTGGAGCAGAGGGTGAAGAAACAATAGACTGTGAATTTAGAATGAAAGACTCGAGCGATGTGAATTTTGACGAAGAGCCATTCAGTATAGCGTTTAATGCGAGTTATTTGATAGATTGTGTTACACACATACAAACCGATAAAATTAATTTCGACTTTAATACTCCATCTAAAGCAGCAATTGCAACTCCTACAGAGCAATCACCCGATGAAGATTTTATGGAACTTGTAATGCCAGTCAGAGTAGGATAGCAACCTGTAATAATAAAACAGGATTAAGAATTTATTATAAGGATTGATATTAAAGAAGATTATATTAAAGGATTTCAGAAATTATGAAGAACAGGAATTGGATTTTAATGATAAGTTTAATTATATATACGGGAATAACGGGCAGGGAAAAACAAATATATTAGAAGCAATATCTTTTATATCTTTTGGGAAAAGTTTTTTAGGAGCGTCGGAACATGATTGTGTGAAGTTTGGAAAGGGGGAATTCCAGATTGAGGGAGAATATGAAAACGACCTGCAAAACGTGTTTCATGTTTTTCTGAATTATAATTCCATTATTAAGAAAAAAACGTTTCATGTAAACAAGGAAAAAGTAACTCGCTACTCTTCCGATATATTTGGTAAATTTCCTGTAGTTTATTTATCACCACAAAGTTTAAATTTAACTTACGGTAATCCTTCAGAAAGAAGGAAGTTCTTTGATATATTGATTTCACAAACAAACAGGTTATACCTTGATTTCTTAAAAGATCTTGGTAAGCTAATAAGACAAAAGAATGCCTTATTAAAAAACAATCTGTATTTTAAAACATACTCAGGAAACGAATTAAGCGATTTGTTATGTTCTTATAATGAAAAGTTCGTAGAGATCTCGTCGAATATTATTTTCAGAAGGTTAAGATTCTTAATAGAGTTTAGAAGTTTTTTTGAAAATAATTTCAGGTTTCTGATTACAAACAACGATAAGGCTTCAATGAGCTATTATTCTGAATTATTCGGTGAGATTGATTTTGAAAGATTAGGAGAATATGACAAAGACATGATAACAAAAACGTTAAATAACTCTTTAAACCAAAGAATGAACGAAGAAATTGATCGCGGATTAACACTAATAGGACCTCAAAGGGATGATTACATTTTTAGGTTAGTGAAAAATGATAAACAATCAGCAAAAAACAAATCAGGGTTTGAATTAAAAATTTACGCTTCGCAAGGTGAACATAAAACTTTCGTGATAGCACTTAAATTAGCTGAATATTATTATTTAAAAGATAAGAGGGCAACAAATCCAATTTTATTGTTGGACGATTTATTATCAGAGCTTGATTCTAATCGCGTTTCAAAGATAATTTCTCATTTAAAAGATTACGGACAGATATTTCTAACGACGACTGATACTAAATATAAATCCAGTATAGAAAAATTTTATGATGACAGTGAAATATCAACTTATAAGGTTTTGAGTGGACATGTTCCGGTTAACTGATTAATGCTTAAGAACAATGAAGCGAATAGACACTAAAACAAGATTAAACAAGACAATTTGCTTAAAAGATGAGTTAGATGATTTTATGAAATACATTGGTTTAGATGCAAGAATGCATGAGTTAAAGATACTCAAGGTTTGGACAGAATGCGTAGGGGAGACAATAGCAAAATTCTCAACCCCAGTTGAAGTAAGAAAAAACAAACTGTTCGTAAGTGTTGAAAACTCTGTTTGGAGATATGAGCTTTCATCAAGAAAAACCGAAATTATTAAAAAGCTCAACAAGAATTTGAATCCCACAAAGAAAAGAAAAATCATTAAAGAAATAGTATTTATATAAAATTTTAATTACAAGAAACATATAATGCCTAAGAAAAATAAAAAAGTAAACACTACAAAGAATAATCAAAGAGAATATAAAGCAAGTGACATCCAGGTTTTAAAAGGACTTGAGCATGTAAGAAGAAGACCTGCAATGTACATTGGTGATACTGCTGCAAGAGGTTTACATCACCTTGTTTATGAAGTTGTTGATAATGCGATCGATGAAGCACTGGCGGGTTATTGTGATAAGATCAGTTTAGTGCTAAATAAAAATGGTTCTATAACCATTGAAGATAATGGTCAGGGTATTCCAACAGGTAAACATCCTACCGAAAAAAAATCGGCGCTCGAAGTAGTAATGACACAGCTCAATGCGGGTGCAAAATTTAACCGAGATACATATAAGGTTTCTGGTGGACTTCATGGTGTTGGTGTTTCAGTTGTTAATGCGTTGAGTGAATACTTAATAGCAGAAGTATACAGAAACGGGAAGATATTCTACCAGAAATACCATAGAGGCAAACCAGCGTCTGAAATAAAAGTTACAGGTAAAGTAAAAAGTAAAACTGGTACAAGAGTAACGTTTTATCCAGACAGAGAAATTTTCAAGAATATCAAATTTAAGTATGAAACAATAGAAGAAAGGTTAAGAGAACTTGCTTATTTAAATAAAGATCTCACGATAATAATTAAAGATGAAAGAAACGGTAATGGTAAGAGCAATCAATTTTTTTTTAAAGGTGGGATTGTCGATTTCGTAAAATACCTGGATGAAAACGAAAAATCCATATCGGGAAAACCTGTTTTTATCTCGGATGAAAGAGAAAACGTTTACGTTGAAATAGCATTCCAATATAATGCTTCATTTAATGATAATATTTATTCCTATGTAAATGATATTAATACACATGAGGGGGGTACACATTTAGAAGGATTTAAGTCTGCATTGACACGAACGCTAAATAATTACGGTTTAAAAAATGGAGTCATTAAAAGCGATAAAACCACACTCACTGGTGACGATTTTCGGGAAGGACTGACATGCGTTTTAAGTATTAAAGTACCCGAACCACAATTCGAGGGGCAAACGAAAACGAAACTTGGAAACAGCGAGGTAAAAGGTATAGTGCAGTCAATTTGCAGTGAGCAGTTAAACAACTACCTTGAGGAAAATCCATCCAATGCAAAAAAGATAATAGAAAAATGTCTCCGGGCAGCAGAAGTCAGGGAGGCTGCACGAAAAGCAAGAGAACTTGCAAGAAGAAAAAATGCACTCGAAATTTCCGGATTACCCGGTAAACTTGCAGACTGTTCAATTACGGATCCTGCCCAATGCGAAATATACCTTGTTGAGGGTGATTCTGCTGGTGGTTCGGCAAAACAAGGAAGAGACAGAAGGTTTCAGGCAATCCTGCCTTTGAAAGGAAAAATTCTCAACGTAGAAAAAGCACGATTAAATAAAATAGTTGAGAACGAAGAAATTCGTTCGATAGTTACCGCACTGGGTGCAGGTCTTGGAAACTCGGATGAGTTTGATGAATCTAAAGTGAGGTACGGTAAAATAATCCTAATGTGTGATGCAGATATTGACGGCTCGCACATAAGAACATTACTGTTGACATTCTTTTACAGACAAATGAAAGAAATTATCGATACTGGAAGATTGTATATAGCACAACCTCCACTCTACAAAATCAAAAAGGGGAAAACCGAATTATATGCTTACGATGATTCAGAAAGAGATGACATCTTAAAATCGTTAAAGGTTAGCAAAAAGAAAACACAAAAGGAAGAGGGACCTGTTCAAGAAAGCGAAAACAAAAACGTGAAGATTTCAAGATTCAAAGGTCTTGGAGAAATGAACCCGGAACAACTCTGGATAACAACGATGAATCCTGAAACGAGAACCGTACTACAGGTAACAAATGAAAATGCTGCTGCTGCTGATAAAATGTTCAGGACACTTATGGGTGAAGAAGTAGAGCCTAGGAGAAAGTTTATAGAAAGTAATGCTAAGTATGCAAACATTGATGCTTAAAAATCTTTTATAAAAAATATTTTATGATAATAAAACATTATAAAACACTTACACTTATTTTTTCAATACTCATACTTTTATTAAAAACAAGTAATTCTCTTGCATTAGATTCAAACCGTGTATCATTTCAACAGCAAAACAAAAAATTAAAATATATCTCTTTCTCATTCGGGATGGGTATTAACTATTGCGATAATAATTCGCTTATAGACTTTGCAGAATTACAAATACCAAACTATAACACAGTTCCACAAACTGAACGATTCTCTAAATTCTCAACAGGACTCGAATTCTTTGGTGGGATTGAACATCAGTTATCTAGAAATGTTTCCTTAAAAGCAGACTACTCATATTTCATAAAGAGTGTTAACATTTCGCGGTTTCCTAATTATGATTACTCTTATTTCAGCCACCAGCCTTTCTTAACAATATACTATATCATCCCTCAAGAATACAGTTTTCTAAAATTCGGAGCAGGTGCCGGTTATATCATCTCCGAACTAAGAGTTAAGGAATTCTCTCTTGAAAAGAGCTATACATCAGGTGGTTTGGGTTTGAAATTAGAAGGAATTCTGAATGCTCAGATAAGCAGGAATGTTGCAGGATACTTTAGTACTTTTATAATAAAAAGTTTCCAAACCGACCTCAAAGATGGAAACAACACTGTATTGAACAATCTTAAAAATGAGAAAGTTAATCTGAGTAGTTTCGGTTTCGGTTTACGAATAGGTTTAGAAGTTTTTGTTTTTTAAACTAATAACTCAGTGGAAGATTTATTAAGAGCAATTGTTTACGGGGTTACTCAAGGTCTAACCGAATTCATTCCCATTAGTAGTACAGCACACCTCAGGGTAATACCTGCATTACTTGGATGGGAAGATGAAGGAGCAGCATTTACTGCAGTCATCCAAATGGGAACATTGGTCGCCACCCTGATATATTTCAAGAATGATATAGTCGCTTTATTTAAAGGATTCCTCAATGCATTCAATAACAAAAACTATCTCACAGATCCACATTCCAGAATTTTTATTCTTATTATTATTGGAACAATACCTATAAGTATATGCGGTTTATTGTTGAAAAACTTTATCGAGGGTGATGCAAGAGGTCTCTACGTTATTAGCGGTGCTTTAATAATTCTTGCAATACTCTTATATATAGCAGAGAAGATTACAAAAAGGAAAAAAGACTTTTCGGAAATCACGATAAAAGACGGTATTATAATTGGATTAGCGCAAGCTCTCGCCCTAATACCGGGGAGTTCACGAAGTGGTGTCACAATTACTGCTGGACTTTTTAGCGGACTGAAAAGAGATGTTACTGCAAGATATTCCTTTCTCTTAAGCATTCCCGCAATCACATTGAGCGGTCTGTATGAACTTTATACCGAACGACAAGAATTATTAAGTGAGAATTTGCTGAGTTTATTAGTTGCTACAATTGTGTCTGGTATTGTTGGTTATTATTCTATTGCTTTTCTTATTTCGTACTTAAAAAGAAAGAGTACTTTATTATTTATTGTTTACCGAATCGCCCTCGGCATAATTATTCTGCTTCTCCTTTCCTTTGGAATACTCCAAAATATATAGAATAATTTATTCTTCTAATTATTCTTCTAATTTGGGTTGCAATTTTTAATTAAAAATCGTTAATATTACGTGGAAACAACTTTAGCTTGTTTGAGTTAATAGTAGTGAGTTTAGTAATGTTTGATTTGTTGTATTTTTTTTTAAACATAAAAAGAATTAATGAAACATTCAAAATTATTTATATCAGTATTAATTATAGGATTCTCGTTCGCTTTTTCTAACGTGTTCTCTCAAACATCATACAGTTTCAACGAGGGCTTAAACAAAGCCAAATCACAAAACAAGAAAGCAGTAATCAACATTTGCATCGATTCTGATAACTGGTGTAAAAAAATGAGTTCCGTATACGGAAGTGCTAAAATTAAGAGTCTATTAGAAAAATACTTCATATACATTAAATTAAATGCTCAGGGAAGTGAGAAATACAAGTATAATGGGAAAGAATATACAGCCAGCGAATTAGCAAAACTATTTGGAGTTACAGGTTATCCAACTCATGTTTTTCTCAATTCCAATGGTAGTGTGATTAGCTTTAAATACAACGGGGAGGTAACGGGAAACTTCCCTGGATATGCGGATGAAAATGATTTTGAAAATATTTTGAAATATTTCTCGGGAAACAAATATAAAGACACTGACCTTTCCACAGTTCTGTAAAAATTACTTACCCTCATATTTCTGCTTTAACTTTTTATAAACATAAGCAGGTACAAAACATTTCACGTCAGCTTTAAAAGAAGACAGTTCCCTTATAAGAGATGAATTTAGGTATGTGTACTTTTCGTTTGGCATTAAAAAAATAGTCGTGATAGAAGGTGCAAGCTTCCGGTTAGTCAAAGACATCTGAAACTCATACTCAAAATCTGAAACTTCTCGCAAACCCCTAATAATAACGGATGCTTTCTTTTTCGACACGTAATCCACAAGTAAACCGTTGAAATCATCGATTACCACATTATCAAATTTTTTCGTCACATTAATTAACATGTCTTTTCGTTCTTCTATTGTAAACATCGGTTTCTTATTAGTATTCGACGCAAGAGTAACTATTATTTTATCGAACAATGAAGATGCTCTTTCGATAACATCCAGATGACCGTATGTTACCGGGTCAAACGTTCCCGGGTAAACTGCTGTGATTTTTTTCAATTCAATATATTTTGAGGTTTATTATCTTTCAATTAAATGAATCGGATGAAAGTTTTACGCGGCTCACTCATTAACCAAAATCAAAGAATGTAAAGTTCGTATCACCAAATTTTTTATGCGAAAATGCTTTTTCTTTATGCATCCCCTCTAAAATAAAATTATCAGAGTGTTCGAGTATAAATAATATCTTTAAGTTAGAAATTTCATCAATCAATACCCTGTACCTTTTAAAGTCATATGGTGGATCGGCAAACGCAATGTCAAATTCATCCTTCACATCATTCTTGAGAAAAATTACAGCATCTTTCTTGATTACGATACTTTTATTCTCAACTCCCAAAGTATTTATGTTTTCTTTGACATTGTTAATTCTCTTATCTACGAATAATGCTTTCCCGGCTCCTCTTGAAATACATTCCAGTCCAATACTTCCCGTTCCGCAAAAAAGGTCAAGACATGTCTTCCCATTAAAATCTATTTTGTTAGACAAAATATTAAATAGGGATTCCCTCGCTCTATCTGTCGTTGGTCTAATACTCTTATCGTTACTGCTAATTTTTATTAATCTGCTCTTGAAAACACCGGATATAATTCTCATAATTTGAATTAAATACACTTTAACGCTAAACCTACTAACGCAGTGTACATAAAAGCATTATTCTTAATTTCTTTTTTGTTACCTTTATATTTGAATTTTTTAAATGGATCTGAAAGCTCTACATTGTACTCCTTATAATTAGATGCCAGGTAATTACATACATCAATAGCATAGTCTTCTCCGTGAAGAACTATATTATCGAAAACACTCCCAACGACATTTAACTTCTCTAACAATCCTCTTACTGCTTCCTGAAACTCATTTTTAGGGAATAAAACATAATCGTAATAAATTAAACTTTTTTCATCCATGATGCTCATATCAATTCTGGAATTTTTACAACCCAATAATATTATCCCATTATCTTTCAACTTCTGAGCATAAACCCCTCTAATGCATTTCTCCGAAGCAAATTGGTCTATGTCTGTAAGATGTATCTTTAAATTGCAGGCTTCAAATATATTTTTAATCAAATCAATTTTGCTATTCTCGACGGCAATTAGCAAAGTGTCTTTTATATTACCAGGATGATTATTTCGGTTTAATTTATGATAACTAACTCTGTAATTCTTATAACTACCCGGAAAATAATTTGAGAGCTCCCATAATAACTGTGATCTGAAACTTTCCTTATCCTCATTATAATCTATCGGTACCACATTTATAAAAGAGTGATATGTGTGCAGTAATACACCTGCGCCTTTCGAATGAATATTGTTTTCTTCTAAATGATTACATATTACATCACGAGTTTCCGAGACTATGTCTTTGTTAATCTTGTAATCTGATAAATCCTGGTTAAGATCAAGGTTGGAATTTATTTCGTCTATAGATATTATCTCTTTCTTTTCATTTATCTTGATAAATCTGATTTGTTTTTCGTTAAATTCAATTACTAAAGTTTCCAATTGTCTGGTGTTAAATTTATTCGACTGTAATGTAAGCTTTCATCTTTTCAAACTTTTTCTTTGCAATTCCCTTAACATTCATAATATCTTCAATAGTTTTAAAACCTCCATTCTCTTCTCTGTATATTATTATTCTATCAGAAATTTTATCGCCTATGCCAGGTAATGCTGTCAACTCTTCCTTGGTAGCAGTGTTTATGTTTATACTCTTCTCTTTGAGTTCATTTTTACTTATGTTTTTCTTATCCGTACTGTAATCATCTGCGTCAAGACTGTCTTCCAAAGCCTGCAGGCTATCAATCAACTTTCTTTCCTCATCTGTTAATGTAGAATCATCTTCCCTTAAAGAATCAAGCAACATATTCCTTGACTTCTCAAGAAAATCCCTGTCGGATTCGGAATAGTCATACTCTGTATCGGGCTTGCTTAAAACTTCTTTATAATACTTTATACTAAATCCTGCTACCAGAACAGATACGATTAGTAATAAAACCCTGATTTCATTCTTAGTAAAACTTAGATGTTTTATGATTGCTTTCATAATTAATGATTAATTATATACAACCAGTTTCCGAGTGTCTAAGTAATAATAACAATCTTAATTATAAAAAACAACGATTAGAAACAAAAAAAACCCGCAAAAAGCGGGTTATTTAAATCTACAATTCTTTGAAAGTATTAATTCTTAATTCTGTGTTATAGTCATACGCCTAAATTGATTTTGTCCGGCAGTATTGATTTTCACATCTACCGCTAAATGAAACTCATTTCCTGAAATATAGGCAGACCTTAATCTCAGCATTCCATAAACTGTAACACCCTGAGATTGATTCTTACCTATAAGATAAAATGAGTAGACTGTATTTTGAGTTAAAGGTGTTTTAATATATTTTGGATTTGAATACTCTTCTGTACTTTGTCTTGTAAAATCAGAAGGTTCAAGCGTAGTACCAAGATTTGTTATCTTTGATAGAGTATCGAACTCCGATTCAGATATATTGTCATAAGCAATAAACTGTCCAAAATCAGTTTCATAACCTGGAATTCTAAGAGCTAAATCTCCTGACCTAAGAAAGAAATTTAATCTCATACCACTCGAATCTCTCATTTGAATGTCTTTGCTTCCATCTGATTCTGCCAATACCACCCCAGTTAATAAATTCATAGCACTTCTTGAATTATCATCAAAGTATTCATTTATGACTCTATTATAAAATTCCAAAACATTCGAATCAATAGTAGTATCTGCCGTAAGTGTATCCGGTTTTGTAGAACTTTCATCACATCCTGTGCTTAAAAATGCCAAAGATACTGTCAGGTACAATGACACCAAAGTAATAAAAATTTTTATTTTCATTTCGCTAATTTTTTATTTATAAAAAAAACAGAATTATAATTTAGATTTTATCAATGAAACATTTTAATAAAAGATTTATTTTTTTACAACGCCAAATGTTATACCATCACCGATAGGCAGCAAGAGTGATTCTACTCTGTTATCCCCAGACATTAAGTCATTTGTCTTCTGAATTGCCCTGAGATTATCATCATCTCCCGGATCGTTAACAACATTTCCGTTTTTTATTGTATTATCAAATGCAAGAATTGTTCCTTCATGAGACAAATTAAATGCGAGCTCAAAATAATTCGGATAGTTTATCTTTTCAGCATCGATAAAGATTAAATCATATTTCATTGATGCCTCGATAGCAGATTTCATAAAATTCAATCCTTTATCTACTACTGTATTTATTTTATTCTCTACACCTGCTTTCTTAAAAAATTTTTTTGCAAGCTCGGTATGTTCCGGATTAATATCTATGGTTGTAAGCCTGCCGTTTTTACTAAGTCCTCTTGCAATAAAAATTCCACTGAAACCCGTAAGTGTTCCAATCTCGAGAGCAGATTTTGCGTTGACCATTTTACATATTAGATAAAGAAACCTCCCCTGTTCGGGTGCAATTTGTATCATTGGAAATCCCGATTGTTTTGTTTCTTTAATTAACTCTTCCAACACAGTATCTTCGGGTACAAACTTATCAAGAATGTAAGTATATAGTTCATCGTTCAACGGAACACTTTTCATTTTTTTCATAAGAACAATTTTTGTCGTTAAAATTCCGGATAAAATATTCTGTTTATCGATAAAGCCTTGCCTGTTTCGGTATCAATCTCACAATGAACAGCTGCAAATCTTAGATCATCTTCAGCTACCTGGTGCTTTTGCGGTGTAGCATAAACGAACCGTTTAATCGATTGCTCCTTCTTCATACCAATGACAGAATCATATGGACCTGTCATTCCGATATCGGTAATGTATGCAGTACCTCCTGGCAGTAAATGATTATCTGCTGTCTGAACATGTGTATGTGTTCCAAACACAGCGGTTGCTCTTCCATCTGCATACCAAGCGAAGGCAATTTTTTCTGATGTAGCCTCGGCATGAAAATCGACAAGAATTATATTTGTCTTTTCTTTTATTTTTTCATAACCCCAATCGAAACTCCTGAAAGGACAGTCAATTGCTTTCATGAATACTCTTCCCTGCAAATTTACAACACCAACTTTACACTCAAAGCCCGGCACAGAATAAACACCAAATCCGAATCCGTATGCACCACGGGGATAATTCATCGGTCTTAACACATCTTCTGCCTGGTTAATATACCTGTGAGCTTGAAGCTTATCCATCGTATGGTTTCCACCCGTAAGAACATCAATGTCGAGGTCTAATAGATCCTTTGCGTCTTTCTCAAGAAGCCCCATCCCGCCCGAAATATTTTCAGCATTCGCTATGACAAAATTTATTTTATACTTAGAAATGAAACTCGGAAGAAGAGATTTTGTTAAATTATACCCAGGCTCTCCAATTATATCACCAACAAATAGAACATTAAGATTTTCTTTCAAATATTTTCCCTTAACAATAATTTATAAATAAATACTACTCATTATAAAATCAAAAAAAATCCTCCGGATCATAACCTTTCCAGTTGCAGTAATTTTTAAGATCAGCCTGAACAGATTTGAAAATTGCTGCAAATGCAATTGCATCGTCAGTAAGACCAAGAATCGGAAGTAGATCAGGAATGATATCAAGTGGATTTAAAAAATATAATAAAGCAACCGATAAAAGACCTATCGTTCTCCATGGTATATCAGTGTAAAGTCTTGCTTTAAAATCCTTAACCATCTCCAAAGCAAGTTTTATCTGATTAAATAATTTCTGAAATCTTCCGGGTTCGAGTTTCTTCGATTTTTCTTTTATTCTCTCTTCTTTTAGAATTACCTCGTCTAATGTCTGAGGACCTGCTTTAGTTGATTCTTCTTCAATCTCCTCAAGAATTTCAGCTTCGGTTATTTTATTATCATTATTCATAACACTTTGTTTGCGTTTAATATATCATAATTTCACTTTTTATTCAATTCGTAAGAACATTATAAAATCAAAGAAATGATACAATATTGATGAATTTGAAAAGAAGGTGTGTTTGTATTGAAATAATTTTCTCTTTCGGATGCTAATAATAACTGTTTCTTAATTTTCTTAGTCTTTCTAATTTATCTTCGCTGAATTTCATGCAATCAATATCAACTAGACCTGGTGTAACTACTTCAATCATAAAATCAATAACTGGATAAGAAAACATCAAACATCCCGATTGTGATATAATGGTATCTGTATCGCCGATGTGATTTTCAATAATGCATTCTAAACTGTCTGACCTCATCTTAGCCAAAGCCCAAAATGTATATCCTTTTACAACACCATTTGGATAATCCATTAATTCAATTAATTCACTTTCCGTCGCATTCGTAAACAAGTATTCAAATCTCTCGAACTGAGGGGTTTTTATTCCGGCTATACCAACGCCAACACTCATTAATATATTCTCATTAGCAATTTCCCTTACAGTATCAATTATTTCCTGCCTGATGTCATCGCCGGATAGATTAAATGAGGTCCCTTCAGTATCAAAATTAATACTGCACGATTGAAAAATTATAATTATGATTAAGTATTTCATTCTGTAAGTTTTTATTTAAAGATTATATATACAAACATAATAAAATGTTCCTATCATTCGATCTTAAAAAATCTAATTGAAAAAGGAAAAGCAGAAGGTACTAATCACATTATTTCAGTCTCGAAATCTTATTTATTCTTGCGAAGACATTATCTTCGAGAAATACAATCTGATCTAAAAGAGAATACTCCTTCTCCTTTTCAGCACTTAAGATATCTTCCCATATCGAAGCAGCAACAATCTCTCCAAAGATTACAAACCCACTTCCTATCTCCATTGTGTCATACAAACGGCATTTAAGATGAGCTTTGCATTCTTTAACCACTGATGCTTCGATCTTAGTAGCATCACATAAAGTGAAGCCAGCTTTCTGAATTCTTTCTTTCCCCTTCCACTTAATTCATTCATACGTCCTAGCTGCTAATGAAGAATCTACTATGTTCACTCCAAAACACTTTGTTTTTAGAATATTGTTTTCTGTTATGTTTCCTTTTGTACCTGAGAACATTAGTATCGAAGGTTCAAACGAAACCATTTGTATCCAGCTTTTCGGAGCAATGTTGAGCTCTTTTTCAGAATTGTATGAAGAGATTAGCACTATAGCACCGGGTATCAAACTTGGATGCCATTTTTGTTTGTCTACAGGAAAGGAAACTTTCTTCATAAAAATTGAGAGAAAAAATTTTTATTGTAGTTATACAGTGTTGATAAATTATTTTCATTTACGATTTACTCTTCAATCGGTTCCCACTCCCCAAATGCCTCCACATTCACCTGTACCTGAGGTTCTGTTCGGTATTCTTCATTGTGATTATAATACCAGCCAAGATATTCAGAATCTCCGCCACCCTGTGTAGTAATTAAAAACCGATTAGACAGATTACCTATGTTCATTGCCCTGTTTCTCGGGAGCGGTTTATCACCTCCCTGTGGATCAATGGGTATCCAGCCGTAATTCGGTAAATACACTTCGGGCCACCTGTGGAAGACATCATCTAAGCTTGCATCATCTCCACGAACGACTATTGCTCCCACATAGCGTGCGGGCAGACCAGCAGCTCTGCACAATGCAATAAAACTAAACGTATACTCGGAGCATGACCCAGTTCCACGCTGAAGAACGAAAGGAGCATTATTCCATCCTCCTTCTAACTTATACTCGAGAGTATTGCGAACAAAATCAAAAATCTTCCGTGCAATCCAGTATGGATTTTTTTCATTACCTACAATTTCCTTAACCCGTTTCTGAATATACTCATCGTCTAACATATATTTACTACCATTCGCTGTATAAATAGATTGGATGTTTTCAGGAATATCATCCAATGTCCCGCATTTGTCTGGAAAAATAAAATAACGAATCTCAGAAATCTCAGCCTCTACTTCCATAATCGATTCCGTAGTGGTCTCGGTTGGGATATTTTTATAGTTAAAAACGGCTATTTGTTGATCCCATTTATCTTTTTCCGTTTTATATTTCTTTGGAGAAAACTCAAGCGAAAGTATTTTTTGTTGAGGCATGTTTTCGGGTATTGCAATGTAGACACTCAGATCTTTTAGCTTTCCATTTCCGTACACCTTAACTTCATGTGTTAAAGTTACATTCGTATTTCTAGTTTCGTTCAGAACATACTTTTCATCATCCTGTCGAACTAATTTGTAAATAGAATCTGCCTGATAATCTACGTTCCATAAATACTTTCCATCATAAGCTAAACCTCTTGGATACGGGGCTGGAGATTTCAGTATATTTATTACCTCACCATTTGAAGGATCTATCATATATATTTCATCGCTCCTCCTATCTGCACACCATATATATGTTCCGTCATACGTCAATCCCTGAGGATATCTTGAAGGTGCTGTATATTTTTTAATAGCAGTTCCGTCATTGAGATCAAGTTTCATAACTTCCTTCTTTTTATAATCACTTAGCCATAAGGTTTCACCATCCCAGGTTAAACCAGCCGGATAATCAGAAGGTGAATAAATTGCTCTTAAAATAGTACCATCCTTTGGATTAATCTGAAATATCATTTTCTGCTGACCATCTACATTCCAAAGAAATTCACCATCCCAAGCCAGTCCTTTAGGCCAAAATCCAGGTGATGGAATGCTTCTTTTAATTTCACCTGTTTCAATATCAAGCATATACAACTTATCGGCTTTGTAATCTGCCACCCATAAATGATTTTCCTCAAAGGTCATACCGGTACAGAATCCCCCCGGGGCAGGAAATGAATCTATTACTTTCCCTGGATATGCAAATGATAAAACCGGAATGGTTATAATTAATAATAGAAATAAGAAACTTCGTAAATGCATTGTGAACTCCTTTTGTAAATAAAATATTTATTAAATAATTATTAATCTCACTATCGAATGATAATGAGACAACCACTTCATTCCTAATGTAATTTTTATAAGAGATTTTTACTGTTAAGATACATTAATTAGGAATTTTAAGTGGTAAGCCTATTTTATTCATTAATGTTTTGAAACGAGGATCTTTATGTATCCCTTTCCATGGTCTGTTCTTTATGAAAATCAATCCCCCATGTCTTTCATTATATGCTCTCTCTAAATAGTAAAAAACCTTATCATATTCTTTTAGACCGGCATTAATAATTGCAAAAAATATATCGCATGCAACTTTTTTTTCGTATTGTTTCACCTTCTCTAATTTTTCAAGACACTTTCTTGCTTTCTTTTCATTACCCATTCTTGCATAAGCAAAGCTTAAAAATGATAATCCCCACAATTCGCTCCCTGGTATTTTCTGAATTCTCTCGAAAATTTCAAGCGCTTTCTCCCGCTCCCCCTTCTCCCAATAAGTCCAACCTAATCCATAATAAGCATTTCCAAAATTTGGATCTAGCTCAAGAGTTTTGTTATATTGTTCGATTGCAAGATCAAAACGACCTACATGAAAATAAATATCCCCCAAACAATCACAGATTGGAGCTGATAGTGGATCAAGAAAATGAGCTAATTCTGCTTCCCTTACAGCATCTTCTGTTTTATCTATCAGTTTTAGATAAATTGCATAAAATTGATGTGCACCAGCATAACTCGGATTTAACTCTATCGCTTTTTGTAAAGATTTCTTTACTCCTATCCAATCCCATTCAAAAAAAAGTTTTACCAAGCCAATTGAAAGATGTGCTTCCGGTAAATTAACATCAATTTCTAATGACTTCAACGCATATTCTTTTGCTTTCGGGTACGCTTCCTGAGGAGGCAAATATCCAATAGCTCCTAAAAAGGAATAACATCCTGCTATCCATGTATAAGGGAGTGAGTAATCTGGAGCTTTTTTCGATGCTTTGTTGAAAAATTCTAATGCTTTAAATACATCGGGGGGTGACCATTTGTGAAAGTAAAACTTTCCCTTTAAAAGAAGGTTGTATGCTTCCAAATTATTTGTCCTGGATTTTACTAATGATTCGGCTGTAATTTCACCTCCCAAGTCATCCCTCAGCTTATTAGCAATGATTCTGGAAATTTCATCCTGAACATTGAAAATATCTTTCAACTCTCTGTCGTACACCTCTGACCAAAAATGATAACCATCGGACGTACTGATGAGTTGGGCGGTAATCCGAACTTTATTACCCGCTTTCCTTACACTTCCCTCAAGAATAGTGCCTACATCGAGCTGCGAACCTATTTCCCTTATATCATGACTTTTACCTTTAAAAGCAAACGATGATGTTCTGGATGTGACCAGTAATCCTTTAACTCTTGTTAAAGCATTTATTAATTCTTCAGAAATACCATCACTGAAATATTCATTCTCAGGATCAGCACTCATGTTAATAAAAGGAAGCACAGCAATACTCTTGGTCTCCGCTTTACCCTTTCCTTGAATCTCTTCGGGCTTTGGAATTGTCAATCCTTTGTTTATCAAAGCATATATTTCAACTAAACGATTTACATTTTTTAGTTCAAACTTTCCCAATGACTTTGACTTGAGGGAGGGCTGGTTTTTTATTTCATCGTAAACTCTATCTGAAATTAAAACTGCTCCCGGGACTGATAAGGATTCTATTCTTGATGCAATGTTCAATCCATCCCCGTATGCACCATCATCTTCGTAGACTATATCGCCAAGATGTATTCCTATTCTTAGTGGTATCTTTGGTTCTTTCTGGAGATCAGTTTGTATTTTTATTGCACAGTTAACTGCTTCTATTGCACTTCCAAATATGCTGAGAGTTCCATCTCCATAATATTGAAGAATTTTTCCTAAATGTTCAAAAATATACTTCTCTAAGATTTTTCGATGTCTATCTCTATCTTCCCTGGCTTTGGTTTCATTCTTTTGCATCAGAGCGGTGAAACCAACCATATCAGTAAACATAACAGCTGCTAACTGCCTGATACTTTCCGGCATAAGTTTTTTTATTTGAAGACAATTGTAAAATAATTATTGAGTATTCAATATTCAATTTCAATAAGAAAAATATTAAAAATATACTTGCACAGAGAATATAATTTTTATATATTTGTATCCATTATAAAAATGTAATGAGTACAATTTATTAA
>CAYYJH010000055.1:0-19432 GCA_964472195.1 uncultured Ignavibacteriaceae bacterium | reverse complement strand
TTAATAATCGAATGCTTTACATCCGAGCTGCTGGTTAGAGTACTGCTCAGGAGTGCTATATTAAATGCAAATCCTTTGTATTTATATGTTCCCCCAACCGTAATGAAAAACTGGTCGAATGTTGAAGTGTTAGTCCAGGTGTCATCGAGATCACGAAAATCAAAGAGTGTAAAAAAACCTCCACGGACAATCCAGGAATCGTCAATAGAATATTCTGCTCCTGCATGTATGTTATTTTTATCTTTCAGATAGTCGATGACAGATGTGTTTGCATAATGATATTCGAGAGATAATTTTAATTTATTTTCCAGTAAATGACCTTCAGTTCCAACTGTTAGTCTTGCTGGTATTTCACAATAAGATGTTTGAGGAGTTCCATTTTCATATACCCACTCAAAGTTATCAGAAAATCCGAATGTATAGGAGGCTCCTAAAGAAAAATATTCATTAGGAGAAATAATGAATCCTATCTGGGGAATAAAACCCCAAAGTTCTCCTTTTGCCTTATAAGGTACACCCGGAAAGAAAGTATTTTCTCCAAGGTCAATATCACCTCTTAAATAAGTTAGGTTAAGATTTGCACCAAGCCTTAACCATTCGTAATTAAATACAAATGGTACGAGTAATGAATGAGTAGCTAATTTATAATAAAGTTCATCTCTGCCGATTTCATTCCCGAATTCATCCATATATATCATATCAACGACCAACCTATAGCTGTAATTATTTTGATATGCAAAACCAACCTGAAAATTTTCATTAATTCTATACCCTCCACCAACTGACAATGAAGGAATAAAGCTTTTTAAATGAATATCATTACTAACATTAGGAAGATAATTAAAACTACTTTTATAACTATAACTTAAATTCGTATTAAATTTCTTATCCACATTAAGAGACGCAGGATTTAGTGAAATGCTTGACATATCTCCCAATGATGCAACTCCTGTATATCCTTTTCCTCCTGAAATTGTTGATAGTTTGTTATCAGAGTAAAATTCCCAATAAGGATTGATTGTAAAGTCTGATGTTTCTCCGCCCAGACTACCTTGCGCTAAAAGTTTTAAAGGAAATAATATTACTAAAAGGAAGATGAAATTTAGATAGGTTTTCTTATCCATTTGTTGCTCCTTTGTGAAAAGTTATTAATGAACTTTGAAATTAATTACAATATTTATTTTATAGAAAAAAGGTAAAATTTTATTCCGGCGTCATTCGGAGTAACATTTAAGAAATTCAGATGATTTGGCTTATATATTTACAAACTATATGATTTTTTAATCTCTTTCCCCTTACTATCGCTTTGCTATTTTCTTGAATAATAATTATGTTTAAAACTTATTATCTTAGTCTTAAATTGTATTAATGATAACTTTGTTATAAATCAAAGGATTAATTTTTGCAAAGTAAAGAAAATTTAAAATACTTATTTTACATGACGAAGGTGAAGAACCTTGGTAATGTGAGGATAAAGAATATCCTGGCACGCTGTAAAGAAACGAAAGAATGTTTTGAGCTCAGTAAACGTGAGTTAAAAAGGATTGAGGGAATTGATGAGAAGACTTCTAATGAAATATTGAAGTGTAGGAAGTATCTTGGGGAGTATGAAAAAGAGTTCGAAAAAATTATTAAGAATGCTGAGGAAAAGAACATTCGGATTATTAATATTACTGATGAAGAATATCCCTCAAACTTGAAGAAGATATTCGATGCTCCGGTATTGTTGTATATAAAAGGGAAACTTAATAAAGAAGATAAGTATTCATTGAGTGTTGTGGGAACGAGATTCCCTACAGAATACGGCAGGAATGTATGTGAGAGAATGGTTAAGGAGATTTCAAAATTGGGAATTCCAGTTGTAAGTGGATTAGCGAGAGGTATTGATTCTATGTCACACAGAGTTGCTCTTGAAAATAATAATTTAACTTATGCTGTCTTGGGCTGCGGTGTAGATGTGGTTTATCCAAAAGAAAATAAAAAGATCTACGAACAAATTATAGAAAACGGTGCTGTAATATCGGAGTTCGAGATAGGTGCTGCTCCTGATAAGGTTAATTTTCCAAGAAGGAACAGAATAATAAGCGGTATTAGTGTCGGGACGTTAATTGTTGAGACCGGATTAAAAGGCGGTTCTTTAATAACAGGGGAATTTGCACTTGATCAAAATAAAGAGGTGTTCTCAATACCCGGATATATATATTCAAAGAAATCGGAAGGCAGCAATGAGCTAATTAAGAACGGTCAGGCAAAACTGGTAACTAACGTCGATGATATATTGAATGAATTAAGTTATAAACTTAAACCTATATTAAAGAAGGGTGAAGCAGAGAAAGAAGAAAAACAAATACAGGAATTGAGTATTTTTGAGAAAAAGATTTACGAAGTTATAGGTATAGAACCTATTCACATTGATATGATAAGTGAAATTGCGGAGATGTCTATATCTGACTGTCTCGTAAATTTGTTATCTCTTGAGTTTAAAGGAATTATAAAACAGATACCCGGGAAGAATTTCATAAGGTTATGAGTAATGATTTAAATAAGTACATGATTGACGATAGAATAGTCACGGTTAAATTCTCGTGTGACCTGCAATTGTGTAAAGGTGCTTGTTGTACGATAAAAGGAACTGTCGGGGCTCCATTATTAAAAGTGGAGATAAAAAAAATAGAATCTATATTAGATACGGTGAAAGAATATTTAGCAGATGTCAATTTAAATTGGATTGATGAATATGGATTCTATGAAAGAGATGGAAATGAATACGCATTGAAAGGGATAAACAATGACGATTGTATTTTTTCTTACTATGATAATGGAATCGCTAAGTGTGCTTTCCAGAAAGCTTACTATGAAAAAAGAACAGATTTTATAAAACCAATATCATGTCATTTATTCCCAATCAGAATTAATGGAGAGAAAAGGAATATCCTGAAATATGAAAAAATATACGAATGTAACGAAGCGCTGAATAAAGGTTTACTGGAAGGCATATCTGTGATGAAATTTGCAAAAGATGGAATTATTCGCGAGTTTGGTAAACAGTTTTATTATAATTTAGAAAAACGATTAAACAATTAGTGAATCCATGTTGCAACAGACTCAAACTCAACGGTTAGTACAAAAGATTCTTCCACAAATAATTCAGAGACAAAGTCTATTAGCTATTCCTACAATAGCAATTGAACAAATGATTAGGCAGGAGATAGTACAGAATCCTTTTTTGGATGAGATTTATGATTTATTAGAGGAGGAGTCAGAAGAAAAAGAGGAAATAAAAGATGAGGAAGACAAGCTAGATGAAGAGGAGGAATTCAATTGGGAAGATTATGGTGATGCTGATATAGCAGGATATAAAACGCAAGAAAATAGTGTTAATGATAGAAGGGTAATTCAGGAAAACTTATGGAGAAGTAAAGTGACTTTATATGATAATCTTTTATCACAACTGCATTTGTCCGGATTAAATAACAAACAAATTTTCATAGGTGAAGAGATAATCGGTAGCCTTGATGATGAAGGATACCTAAGAGATAAAAGCGAAGATATAAAAAAGGATATAGATAAACTAAAGATTGGAACTGAATTTGAGAATGATGGTTTTACAATAGGGGAAATAAATGAAGTCATAGAGCGTATTCAAAAATTTGATCCCACCGGGATTGCCTCAAGAAATCTACGCGAATGTTTACTTCTCCAGATTGATAATTTAAAAACAGATGATGGTTTCAATAAACTATGTAAAAGAGTATTAAATGATTACTTTGATGAATTCAGGTTAAAGAATTACGAAAAGCTTATTAAAGAGTTGAATGTAGAAGCAGAAACTATTAACGAAATTTTCGATTTCATTTTAAAACTTAATCCCAAACCCGGAACAATAGAAAGGCTAATTGAACAAAATTATATCTATCCCGACCTTATAGTAACCAAAGAGAATGGGGAATATAAAGTTGAATTAAATGACAGAAACATACCAAGTTTAAGATTAAATAAGACATATAAGAAGGTATTATCAGGTAATAAGAATAAATTAGAAAAAGATACAAAAGTTTTTATAACCAATAATTATGAAAGAGCTAAATGGTTTTTAGAAGCTATAAAATCGAGAAGGGAAACAATGTTGAAAGTTATGAACTCGATTATTCGAAGACAAATTGAGTTCTTTGATAATATGGGCGAAGGACTGAAGCCAATGTATGAAAAGGATGTTGCCGAAGATATTAACATGGATATTTCTACGGTTAGCCGCACTGTTAGGGGTAAATATGTCCAAACAGATTTTGGAATCTATGAACTAAAATATTTTTTCAGTAATTATATGAAGAATGATGAAGGTGATGACATTTCGACCAAAGAGATTAAAATAAAATTGAAAGAGATAATAGATAATGAAGATACTTCGAAGCCATTTACCGACGACCAGCTTGCAGTAGAAATGAAAAAAGCAGGATATAAAATAGCTAGAAGAACAATTGCGAAATACCGTGAGTCAGTGAAAATTCCGAAAGCAAGGTTAAGGAGAAAAATTTAACAAGCAATTTTTTTAAATAATAATTTATTAACATGGGAAAGAATACTATCAAAGCAACAACAGTAATAGGATTAATAAAAGATGGAAAATCTGTTATAGGGAGCGACGGTCAGGTAACGATGGGAAATTCTGTAATGAAACACACTGCCAAAAAAGTAAGAAAAATCTTTAATGAATCAGTTCTTGTTGGGTTTGCAGGAGCAACATCAGATGCGTTTACATTGTTTGAAAGGTTCGAAAGTAAACTTGAACAATATAAAGGAAATTTATCTAGAGCTGCAGTCGAACTTGCGAAGGAATGGAGGACCGATAAATATCTTCGTAGACTGGAAGCACTCCTGGCGGTAGTAGGTAAAGATAAAACTTTTTTAATTTCGGGAACGGGTGATGTGATTGAACCGGATGATGGTATAATAGCGATTGGTTCAGGTGGTCAGTACGCAACTATTGCAGCAAGAATAATGCTTAAGTATACAAATTTATCTGCTAAAGAGATTGTCAAAGAATCATTAAAACAAGCAGCTAACGTTTGCATTTATACAAATACTAATATCACAATTGAAGAATTGAATAACAATTAAAATACATAATAACAACATGACTAAAAAATTGAAAGAAAAAGAAAACAATAAGAGACCCAATACTAAAGTAAAAAAGGTAAAGAAAAAAGATAAGGCTCCAAAAATAATAGGGCAGCTAACTCCTTCAGAGATTGTTAAAGAACTCGATAAATATATTATCGGTCAGGATAATGCAAAGAAGTCAGTCGCAATCGCTCTAAGAAATCGATGGAGAAGACAGCAAATTGCGGAAGAGATACGAGAGGAAATCTTACCAAACAATATTATAATGATAGGTCCGACCGGTGTTGGGAAAACTGAAATTGCAAGGCGTTTATCAAGGTTGTCAAACGCACCTTTTATAAAAGTTGAAGCATCAAAGTATACTGAAGTAGGATATGTTGGAAGAGATGTTGAATCAATGATCAGAGAGCTCACTGATTTATCAGTTAACATGATAAAGCAGAAAAAAACAAAAGAGGTTGAAGGAAAAGCTCATGAGAATGCAGACGAGCGAATTCTGGATATATTAATTCCACCGGTAAAGAAAAGAATCCCAACGACTGCAAGAGAGGCAGTAAAAACTCAAGGTAAATCTGAATTGGGTTTTAATATAAACAACGATGATAAGAAAGATATTAATGAAACGAATTTAAAAACGAGGGAGAAGTTTAATAAATTATTAAAGAGTGGGAAACTCGATGAGAGAGTAATTGAACTTGATCTATCAAGTGAGAATTTTCCTATGCTTCAGGTTCTTGGACCGATAGGATTGGAAGAAATGGGTCTAAACCTGCACGATTTGTTTGGAAATATGGTTCCAAAGAAATCGAAAAAAAAGAAACTAACAGTTGCAGAAGCAAGAAAGGTTCTATCAATTGAAGAATCGCAGAAACTAATTGATATGGATAGGGTCATTCAGGAAGCACTTGATAAAGTTCAAAATTCTGGAATAGTTTTTATCGATGAAATTGATAAGATATCCGGTAAAGACAGTAAATCTTCTTCGGGTGTGGATGTTTCACGCGAAGGTGTCCAGCGAGATCTTCTCCCGATCGTTGAAGGTTCGACTGTTGTAACAAAATACGGACCTGTAAAATCAGATCATATTCTTTTTATTGCATCGGGTGCTTTTCATATTTCCAAACCAAGCGATCTTATTCCTGAGCTTCAAGGAAGATTTCCTATTAGAGTAGAATTGAATAGTTTAAACGAACAGGATTTTTATAAAATCCTAACTCAACCTGAAAATGCCTTGATAAAACAGTACAAAGCCTTAATGGAATCTGAAAATGTTGAATTAATATTTAATGATGAATCCATTCAGGAGGTTGCCAAGATTGCTGCGGAAGTAAATGAGCAGGTTGAGAACATTGGCGCCAGAAGACTTCATACTATCCTTACTACATTGTTAGAGGATATATTATTCGATGTACCGGATAAACAAAAGAAAAGAAAAATATTTATTAATAAGAAACTTGTTAATAATAAATTGAGTACCATTGTTAAAAATCGCGATCTTAGCAGATACATTTTATAAATTTATAAAACTTGAAAATGAAAAAATTCATTCTCTCTTTTATTATTCTTTCTTTAGCTTTCAGTTTTGCTAATTCGCAAACAAAAAGCAGGGGAGAAAGTTATAGTTATGCTGGTTTAGGCTATAGTTTGATTTTCTTTACGAATTCAGATGTTGCGGATGTATATCCTGTATTTAATTTTTCCAATTCGTCATTTATGAATGAAGTGAATTTGTTCTATGGAATCAGATTAAACAAAAATTTTGCTATCGAACTATCACCATCGTTTGTTTATTCATCTTCCAGCAACAGTGATGGATTCTATTTCAATGATGATGTTGGGCAAAGATATTACTTACCGAACAAAGCAAACCTGTTTGCAATTCCAATAAACATTAATTTAAAGTTTTATCCGTTTACAGAAGATATGCTGTCACCTGTAAGTAATTTGTATATAGGATTTGGAGGTGGACTAATGTACATAAGGGAAGAGTATGACAATAAAATTTACCTGGATGAAAATTTGACATCGTATCAGGGATTCAAAACATCTAAGAATAGTATCTGGAATGGAAATTTACAGTTTATGGTTGGGTTTGGATCCTCAGCGAGATTTGGATATGCTATTGAGTTAGGTTACAGGATAGTTCCTTTAAAAGGGAATAAAATAATACCGGTAGTATCTTCGATAGCAAGTAATTTTAATAGTGTTAACCTATCCTTTAAAGGAATATTTAGTTTTTAATCAAAAAATCCCAAATTAATATTTATAATTTGGGATTTTTTATTTTAACTATTTTAGAATCTCTCGTGCAATAACAAGTCTTTGAATTTCATTTGTACCTTCATAAATTTCGGTAATTTTTGCATCTCTTAAGAACCTCTCGACAAGATATTCTCTTACATAACCATATCCACCATGAATTTGTATAGCTTCTAGTGCAGTCTTAACTGCTACCTCACTTGCGATGAGTTTTGCATGAGCAGCTTCTTTAATATAATTCTGCTTTTGATCTTTTTTCCATGCTGAATGCAATGTTACTAATCTTGCAGCTTCAATGTTGACTGACATATCTGCAAGTTTAAATTGTATAGCTTGAAGATTTGCTATTGGTGCGTCGAATGCTTTTCTTTCTTTAGAATATTTAAGAGCGGCTTCAAATGAAGCTTGTGCAATGCCAAGAGCCTGAGCAGCAATACCAATTCTTCCACCATTCAAAGTTGTCATTGCTATTTTAAATCCCATTCCTTCTTCGCCTATAAGATTTTCCTTTGGAACTTTGACATCGTTTAGCCCTATTGAACACGTATCCGAGCTTCTAATACCTAATTTGTCTTCTTTTTTTCCTAATTCGATTCCCTCAAAAGCTTTTTCGACTAAAAATGTTGAAATCCCTTTATAACCTTTAGACTTATCAGTTATTGCTTGTAGAACATAATAATCCGCATTTATACCGCTTGTTGTCCAATTTTTCATTCCGTTAAGTAAATAATAATCTCCTTTTAATTCAGCAGTACTCTTTTGGGCTGTTGCATCACTTCCTGCTTCGGGTTCTGATAAACAAAATGCACCTAACTTTTGTCCTGATGCAAGTGGTTTTAAATATTTTTCCTTTATATGATCTGAACCGTATTCCTCGAGTCCATAGCATACAAGAGAATTGTTCACAGACATGATTACACCGACCGAAGCATCAACTTTGGATACTTCCTCAAGGGCAACAACGTAACTAATTGTATCCATTCCAGCACCTCCCCAATCCTGAGAAACCATCATACCCATGAATCCGAGTTCACCTAATTTTTTAATAATTTCACCTGGAAATTCAGCATTGATGTCTCTTTCAACAGCGGATGGAGCTATTTCATTTTCGGCAAAATCTTTTGCAGCATCCTTTATAGCTTTGTGCTCATCTGTTAATTCAAAATTCATGATAATTATTTTTTAAGTTTATAAATATGAAATTCATTTGTGAATTATTTTTCAGAATAATCGTAAAAACCTCTGCCGCTTTTTCGTCCAAGATAACCTGCAGCTACCATTTTCTTTAATAACGGGCAAGGTCTGTACTTCGAATCACCCAATCCTTCGTGTAAAACTTCCATAATTGATAAACAAACATCAAGACCAATGAAGTCTGCAAGAGTCAATGGACCCATCGGATGAGCCATACCAAGTTTCATGACAGTGTCAATTGCATCCGGAGTCGCAACTCCTTCCATTACGCAATACATAGCTTCATTAAGCATTGGGAGTAAAACTCTGTTAGATACAAAGCCGGGGAAATCCTGAACTTCAACAGGTTCCTTATTAATTTTCTTTGATAAATCGTGTACTGTATCGAATGTTTCCTGTGACGTAGCCAAACCTCTTATAACTTCTATTAACTTCATCATAGGTACAGGATTCATAAAATGCATTCCGATCACTTTTTCTGGTCGCTTCGTAAAAGCTGCAATTTCCGTTATTGAGATCGAAGATGTATTACTTGCTAATATTGCATCTGCTTTAGCTGTTTTATCAAGAGTTTCAAAGATCTTTTTCTTGATTTCAATATTTTCTGTAGCTGCTTCTATTATAAGTTCTGAATTATTTACAGCCGTTAATTCAATTGAAGATTTAATATTGCTTAATGTAGTACTTTTTTGTTCTTCAGTTATTTTTTCTTTTTTTACCTGTCGATCCAGGTTTTTTGTAATAATTGCAATCCCTTTATCAATCAATTCCTTGTTAACATCAATTATCAAAACATTATATCCATACTGTGCAAACGTGTGGGCAATTCCATTACCCATCGTTCCAACACCAATTACTGCTATATTTTTGATATCCATTTTTTAGATTTATTTATAGTTTTAAAATTAGTTAATTCTAACGAGTTATCATCTCTCTACAATAACTGCACTCGCTTCACCACCGCCTATACATAAAGTAGCAATACCTCTTTTCGCATCACGATTTTTCATTGCATAAAGAAGAGTAGTGAGTATCCTGGCACCGCTTCCTCCTATTGGATGACCCATGGCAACGGCACCACCATTGACATTTACTTTAGCAGGATCTAATTCGGCTAATTTATTCACTGCACAAGCCTGAACAGAAAATGCTTCATTAGCTTCGAAAAGATCAATGTCTTTAACTTCAAGCCCGGCTTTCTTTAATACATTCTTTATTGCATAAGCCGGTGATGTCGGGAACTGTTCGGGTTTTTGTGCAAATGATGTTTGAGCTATGATTTTTGCAATTGGGGTTAATCCCAACTCTTTTGCTTTATCGGCTGACATTAATACAACTGCAGCGGCTCCATCATTAATTTTTGATGCGTTAAAAGCTGTGACCGTTCCTTCTTTTTCAAATGCTGGTCGTAACTTTAATCCTTTTTCAAAATTTACTTTTCGTGGTTCTTCATCTTCTTCCACGACTATTTTCCTTTTTCTTGTTTCAATTTCTACTGGTACTATCTCTTCTTTAAACAAACCTTCATCCAGTGATTTGATTGCTCTTTGATAACTTTCAGTAGCAAATGCATCCTGTTCTTCCCGTGTGATGTTATATTCTTTTGCACACAACTCAGCTGCATTTCCCATGTGGAAATTATTGTATACATCCCACAGTCCGTCCTCTATCATTCCATCAATCAGTTTACCATGTCCCATTCTGTAACCTGTTCTTGCTTTATCGAGATAGTATGGTACATTACTCATTGATTCGAAACCTCCCGCTACAACAATGTCCGCATCACCGCATTTTATCGCTTGTTCTGCAAGCATAACAGATTTCAATCCCGAACCGCATACTTTATTTATAGTCATACACGGTACAGATACGGGTAAACCCGCGTATATTGCAGCCTGTCTCGCAGGCGCCTGACCGATTCCTGCCGGAAGAACACATCCCATGATAACTTCTGAGACGTCTTCAGGTTTAATGTTTGCTCTTTTAACAACTTCTTTTATTACAATAGCACCTAATTGCGGTGCGGTTAGAGATGATAAGACACCTAAATAACTACCTACCGGTGTCCTTACTGCTGATATTATTACGACTTCATTCATAGTATGTCTTTTTGTTTATAATAAATTTGAATTGAAATAAATTAATTTATAGCCGAAATTATTATTTTAGTGAAACTTTCCGGTTTTAAACTTGCTCCACCGATAAGACCTCCATCAATGTCTGTTTGAGTAAATAATTCTTTGGAGTTGTTTTCATTTACACTTCCACCATATAGAATTCTTACATTAGCTGACACATCCTGATTATATAATTTTTCAATAGTCTCTCTGATAAAAATATGCATTTGATTTGCCAGCCTGGGTGTTGCTGTTTTACCGGTACCGATTGCCCACACAGGTTCGTAAGCTATAATAATTTTAATAAAATCTTTTCCATCTATCGAGGTGAAGCAGTTAGTAAGTTGTTCTTTAACAATCTGGTTTTGTATTTTATTTTCTCTTTGTTCCAATGATTCACCAACGCATACAATCGAGATTAATTCATTCTTAATTGCTTTTTTTATCTTTAGATTTATTGTGAAATCTGTTTCTGAAAAATATTGTCGTCTTTCACTGTGTCCAAGAATAACATATTTACAATCCAGAGCTTTTAGCATGCTGGCAGATATCTCCCCCGTATATGCTCCATCGTTTTCATAATACATATTCTGAGCTCCTATATTTATTCCGGATTCTTTCGCCAATTTTCTTGCCCTTGATAATGACGTAAACGGAGGGAATATTACTACATCTATTTTAGATACGGTATCCTCATCAAGATTTTTTCTTATACTTTTTATCAATTTTTTGGATTCCTGAAAAGTTTTATTCATTTTCCAGTTACCGGCTACTATTTTTTTCCTCATAATTTCTTATCTTAAATTATAATTGGGGTTTTCTTTCGATAAATGAATGTCCTGTCAAAGTTACAAATGTTGCATTCTTTTGATAATCGGATATGTTTTTAGAGTTTAGATAACTCATTGATGACTGTAATCCTTCTTTATATTCTCTTATTACTTTAGTTACTGAACCTTTATAAGATACTAAAGATTCTTCTCCTTCTATATATTTTTTGTTATCCTGTTTAACTGCAAAAGATGAACTACCACAATATTTCTTCCAGCGTTGATTTTTATATTTTAATACTTCTCCTGGTGATTCTTCACTACCTGCTAAAACTCTTCCGAAAATAACGGCATCACAACCCAGAGCAATCGCTTTACACATAGCACCGGGTGTACTAATACCACCATCAGCAATTATCTTAACTTTACTTTTCAATTTATCTTTTGCTTTGAGTGCTCTAACAATTGCGTCCACCTGACCTATGCCAACTCCCGATTTTATTGAAGTTGAGCAAAGTGCTCCGTTTCCTATACCTACTCTGATTGCATCCACTTCTAAATCAATTAAGAACTTGGTTGTATGATAACTTGCAACGTTACCAGCAATTATTTTTAATTTATATTCATGTATTATGTTATTGATGTTATTGATGAACCTCTCAAGTCTTCTTGAACCCCCATTAGCGATGTCGATGCAAAATATTTTTATTCCTGCATCAGCTAACTTTTTCAACCTATTAATTTCTGATTCATGTTTTACCCCTATAGCTGCTGCTTTATATTTCGTTTTTAAAAGTACGTTATCATGAAATTCTTTTAATTGTTCATCTACAGTATTAAATCTATGCACAATTCCCAGGCATTTCATATTTGACAGCGCCTTTGCCATTTTCCCGCTACAAACTGTATTCATAGGAGAGGCGATGATTGGAACTGCTAATTTGACACCGAGAAAATTCACGGATGTATCACAGTTCATTCTATGTTCAATTTCGGATATTTGATTGGGTAATAGGGAAATATCATCATACGTGAGCGAATATTCCTCGATAATGTTTTTGTATGACATTTAAAATTTCAGTTTTAATTATGAATTATTGTAAAAACGTGATGCATACCGTTTCTAAGAGATTGCTTTTGTAACCTTATCAGCTGCGTCTTCTAAAGTTGTTGCCGATATAAGATTCAACTCTGATTCGTCTAAAATCTTTTTTGCTTCATCTGCATTTGTTCCCTGTAATCTGACGACGACAGGTACGGGGATATTTATATGTTTAGCTGCTTGAACAACACCTTGGGCTACCCTATCACATCTGACGATTCCACCGAAGATATTAATTAATATTGCTTGGACACTATTATCGGAGAGAATTATCTTAAAACCGTTCTCAACAGTTGCAGCCGAAGCAGTTCCACCAACATCAAGGAAATTAGCTGGTTCACCACCGGCGAGTTTAATAAGGTCCATTGTTGCCATTGCTAATCCAGCTCCGTTTACCATGCAGCCTACGTTTCCATCTAACTTTATATAATTTAAATCTGATTTTGAAGCTTCAATTTCCAACGGGTCTTCTTCATTTAGGTCTCTCAACGCTGCGTATTCTTCGTTTTTAAAAAGAGCATTATCGTCTAAATTAATTTTAGCATCTAAAGCTAATACTTTGTCATCGTTAGTAATGACAAATGGATTGATTTCAACGAGAGATGCGTCAGACTTTTCATAGGCATTATAAAGTAATGTTATGAATTTTACAAAATCCTTAAAAGTATCTCCTTTTAAATTAAGTCCGAATGCAAGTTCGCGAGCCTGGTATGATTGAATACCTATTGACGGTTCAATCCAGACTTTAATGATCTTTTCGGGTGTTTCAGCGGCTACTTTCTCGATTTCTACTCCGCCTTCAGTTGATGCCATTATTACGTTTTTTGAATTAGAGCGGTCGAGTAATATTCCCAGGTATAATTCATCCTTATAATCAAGACCTTCGCCAATATATAAAGTTTGTACTTCTTTACCTTCACTGCCGCTTTGATGTGTTACTAATATATTTCCAAGAACTTTTCCCGCATATTCTTTTGCTTTCTCTGCGTCACCACCGAAGAATTTAACTCCTCCTTCAACCACAGTCTCGTTTCTGTTGTTTTTATTGTAAATTGTTCCTTTACCTCTTCCACCTGCATGGATTTGAGCTTTTACAACGTATTGCGTTATACCTCTTTTATTAAGTACGTTTATTGCATTATCATATTCATCCATTGATTTTATTGCAATCCCATCCGGTACCGGAACACCAAAATTTTTTAAAATAGATTTAGCCTGATATTCGTGAATTTTCATTTAACTTTGCGTTTAATATTTACGATTTGTTAATTTTAAAATATTAACTTTTATGAATTACTTATCCTTTGGATCTTTTTTCAAGGTGCTGTCTAATTGATTCATAGTTGAATCAAGCAAGTTTTTCAATGAATCGAGTTTCGTTTTATCCAATGTCGAGTCTAATTTCTTAATATTTTCATCGATTGTCTCGTCAATCTTTTCGTTTACTTTTTCTTCAACCTTTTCGGAAATTTTACTGCAGCTTAGAACAGCAAACAAAATATATAAGCTAAATACAAATTTAAAAGTCTTCATTTATTATATTTTAGTTATAAGATTTATTTCAATTTTTCTGTTACGATTTTTGCCTGCATAAATAATCCTAAGTAATCTCTTCCGCCTGCTTTAGAATCCGTACCACTCATATTAAACCCGCCGAATGGCTGGACTCCGACTAATGCACCAGTGCATTTCCTGTTTAAGTATAAATTTCCAACATGAAAATCAACCGCAGCTTTATCAAGGTTCTTTTGATCTTTTGAATAAACAGCACCGGTTAGTCCGTATATTGTATTGTTTGCAATTTCTAATGCATCGTCGAAGTTTTTAGATTTAATAACCGCAAGAACAGGACCAAATATCTCTTCCTGAGAGATAGTATCAAAAGGTTTTACATCTTTTATTATGGTTGGTTCAACAAAATGACCTGTGCTTTGAATTTCATTTCCGCCAAGAATTATGATACCACCTTCTTCTACACCTTTATCAATATATTCTAAAATGCTTTTCTTAGAGCTTTCATTTATAACCGGACCCATGTTCGGATTTAATCTGGTGTCATTTACTTTTATTTTAGTTGCTGCCTTCACGAGTTCTTTGCAGAATTTATCGTATATTGTTTTATCTACGATAACCCTTGAACATGCTGAACATTTTTGTCCTGAATAACCAAATGCAGACGTGATCACTCCTTTTACAGCTTCGTTAAAATTCTTTAATTCGCTATCTATGATAATTGTATCTTTGCCGCCCATTTCTGCTACTACTCTTTTAATCCAGATTTGCTTGGGTTCTTTTTTTGCAGCAAGCTCAACAATTCTTAATCCAACTTCCATTGAGCCGGTAAATGCAATGAATCTTGTTAAGTGATGTTTAACGAGTGAGTCCCCGATGCTTCCACCGCCTCCCGTTACGAAGTTCAGAACACCCGCTGGAAGTTTAACTTCTTCCATCAGTTCATAAAACATTTGTGCAATAGCAGGGGAGTCACTCGAAGGTTTTAAAATAACGGTGTTCCCGCTTACAATCGCTGCCGTAGTCATTCCCACGAGTATTGCCAGCGGGAAATTCCATGGTGGTATTACAATACCTACTCCGAGTGGTATATATTTTAATGTATTTTTTTCACCCGGGTATTTAACTAATGGTTGTTTCTCATCATATCTTAAAGCTTCCCTCGCATAGTATTCCATAAAATCTATTGCTTCGGCTGTATCAGCATCGGCTTCTACCCAGTTTTTTCCTTCTTCGCAAACCATCATCGCAGAGAATTCATGCTTCCTTTTTCTCATTATCTTCGCTGCTTTCAGGAGATAGTTAGCTCTTTTTTCTGGGGAAATCTTTTTCCACTCATTAAATTTTGTATTAGCTATTTCAATGGCATTTACTGCTTGCCCAACTGTTGCTCTTTGAAATGTCCCGACAATTTCATCATGATTCGATGGGTTATATGATTTTAATTTATCATCGGAATAAAGATTCTCAGATCCAATACTCAAAGGGTATTCTTTATTAAATCTTGGTTCGATCTTTTTTAAAGCTCTTTTAAATGCCTTTACATTCTTTTTCTTCGTAAAGTCTGTTAACGGTTCGTTCTTAAATTTTGGTAATGACATGTCTCATATATTTAAAGATTTTATGAATGTTGTTTAAAAGTTAATTTGTAAATATCTCGATTATTTTATTGTGTAACTCAGGTCTTAATCGCCCTATCCCGGTATGTGACCTGCTTGGATATACCCTGTTTGTTAGAAATATGATTATCAGCTTTCTTTCTTTATCACACCAGACGCTCGTACCGGTATAACCAGTATGCCCGAAGCAATTATCTGACATTAATTCACCGCATGGAGTCCTGTAGCCTTTAGGTTCTGGTTTTGTATCCCATCCAAAAGCTCTTGTATTGTAATATGGAACATAAATGTATTTGCTCGTGAATAAATCGACCGTGCTTTCTTTGAACAATGTATCGATTACCAAACCTCTTGTGTATGGATTATAGTATGTTCCATTGTTCAATAAAGTTTTCACAAGTGTGTAAATGTCCTCTGCGTTGGAAAAAAGTCCTGCATTTCCCGACACACCCCCCATCAGGTATGCAGCTTCATCATGAACTTCTCCTTTGAGCAGCTTGTTTCTCCAGTTGTTATCGAACTCAGTCGGGAGTATTTTTTCTTTAGCTTCATCATTCGGATTGAACGACGTCGATAACATTTTAAGAGGTTCAAAAATATTTTCATAACAATACACATCGAGCGTTTTGCCCGAAACTTTCTCTACTATCTCTCCCAGTAGTATTGCATTCAAATCACTGTATACAAAACCTGTTTCCGGTTCATATTCGAGTTCGAGGTTGTATATAGTATCCATCACATCCTGCTTGGTCTCGCATGTTTGATAAAACGGTATCCATGCTTTAAGTCCAGAATTATGAAGCAGCAAATTCTGTATCGTGATTTTTTCTTTACCATGAACTCTGAACTCCGGGAAGTAATAAGCAACCCTGTCATAAAGGTCGAGCTTTCCTTCATCATACAACTTCATTATAGCGGAGGTTGTCGCAATGACTTTCGTAAGCGAAGCAAGGTCGAATATGCTATTATTATCGACAGGTTTTGCATCATCATCATAAGTGAATTTACCGTAAGATTTTTGATAAAGTATTTCTTCATCCGTTCCGATTAGAAGCTGTGCCCCGGGAAAGTATTCATCTTCTATCGCATCGTTTATCATCCCATCTACTTGAGAAAAATCACCCGCTGATAATTTTGTGCTTCGAACAAAAACAATTAATAATATTAGTATGATGATTTTTTTCATATTGCGACCGTAAACACTTGCCTACAAACTGCAAGCTTAAAGATCAAATAGAACGATTTTTTATGAGTCATTTCACAGGAGGAACACCTAAATCCTTGCATATTTTCTTCGCCAGATTATCATTTACTTCAATGTGTCGTGGTATTGAAGACCTTTTATTCTGCTTTGGATTCCACCACCAAGAGTGATTTCCACCTTCTCTTAATAATTCGCATCAACTCTTAGTTAAATATCTTATAAGTTCTTTACGTTTCAAACCTCAACAAATTCCTCAATAAAATTTGATGCTGCTGCATTTATAGCATCCTGTCGATTATATTCTAAAGCTTCTTTTAAAGTAATTTTTAAAGTCCCGAGTAATTTTTGTTTTGATCTTTCCTGGCAATTTACTCCAGGAATTTCCTCAATCCAGCCAATCCACCAATTATCAATTTTTTTTATTATGGCTGTGTACTTGTTTTGTTTATCCATTGAATGAAATGATTTTTATTTACAACCATTCAATATATTTAAATATAATACTTACTTCAATTTACAAATCTGTACTTTTAGTTTATGAAAAAGGATTTTTGTAATCCTAATTTTAAAAATAGATTCGTGATAATTAGTGTAATTTGTGTCTTTAATTATTCATCCCTTAAGGAATCACAAATTAAAACTTTTTAAATTTATCCGGACCAAGATTACAGATAGGGCATTTCTCTGTTGGTTTTCCTAAATGTGTATATCCGCAAACCGGGCAGATATAAACATCATCTATATCCATTTCTTTTCCTTTAGACAACTCATCCAATGCAAGTTTGTAAATATCTTCATGAATTTTTTCTGCCTCGATAGCATAATGGATCGAACGCTGTGCTCCTTTTTCATTCTGAAGTTTTGCGATAGCATCATAAGCAGGGTACATCTCAACTATTTCAAAATTCTCTCCATCGATGCCTGATTGTAAATTGTCGGCTGTCTTTTTAATTAGTCCCAGATTTTTTGCATGATTTATTGCATGAACCCGCTCAGCATAAGAAATTGCACGGAAAAGTTTAGAGAGTTTTGTATAACCTTCCTTCTCAGCCACCTCGCTAAATGCAAGATATTTTACACTTGCCATTGATTCACCCGCAAATGCTTCGTTCAAAGATTTTTCTGTCATTTTTTTCATTTGTTTATCTCCAAGATTTGTTTGATTAATAAAATTTTATTTCTTCGATTTAATATTATTTAACATTCAGCATTCCTGCCTACAGCAGGCAGGCAAAATTGTACATTATGATTCTATATATTCAGTTCAACTACATCACCATCGTGAAGTATATGGTCTCTTCCAACCATCTGACCATCATGAACTTCAGCACCCCAAACTCGTGCAGATTTTAATTTCTCTGTGAAATCATGATGGACCTTCACAGAAAATTCTTCAACCGTACTTCCTATTTTTAATACAAACGGGTCTTCCATATCCGGTGGTTTCCCATGAGCTTTAGAATACACACGAATGATTTTTAGTGCTTTAAAGATTTCTTTTTCAATAAGATTAAGGTTGCGGCTTGTTAAAGCAGATACAGGAAAAATATTCCAATTGTCTTTGAATAATTCACAACATATTTCATAATTTTCATCATAATTCTTATCGTCATATTTGTTAGCGATCACAAGTAGTGGTATGAATGAGACTCGATCTTCACCAGTGTAACGGTTTTTCAAATTGTATGCAACTATACGATGCGCTTCAAGAAACGCAAGAGTGCTCTCGAATTGGTGGTCCGGGTCAGCTTGCAAGTCTACTACTAATAGTATTAAATCTGACAGCCGTATCAATTCTATTAATTCTGGCTCAACGTGGTCTCTGTTCAGAGGTGGAGTATCGACAAGCTGAATTTGAATGTTTTCGAATAGCATCATCCCAGGTGTGACATTCCAGGTTGAGAAAGGTGCATCTGAAACCTTTGGGTGTGCATGTGATAACTTTGCTACAAGAGATGATTTACCAACATTTGTTGCCCCGATAACCACAACCTGACCTGCTCCTTCTCTTTCTACATGGAATGCAGGATCCTGCCTGCTTGATTTCTTCTTACTTTGAGTTGCACTTTTTAATTTAGATAAACGTTTTCGTAAAGCTGCTCGCAGTTTATCGGTTCCTTTATGTTTTGGTATAGCACCGATATATTCTTCGAGGCAGGTGATCTTCTCTGCGGTTGTTGTTGCAGCCCGGTATCGTTTTTCCGCATCAATCGCTTCAGGTGGAAGATTTGTAGGCATTGTTGCTTAAAAAATTTATTATATCAAATATTGATATAATAAATCACTTTGACAATTAAAAACGGAATACATTTTGTAATTTCCGGTACTAATTATGATATGTGTTTTTTGTGAATTAATAAAAAAACAGGATTTACATACTGCTTTTATTATTCTGAATTCATTAACAATTGAAGCCGTTAACGAACTCATTTCATCAATACCATCTTCTCAGTGCTTATAAAATCACCGGCAGTCAATCTATAGAAATAAACACCACTCGAAAGGTTTGAGCCATCGAATTGGCTGGTATAACT
>CAYYJH010000054.1:0-19916 GCA_964472195.1 uncultured Ignavibacteriaceae bacterium | reverse complement strand
ATTTGATTCTACAAATCAGTTCTTTACACTGCTTGTAGGATTTTAATAAAATATAAAATTTATTATTTTAAAGGTAATCGTATTTAATTTTATGATTACCTTTTTCTTTTATTGTATTTAAAAAATGGAAAAAAATAAGATTGTATTAATTATATTTAATCTGTGTGCACTAGTTTACTTGTTTTCGAGTGCTGTAACTTATGCGGATAATGAATTTCAATTTGTATATGATTATTCAATTTTCAGGGGAAGTGATGATAAAGCTATTGTAGAAATCTATTATTCCTTTTATCAAAAGGGATTGACATATGAACATAAAGATAATGAATATAGAGCGATTGGTCAAATTGATTTATCAATCATTAATGAAAACACCGAGGATTTAATTTTTTCAAATTTGTATTTAGTACCCTCAAAAGTGAGCGATACATCCGGTTCTAATCTTGAGCGAAAATTGGTAGGTCAACTGACTTATCAAATTCCCTATGGGAATTACAAATTTATAATAATTGGCAAAGATTCACTTGACAATTCGAATACAGATACTATTCAACTTACGTTAGAAATTAATCCTTTTAGTAATTTACTCCAGATTAGTGATATAGAACTTTCTACATCGGTTGTAAAATCATCAAATTCGGAAAGTATATTTTATAAAAACACACTTGAAGTAATCCCAAATCCCAGTGGTTTATTTGGTTATAATGTCGAGAAATTATTCTATTATTTTGAGATTTACGGATTGAATAAGGAAAAAATGCCAGATGGATTTGACATCTTCTCCAATATCACGGATAGAAATGGGAATGAAATTTACAAAAAGGAGAAAAGAATAAGAACAGTATCTGAATCGATAGCTGAATATGGTTTGTTTGAAGTTGATAGTCTTCCAACTGGATCATATATTCTTGTAATAAACATAAAGGATACTTTAAGTGGAATTGATGTTAGTAAACAAAAAAAAATCTATATCTATAACCCAAACGTATTAATTACCGAAAATATTACAGAAGATGAAAAATTTCTTAAAAGTGAATATGCAAATATGAGAGAAGAACTTGTCGAGGAGGATTTTCAAAAAAGTTTGTATATTAGAACTGATGCAGAATCGGAAACATTCAAAAATCTTACGTCGTTAGATCAGAAAAGAAAATTTATGTATAAATTTTGGAATATTCGGGATGATAATCCTGCAACACCCCAGAACGAGTTTAAACTTAAATACTTATTAAGGGTTATTGAAGCAAATAAATTATTTAACGAATCATATAAAGAAGGATGGCGAACTGATAGAGGAAGAATATACATAATATATGGTAAACCCGATTCCCGTGAAGTATATCCGTTTGAAGCAAATTCAAAAGGATATGAGATTTGGAATTATAATGTACTTGAAGGTGGTGCGATGTGTGTGTTTATTGAATTGCATACATCAGGTTCGGGCGATTATGAACTTGTACATTCCACACTTCAGAGTGAATTAAGAAATGATAATTGGAAGTCAATATTAGGAAAAGAAGAAAATTAATTTGAAAACTAAATGAAAAAAAATTTTCTTATATATCTTTCCATATTATTTTTTGCGGTTATACTGTGGCTTTATTTGAGTTTGAATTTGAGTTATACAATTAATCTCTCGGTACCTTTAGAAATTAATTTAACAAAATCACAGGCGTTAGCGAGTACAGTACCTTCTTCGATAGATGTAACAATTAAGGGCAAAGGATGGGATTTAGTCACATTAATCGTATCAGAGAATTTAACATACTACCTCGATTTAACCGGTATTAAACGGGATGTAAGAGTTAATACTTTTAAAGCTATAAGTGAACGGTTAAATATTCCACATGATTTAATTATTTTGAATACATATCCTGATACTATAAGTATAAGTTTTGATAAAGTATCTGAGAGAAAAGTACAGGTGAAAAACAATGTAAATGTTATACTCAAAGATGGATATAAAATTGTTGGTGAACCTATTATTACACCTAAATATGTGAAAATAACGGGTGCTAAATCAATTCTTTCTAAAATTAAATTTATACCAACAGAATCTGTAACTTTTGAAAATATTAATTCAGATATTTCAAGGATTGTAAAATTAAGCGATACATTAAAAAATATAATAAGGTTCGAACCGAAAAAGGTAAAGATTGAATATAAAGTTGAACTTTCAGCTGATAAAAATTTTGAAGATATAACAGTATCAGTTAATAATGTTCCTTCGGATAAAGATGTTTTATTAATTCCGCCAAAATTAACTTTGTATCTGAGAGGGGGTGTAGAACAGCTCTCGCAAATCAATCCGTCTGAAATAAAGGTGAGTATTGACTATGATGTAATTGAAAATGATACTTTAGGGTTCGTTACTCCGGTAATTGAGTTACCTGTGAATGCCGCCACCCTCATTAATTTTGAGCCACAGAAGTTTCAATATATTATAAAGAAAAAATATTAATTTAAATTTTTGATAAAGCAATTAATTTCTGAATTCAAGCAATTAATAACTGAGATAAAGAAATTAGATTTCAAAACTACGTATATCTTTATGTCAGTAGCGATAATTACATTCATATCAATAACTTTTTCCAGTCCTAACGTTTATTATGATATATTTGGTCACGACCCTGTAAATGGAATAGACTCCAGATTTATTTCGAGAATATATTGGTTCATGATGGATGGGACTCTGATGTTCATTTTACCCGTACTATCTATAAAGTTCATTTTTAAAGAAAAATTATCCGAGTTTGGAATAAGGTGGGGTGATTATAAATTTGGTCTTACAACGCTTGTTATATTTCTTATTATTATGATCCCTATTCTTTGGATTGTCTCGGGTTCAGAAGTATTTACAAAAACATATCCACAAGGAGGATCTGAAGTAAGGAATAGTATTGGAATATTTCTTTTGTATGAATTGTGCATTCTAATTTATATGTTAGGTTGGGAGTTTTTCTGGAGAGGATATATGTTGTTTGGTTTAAAACCGAAATTTGGATATTATACTATATTTATACAAATGATACCGTTTTTTATATTACATAAAGGTAAACCAGAAATCGAATTGTTTGCTTCGATCTTCGCAGGTTTAGTATTAGGTATTCAAGCATTAAGAAGCAGGTCATTTATTTATGCATGGCTGCTTCACTGGTTGGTAATGATTTTTATTGATGGGATATCAATATTAAGGTATCAATTTAAATTTTATAAAATTTGGTTCTAATATATTTATAAAAGAAATTTAAACTATTATGAGATTAGCAGTAAATGTAGACCATGTTGCAACACTTCGGGAAGTGCGGGGTGAAATTGAACCAGATCCAATTGTTGCAGCAGGTATTTGCGAGTTAGCAGGAGCAGAGGGCATCGTTTGTCATTTAAGAGAAGACAGACGGCATATTAATGATAGAGATGTGAGATTACTTAGAGAAATTGTTAAGACGAAATTAGATTTAGAAATGGCTGCAACTGAAGAAATGGTTGGTATTGCATGTGAAGTATTACCAGACCTTGTGACGCTTGTTCCTGAGAAGAGGGAAGAACTGACAACAGAGGGCGGATTGAATCTTTTTGATTCCGAAAAAAAGATTTCAAAAGCTATTGATGGATTACATTCTAAAGATATATTAGTTAGTTTATTTATTGATCCAGAACCTGTCAATATTGACAAGACAATTGAATTAGGAGCAGATATTATTGAGATTCATACAGGAAAATATGCAAACTCTGTAGAAGAGAAAGAGCAAATTAATGAATTGAGTAAGATTGGAAGTGTTGCTCAGATGGCTGCAGAGTTAGGTCTTATTGTAACTGCAGGGCATGGTCTTAATTATGTTAATATTCATCCCTTTCTTAATATTGTTGATATAAAAGAGATTAGTATTGGTCACGCAATAATTTCAAGAGCGGTTTTCACCGGATTACAAAAAGCTGTCGAAGATATGATAAAGATTGTTAGAAGGTGAGCTGATTAATAACTAATTAATCTCTGCTATAAACTTTGCTTAGATTATTTTAAATTTTTTTAGTATGAGTGTACTACAAGTATATAATCTTGTTAAAGAATACAAGAAGCGGAAAGTTGTTAACGATGTATCACTTAGTGTTAAACAAGGTGAAATAGTGGGATTGTTAGGACCCAATGGTGCAGGGAAAACAACAACCTTTTATATGATTTGTGGTATGATAAAACCGAATGAAGGTGAAGTAGAACTTGATGGTGAGCTGATATCAAAGTATCCGATGTATAAGCGAGCGAAAATGGGTATTGGTTATCTTCCACAAGAGGCATCAATTTTCAGGAAGATGACCGTTGAAGAAAATATCCTTGCAGTTCTTCAATTCATGGATTTAGATAAATTTGAAATAGAAGATCAATGTGAAGCATTACTAAAAGATCTAAACATAAATAAAGTAAGGGATTCTAAGGGTTATACTCTATCGGGAGGTGAAAGACGAAGGACTGAAATAGCAAGAGCCTTAGCGTCTTCTCCTAAATTTATTCTTTTGGATGAACCTTTTGCTGGAATTGACCCGATTGCTTCCGAAGATATTATGAAGATAGTTGCAAAATTGAAGAATAGGGGAATAGGGGTTTTAATAACTGATCACAACGTTCACGAAACGTTGTCCATAGTTGACCGTGCTTATATATTAATAGACGGGAAGATATTTCGTTCAGGTAGTGCTAATGAATTAGCAGAAGATGAAGATGTCAAGAAATTATATCTTGGTGAAAGTTTTAGATTAGATAGATATTTGATGGAAACAGGATCAGGAAAATAATAACCTAATCCTTCTTACTTTTGTTAATAGATTTTGAATCTTTTTTTTGAGTAACTTTTTGTGGTTTTGATTTTGGTTTTTCTTTATTATTCTTTTTAGGAATACCGTTTGTTTTGCTGCTTTCTGATGGTTTAGTTTTTGTATTTTTATAGTCTGTTTGGTAAAATCCACTTCCTTTGAATATAAGACCTGCACCCCCACTTATTTGTTTTTGTAATGTTTCCTTTCCACATTTTGAGCATGTCTTAAGTGGTTCAGCTTTAATCGATTGCAGAATTTCAAATGTATATCCGCAGTTGCTGCATTTATAGTCGTAAGTTGGCATGTGATTATTATTATAAAAATTTAATTGTATTCTAAAAATTTCTTTTTTGCTTTATTGTATTCTTCTTCGGTTATTAAACCTTCATCAAATGCTTCTTTCAGTTCTTTTAGTTTATTCTTTGATATTCCTCCATTTGCCTTTATAGATAGGGATGCAGGTGCCTCTTCGTATAATTCGCGTTTACTTTTTGCCAAGATCTTATCAATTCTTAAAACTCTTTTGACTCCATCCCCGCACAACATACTAAACGAATCCATGTTTTCTTTGAGTTGTTTTACTTTTTTAATAAACTCACTTCTATCCTCATCTTTAATCTTTCCCTCGATTTCTTTTGCAAGGTTTCGGACGATGTTGTATTGATAGGTCTCAATTTTCCTTTTAGCTTCTCCTGAAATTTCTGTTTCTTCAAGTTTATAAATATTATCGTAGTAATATTCATAAATCACGAGCATTTCTGCCAGGCAATTGCTTCTGAACATTTCATTTTGAATTGCTTCGGCATCTTTCATAATATTATATCTTAAAGCTTCTCTTCCTTGTTCTTCGAAGAGTCTGTTAATCAGTCTTGACTCAATCCCCAATTGCTCTGTTCTTTTAACCGTTATACCTTCTTGCTTAGTGTATTTATAAATTGCTTTTTCTGCACCTGTTTCTTCATCATATTCAGTAATGATATCGAACACATCAAATATTAATCCCATTAGGTAAGCTCTATATGATTCATCTAACCGAATTCTTTCTTCGGAGGTTAAAGGGATGATATCCTTAAAGAAATAATAATTTTTATCGATATGCAAATCGATGTTATGATTTTTCGATAACTGTTTGTAGTAGGGTTTCATTTCATCTGCAATAGTGTAGGAATAAAAGAGTGGAAATCCTGCCCATTCACTGTAGAAAGTAATGGAAGAATTATCAGCGGAATCTTTGAATTCAACTGATGAACCTACTATTGAATGAATTAAATTTTGAAATTTTCTGAATGATGGGGTATTTGTTTTGACCCCGATGTAGAATTTCTTTGCAGAGTCGTCAAGTTTGAAGCGTCCCGGAATTTCGAGGATTCTCAGCCACGGATATGCCTGAGCTATCATGCCTCTTATCTTAGATTCGCTTCTGATAATATCCCTTTCAAACAGAATATCCGTGATGTTATAATCATCCTTAATTTTTTCGAAGTGTAATTTTGCAAACTTTAACATGCTTTCTTCAACTGCTTTAGCATCACTGTCTTTTAATATATTTACTATGTCGGTTACATCAGAAGCACCGAGCTCTTTTAGTAATTTGAAAGACAACTCTTTGATCTTATCGAATGCATTTCGTCCTGTCCCGATATATTTAATATAATATTCATTCTTAATATCATCCGGTTCATATATAAATAAATTAAAACTATTTTCTTGTTTCTGTATGAAGTAATTGTATTTTCTCTTAAAACTATCTTTCAAAACACCAAGATTACCGGTAAGCTTATTTATGTCTGATATTAATCCTGTGAAACTGATTCTGCCATCATCACTCTTAACCCCCTTCTCTATTAGGTTTAACATTCTTTGACAGATTTCTTTTGCATAATATCTTGAACGGAGTCTGGTAATAGAGTTATAATATTCATCCATTGTTTTAAGCAGTTTATCAAGAGTTCCTGTCATAGCTGCTTTTTTCAAGACGTTAAGTTTTGATCTTGATTCATCCTCTTTAAGATCTTGTAGTCTTCTTTTTACCTCCGTCTCCAACCTCGATACAAGGATTTGAAGGTCTTTTATCTCTTTTTCGAATCTTGGGATATAATCGAAGTTTCCGTTTGTAAGAATAAATTGTAATCTACGTAAAAGATTGATCGAATAAAATACACCACGTGTTGAGTCATTAATCAATGAGTTTATTTGTTTTTCAATATTCCCAAGGAAATTCCGATCTCTATTGCCAATGATGTTTTCAAGAATTTTTGTTCTGTTCGAAAATATTTGTGAGTAGAACATTCCTTGTCTTTGAACATCGGAATCATCTTTGAAGTTTGTATCGAACTTTTGTTTTTCATTGATTACGTATGCTGTCCAGTTACCGCCTCTTTTTCCACTAACTAAATCGTTTTGTAACCTGTTTAAGAATTCCTTTATCTTGGATTGAATAGACGATTTCTCTCCTATGCTGTATAATGAATCAAGTAATTGGTGCTTGTTATTTGTTTCCACAAGACCCATTTTAGGTAAGAAATCATTCATAAGATAATCATCAATATCACTTTGCGAGCCCTCTGCGTATGAAAGGTAATAATCGATTATGTCTTCACAAAGTTTATATGAACATGCGAGGATTATTCTATCGATAGGTATGGAAATCGTTGCCTGTCCCAGAGTGGAATACTTCCTTGAAAATGTGTTTTCCGTAACAGTGTTATCATCAGGCCATAATCTCTGTTTGTATTGAACTAAATTAACACGAACGCCTCTTTTATAATTTGCAAAATCCGAATTTGAAAAATCTTGAAATATAGTGTCAGCAATCATTTTGTAAATATCTCTGCTGCTAATATCGGACAGAGATAAGTTTTTCAAATTCTCACCATCTATTAAATAGACATCATCATAAACACCGGGTTGGAAAGTATGTTGTTCGTTTTTTTTCCACGAAACGGAAAAAGTATTTTTGAGGTTATAATGTTCCAGTTCTTGCAAAGCAGCATAAGCATTCGCAAAAACTCTTTCTTTCCCATAACTTTGAAATATCTTGGGAAGTACAATATAACATGTTGTAATTGCTTGATTCTTAAAAAGATTCCTCAACAAAAACCCAAAATCAATATACATTCCGGAACCCGTTCCTCCGCTAACAGAAGTTATAACATATACGTTTATTTTTTCCGTGTTGACGTTCTTGATACTGTGTTTATCTTTTACGAAGTTGATCGATCTTGAATCCGTAATTTTAGATTTAGCTGAACTTAACTTTGAGTTAATTTCATCGAAGTTATGGTAGAAAGCAAGTCTTGCAGCTGGTCTGATTTGTCCAGCACCAGTGTTCATCGTGCCCAGCTTCCCAATCTCGGCAGTTGTGTTAAGCCATTTCTTTATATGAGGAACGTCGTGAATTCGGTGTATGTAGTCCGATGGATTAACAGGATTGAAAATTTTTTCTGACGGTTGAAAGTCTATGTCATTTATCAAAAGGTCTCTTTCCCTTGCTATTCCGCTTTCTTCCGAAGGTGCATTATCAGTATCGATGTATAAATATGATAATATTGGAAAATCATTTATGGAACCATATTTCTCAACAAATTGTCTTCTGATTCTGAGTAAAACTTCTTTACCTGTACCACCTAATCCGATTAAAATAGTAGGCATGAACTCTTGTGTTTTTAACTCAAGAGAACCTTTATCGGCTGAAGTTAAATCAATATTTTTTTTTGGTAATGAAAAAGGATCAGTATTTCCCGAATCTTTCATAATTCTTTATGAAAAACAGTTAATTATAGTTTTATTCAAAAATAAATAATCACAGTTCTGTAATGCTTTCCCCACCATCAATGTTTATTACATTTCCTGTCATCCAACTCGAATCATTCTTATAAACTTCCAATATGAATTCTGCTACATCTGTAGCTAAAGTTAATCGTTTCGAAGGATTGCGTTGTAAAGCATTGTCAATTAGAATATTATTACTTGGTATCTTTCTTAATGCAGGAGTATCAGTAACTCCCGCTTTTAAGGCATTTGCTGTAATACCTTTACCGGCTAATTCAACCGCAAGCTGACGAATATATGATTCAAGACAAGCCTTTGCAGCAGAAACGGCTCCATAATATTTAATAACTTTACTCCCACCGGCAGAAGTCAGAGCGTATATCTTACCACCTTTAGTCATTAATTTTCTTCTGATAATATCTTGAGTCCAGTAGACTAAACTATTCGCCATAACATCTAAAGTCATTTCAATCTGTTTTTGATTGATTTCTTTATTTGGATCATCATCAATAAAGTTTCTTAATGTACCGAACGCGAGCGAATGAACTAATACCTTAATCGTAGGATTTTCTTTTTTCGTAAATATTTCTTTTACTGAATCTAATACATTCTTCCTTCCAAATTCATTTGAAGCGTTCGTGTTAAAGAAATGAGCTTCTGCTCCTGCATCTTTTATATCTTTAATTGCTTTTTCAACTAAAGGCATGGTTTGTGCTCTATCTAAATGTACACCAATAATATTTGTTCCATCTTTTGCTAAAGCAATAGAAATAGCTTTACCGAATCCGCTCGAAGCTCCTAAAATTAAAGCATAGTTTGTTTTCATGTGTTAAATGTTACCCTTCTGTTAACGTTTTATCTATGAAAAAAGTTTTTTACTTTGAATGTTCATTATATAATATAATATTCATTATTTACTTTTAACAGCGATTATAGTCATTATAAGACTAATGATGAAAAGAAAAATCAATACAATCATAAATGCTGATTCATTCCAGAATTCAGCAACAATACCCCAAATAATGAATAGCCAGATTATTGATACAATGAAGAATAAGTTCCAGCTTAAGAGCAAAGATTGTCTTGTCGACCGTGTTTTATGAAATGTTCTAAACAGCGTCTGAACAAAAATAAAGAAAAAGAGAGCTAATCCAATTACACTCAGAAGTATATAAATAAAAATTTGAGTATTCGTTAAGCCTTTTTTCTCTAAATGTGTAAATAATAAAGAATCAATATTAGTAGCAGTATCAGAAAGAGTCGTATCAATTTGGTTTATGATATTTCCTGTATCTATTTGTATCGGATTAATTTGAGAATTTGAATCCGATAACGTTTTTTTATTATTTTGAGAAATAACACTATCTTTTTTCTTTAGTGAGTCCTGAGCAGTCTGAGATAGTAGTGAATTAAGTGAAATGAAAACAAGACTCACACATAAATAAACACTTACATTTATAAAAAATTTGTTAGAAATATTTTTCAAAATAATGTATAATTGTGATAAGTAATTAATTTATTTACAATTATTTTATTGTAAATATTTGTCTATAAAACTTGTGTCGAAATCATTTGATAAAAAATTCTCTTGAACCATAATTTGCTGATGAAATGGAATAGTTGTTTTTACACCTTCGATAATAAATTCTTCCAGAGCTCGCGCGGTTCTTTTTATTGCTTGTTTTCTGTCATCGGCAGTAACTATTAATTTGCCGATTATTGAATCGTAATAAGTTGGGATAAAATAACCTGCGTAACAATGAGTATCAACCCTCACTCCGTTTCCTCCTGGTGCATGGAATGCTGTAACTAATCCCGGTGAAGGTCTGAAATTGTTATCCGGGTCTTCCGCATTAATTCTACACTCTATTGAATGTCCTTCAAATTTAACTTTATCAATAATAATTTTACCACCGCTTGCGACATTGATTTGTTCTTTAATTAGATCAGTGTTGGTAATTGATTCTGTCACGGGATGTTCAACCTGTATTCTTGTATTCATTTCCATAAAATAAAAATCTCTATTCTTATCAACCAAGAATTCTACAGTACCAGCGCCTACGTAATTAACAGACTTTGCACCTTTAACTGCTGCTTCACCCATGCGGTTGCGTACATCAGAATCAATGAATGGTGAGGGAGACTCTTCGATTAATTTCTGATGTCTTCGTTGTATAGAGCAGTCTCTGTCTCCAAGATGAATAGCATTACCGAATTTATCACCTATAATTTGAATTTCAATATGTCTTGGATTTTCAACAAATTTTTCTAAATACATATCATCATTACCGAACGCACTCAAGGCTTCATTCTTCGCTGTTCGTAAAGCTTTTTCAAGCTCGTCGATCTCTTTTACAATTCTCATTCCCTTTCCACCTCCACCCGCAGATGCTTTCAGCATTACGGGAAAACCTATAGATTTTGCAATATCTTTTGCACTATCGAGATCTTTTACTACTCCATCACTCCCCGGAACAACAGGTACTCCGGCTTTTCTCATAGATTCTTTTGCATAAGCTTTGTCTCCCATTGCTCTTATCATATCCGGAAGTGGACCTATAAAGTTTATGTTTGAATCTATACATATTTCAGAAAATTCTGCATTCTCAGCAAGAAATCCATAACCGGGGTGAATAGCATCTGCATTAGTAATTTCTGCCGCAGCAATAATTCGTGGTATATTCAGATAACTTTGTGATGATGGTGCTGGACCTATACATACAGCTTCATCAGCAAATCTTACATGGAGAGCATCGACATCTGCCTCAGAATAAACTGCGACTGTTTTTATATCCATTTCTTTACATGTTCTGATTATTCTTAAAGCAATTTCACCTCTGTTTGCAATTAATATTTTATTAATCTTGTTATTCATGATACGATATCAGTGTTAGTAATTAAGTAATGGTTGGTTTAAGTTCTTTCGATTTGAAATAGAGGTTGATTATATTCCACAGCCTGAGCATTTTCTACGAGTATTTTTACAATTTTTCCTGAAACTTCAGATTCAATCTCATTCATAAGTTTCATTGCTTCGATTATACAAAGTACAGAGCCTTCACCAACAGTATCACCAACAGATACATAAGAATCTGCATCAGGCGATGGAGCTCTGTAAAATGTTCCAACCATAGGTGAAGTTACTTCGAATATATTTTCTGAAACAGCTACTTCTTCTTTTATCGGAGTTATTTCTGTTTTAACAGATGGAGACTCCGAAACGGGTGGGGAGGTTTGCTGATATTGCAAAGTTGGTAATTGTGAAGGATTGAAACTTGTAGCAATTTTTTGTTTTGGTTTAGATAATCTTAATTTAGTTCCTTCTTCTTCAATTTCTATCTCAGCAAGATTGCTTGAATCTAACATTTTAATTAGTTTCTTAAGATAATTTAGGTCCATTTTCATTGGGGTTAATATATTTAGTTTGAATAATGTTTATAGTCTTTTATACTAAATTTTAGCTCTTTCAATATATTCGTTGGTTCTTGTATCGATTTTCACTTTATCTCCTTCATTAATAAATAGAGGTGCATTGATAATTGCACCTGTTTCAAGTGTAATTTGTTTGCTGGCACCTGTAGCAGTATTTCCTTTTACACTAGGGGGTGAAGAGATTACTGCTAATTCGACGTGTGGGGGTAATTCAAATGATATCGGATTTGAATTGTGAAATAATATTTGAATTACCTGACCCTCTTTCATATATACTCTTTGGTTTCCAATTAATTTTTCGCTTAAATGTATCTGCTCATAAGTCTCATTATCCATGAAATAATATTCTGACATATCTTTATATAAAAATTGAAATTCTTTTGATTCAATCCTTTCGATTTGAATTTCTTCGCCTGAACGGAATCGGTTTTCAATTAATTTTCCACTTTTAAGATTTCGCATTTTCACTTGATAAAAAGCACGAAGATTACCCGGTGTTCTATGCTCAACTGATAACACAGTATGCAATTCATTATTAAAATTAATAATAATTCCTGTTTTTAAATCCGAAGTAGTTTCCATAAAAATATTGTATAAAATTCTATATATTTCTAAAAATTATCGAAATATTAACAAAAATAGTTATTTATGTAACTAAAATCAAGAAAGGATTTATATATGTTTAATGAGTCAGTTGTAATGTTTGTAAATTGAATTTATAACCGTTTTTACTTATTTTTGCTTGAAAATGTTAAAAAATTGTCAAAATAATTTAAAAAATAATCAGAATGGAGGAAAAAGTTAATGAATGTAGGAATTAATGGATTTGGTAGAATCGGAAGATTAGTCTTCAGAAGAATGATGAAATTAGGTGAATTTAATATTGTAGCAATCAATGATCTAATGGATACAAACACACTGTCACATCTTCTAAAATATGATTCTGTTCACGGTAAGTATCCGGGAACAGTTGTTGCTTCGGAATCCAGTATTACAGTAGATGGAAAAGAAATAAAAATCTTATCGGAAAAAGATCCGGGCAGTTTAGGATGGGGTGATTTAGGCGTTGATATAGTTATTGAATCAACAGGAATCTTTACAAAAAGGGATAAACTACAATTACATCTGAATGCGGGTGCAAAGAAAGTGATATTAACTGCACCGGCAAAAGATGAGATCGATGCTATTGTTGTACTGGGTGTAAATGATTCTGATTTAAAATCCGAACATAAAATAATATCAAATGCTTCTTGCACGACAAATTGTCTTGCTCCGATGGTTAAGGTTCTCGATGACAGTTTTGGATTAATAAAAGGATTCATGACAACAATTCATTCATATACAAACGATCAGGTTATGTTGGATCAACCGCATAAAGATTTAAGACGAGCACGTGCAGGAGCCGTAAATATTATACCGACTACTACTGGTGCAGCTAAAGTAGTTGGAAAAGTATTACCTCACTTGCAAGGTAATCTTGATGGTTTTGCACTAAGAGTTCCAACACCCGATGCATCTATAACTGATTTTGTATGTGTAGTGAATAAAGAAACTACAAAAGAAGAAATAAACGAAGCGTTTAAAAAAGCATCAGTAACAAATTTGAAAGGAATTTTAGAATATTCGGAAGAACCATTAGTATCGACAGATATTATCGGTAATCCTTACTCATGTATATTTGATTCATTGTCAACTATGTGCAGCGGTAGTTTAGTGAAAGTAATTGGTTGGTACGATAATGAATGGGGTTATAGTTGCAGAGTCGTAGATCTCATGAAGAAGATCGCTTAAATAGAAAATCTATAAGTTTTTTAAAAGGGTATTCATTTTGAATGAATATCCTTTTTTTAATTATTTTAAATAACTACCGTTTATTTTAATTATTCAAAATGGTTATTGAAATAATACAAATTATCCAGAGAATAAATCCGGTAAATATAAAAGTGCAATCAGAATTATTTGAAACAACATAACAAAAACCATTTCATTATTAACACTCTACTATTTGTTTGATGTTAAAAAATGTTGGTAGTTGTTAAGAGCAGAATAAGTGCAGAATTATGAGGCGTCGATCAGATTCGAACTGATGAATGGTAGTTTTGCAGACTACTCCCTTGAGCCACTTGGGTACGACGCCAATAAAATTAAAAAACAAATGAATGGTAGTTTTGTCCGCCTGAGGCAGACTCCTTTGAGCCACTTGAGTACGACGATTAAAAAATAAAAACGAGCGGGAAACGGGACTCGAACCCGCGACATCAACCTTGGCAAGGTTGCGCTCTACCAACTGAGCTATTCCCGCTTTTTGAAGTTACAAGTTAGTCGTATTAAAAAATTTTTTCAAGTCTTATTTTTCAAACTCAGGTATTTGAGAATAAAAAGTACATCATTTCAAAATAATAATTACTATATAATAGTTTGATAAAATATATTGATTGCTATTCTTAGAATTAATAATTTGATGCATATTATTATTAAATAAAATACTATAATGGGTGTAATTTTTAAAGCTCGCGGGAGTGCTTCATTTGGACTTCTTTTAATTAGATTGACTATCGGATTAATATTTTTGATATCAGGAGCAAGTAAAGCTATGGACGTTGAAGGATATATTAACTATATCAAATCTCTGGATATTCTATCCGAAAACATATCGTTTATTATTGGATTCATTATTCCGTTTGCAGAAATATTCTTAGGAGCACTTTTCATAATTGGTTTTTTAACACCATTCACAAGTTTATTCTTAAGCCTATTTACAATTGGTTCTATAATAGTATCAGGAGCTATTCCTGTTAGTGATATTCCTTACAGTATTCCCCCGTTTAGTTATAATTTTGTTATCCTAGCTTGTACAATTACAACATTTTTCTCAGGAGCTGGATTAATATCTTTCGATGTATTTCTCGATAAAAAGAAGAAAAAGAAAAAGAGTAAATCTGAAGTAAAAATTGAAACAGATATTAACATTCAGGATGTACAGGATGCTAAATTTGAGAGTATTAAAAGTGAGGATGAAACAAAAAAGGATGTTAATATTGAATTTACTCAGGAAAAAGATGATGCCCACAAAGAACCTGAAAGCGACGATGAATCCGGGAAAAAATCTGATTAAATGTTTTCTCTGACAATTATGCTTTCTCTTTCCGGACCTACTGAAATATATTTGATAGGATAACCGACAAGTTCCTCAATTTTTAACACATATTCTTTTGCCTGTTTTGGTAGTTTATCGAAATCTCTGCAGCCTGTAATATCATTATTCCAGCCCTCCATTTCAGTATAAACTGGTTTTGAATCTTCAAGTACCGGATTAATAGGAAAACTGTTTATTAGTTTACCCTTGTATTTATAATTTGTACAAATTAAAAGTGATTCTTGTTGTGATAGGCTATCAAGTTTAGTTAAAGAAATATAATTAACACCTTGAACAGTCGCTCCATATCGTGATGCTACAGCATCAAAATGTCCAATTCTTCTTGGACGTCCTGTAGCCGCTCCATATTCAAATGCTATTTCTCTTAGCTTATCAGATATTTCACCTTCCATTTCTGTTACGAAAGGACCTGCTCCTACACAAGTTGAAAAGGCTTTCATAACACCAATCACACTGTCAATTTTTTTTGCAAATAAACCACTACCAACATAAGCGTATGAAGACAACACAGAAGATGAAGTTGTATAGGGGTAAATACCAAAGAAAATATCTCGCAATGCACCCAATTGAGCTTCAAACAAAATCTTTTTGTTTTTATTTGCTGCAGTGTCTAATAATTCTGAAGTGTTACATATATAATGTTTAATTTTTTTCCCGTAGTTTTCCGTCCATTCTAATATTTCTTCCAGGTTAATCTTTTGATTTTTTTTGTAAATATTTTCAAATATCAAATTCTTCCATTCTATTGCCTCTGTCAGTCTTTTTTCTAACTGTTCGGGATAAAGTAGTTCGCCTATTTGAATGCTTTTCTTAAGGTATCTTTCCCCATAAGCAGGTGCAATTCCTCTTTTTGTAGAACCATAAGCTTTTTTACCTAACCTCTCTTCTTCGTAACCGTCTTCCTGTCTATGGTAAGGGAAACAAATTGTTGCTCTATCTGATATCCGAATGTTTGATACATTTATTCCCGAAGATATTAAGTTGTCTATCTCTTCACTTAGAGCTTGAATGTCTAAGATTGTCCCAGGTCCTAATACATTTATAACATTGGGATTAAAAATTCCGGATGGGATAAGATGAAGTTTGAATTCTCCGAATTCGTTCACAACTGTATGTCCAGCATTGTTACCACCCTGATATCTAACAACTAAGTCTGCGTCTTGAGCAAGGTAGTCTATCATTCTGCCTTTACCTTCATCACCCCACTGAATACCAACTACTGCAATAATTTTATTATTCATAGATTTAGGCATAAAAAAATCTTCATGATCTTAATGGCTAAGATTCAAATGAAGATCATATATAATTAAATTTTAATTTTATTGTTTAAGTGTTTACAAATTCAAAAACAAGATTAAGTTTGGTTATCTTAAATATATTTAAAAGCTTATCGCTTGCATTTAGCAATTTAAGATTACCACCCTTAGATTTAACTTTCTTAAGTATGCTGATCAAAATTCCGAGACCAGAGCTGTTGATGATATTTACTTTTTTCAGATCAATGCAGATATAAATATTATCACTTTCGATTTCATGGTCGATATACTCTTTCATTTCGTTCATGTTAATAAGTCCTAATTCATCTTCGCTAATCTCAATGACCGAGTAAGTAATTGAATCGAAATCTTTTTGAGTCTTTTGGAATTCCAAAACTTATATGTATTAAATTTATTTTGCTGTCGATAAACGACTTTTTTTAACTTTCCCTTTTGTATTTAGTTTTGCTTCTACTTTGTGTTTCCAATCAACAACGACAGAACTTGCAACGAAAACTGATGAATAAGTTCCGGTAATTATGCCAATCCCGAAAGTAAAAGCAAATACTCTTAACACTTCTCCTCCAAATATAAAGAGCACAAGAATAGTCAGAAATACAGTACCACTTGTAATTACAGTTCTGCTCAACGTAGCATTAACGCTTTTATTCATAACATCTTCAATTTTTTCATTTTTAAATAACCTGATGTTTTCTCTTATTCTGTCGAATATAACAACGGTGTCGTTTACTGAAAAACCAATCAAAGTCAGAAATGCAGCCAGCATAGTTTGATTTAATTCTAATCTTAAACCAGGTATTAATACATTAAAAATAGCGATAGCTGCGATAGTTACAAGAACGTCATGCAATAATGCAGCTACGGAGCCTAATGCATATACAAACTGAAACCTAAAAGACAAATAAACTAAAATTCCAATAAGTGAAAAAATTAAAGCAAATATCGCTTTTTCCCTTAATTCAGCTCCTATTTTCGGTCCGACTTTATCTATTCTTAAGATTTCGAAACTATTATTAGTGAAACCTGTATTTAAAGCATCCTGAATTCTATCTGAGATAGTATGACCTTCACCTTGGAGCGGTGTTCTTAATAGTACATCTCTTTCATTTCCCATCATTTTAATTTCCATTCCCGTAAAACCTGCTTTGTCCATTATATCTCTAATATCTCCGACATTAATATCGTTTTGAAATCTAATCTGTAATTCAGTTCCACCCTGGAAATCTATGCCTAATGGAATACCTTTTATAAATAAGGTTGCCATACCTATTATTATAAAGGCTAATGATACTATATAAAATTTCTTTCTTTTACCAAGAAAGTCGAAATTCGTATTTTCAAAAATTCTCATTTATATATTTAAGTAGATGTTAAAGTTTAATAAATTCCTCAATATTACTAACCAAAACTGAATTTCTTACCTTTTTCAAGTAAAGCATCAAAAATGAAATGTGTTACTACGATAGCAGTAAATAAGTTCGCAGTAATACCAAACAATAAGGTTAGTGCAAAACCTTGAATTGGACCTGTCCCAAATTGATATAAGATCAGTCCTGTAATTATACTTGTTATATGAGCATCTATAATTGCTGAGAATGCTTTCTTATAACCAATGTCTATAGCCGTTCTCATAGGTTTCCCTGTATTAAGTTCTTCTCTTATTCTTTCAAATATTAGAACGTTTGTATCGACTGCCATTCCCAGAGTCAGAATTAAACCGGCTATCCCAGGTAACGTTAAAGTTGCTTTGAAGGAAGCTAAAATACCCAGGACAAATAAAACATTAATAAGAAGTGCTAAGTCAGCGACAGTTCCTCCGAATTTATAATAGAAGCCCATAAACAACGCTACAAGAATTAAAGCAGCTATAGACGATATTACACCAGACCTAATGGAATCTTCTCCTAAAGATGGCCCAATAGATCTTTCTTCAATAATTTGCAACGGTGCTGGTAACGCACCAGCTTTAAGAACAATTTCGAGTAATTTTGCTTCCTGTACGTTTGAGATACCTTCTATTTGAGAATTCCCACCGGTAATCTTACTTCTTATTACTGGAGAAGAATATACAACTCCGTCTAAAACAATTGCACATCGTTTGTTAATATTTGCACCTGTAATTCTTGCCCAGTCTGCTGCACCTTCACTGTTCATTTCCATTGTAACAATTGGAGAGTTAGAAGAAGGATCAATGTTCGATCTCGCATCAACAATTACACCACCAGTTAACTCGGCATCTTTTTTTATCGCTAATAAAATATAGATAGTTTCTCCTTCAGCTTCAAAAGTCCTTTGTGACCATGCAAATTCGAGGTCCGCTGGGATAACTGCTTTAACATCTTCTCTTGATAAATAACGGTTTACATTTTCTTTGTCCGATTCTTTTACATAAGCATCTGCAGCTCCACTTTCGAAATTCACAGTCGCAATTGTAAAGAACAAAGGATTTTGTTTAATGAATTCTTCCTGTGATAATTGTTTCGATGTATCTTCTAATAAACTTGTATCTCCAGATGTTAGCTGTGCGGTATCAGTTTTCTTTGATGTATCTTTCTTATCACTGGTTTTTTTCTTTGATGTATCTTTCTTAACAATATCTTTATTGCTTTTTTTCTCAGACGTATCGGATGAAACGACCTTTTTATTTTTTAATGTGCTTGAGTCTTTAATATCCAGATCCTTGAGTAAATCATTTTTTGTAGTGTCGGTTGATGTACCTGCAATGACTTTATTAACTTCCTGCATAACTTTAACGGTTTTTTCTGGATCATAGACCATTTTAAATTCAAGCAGTGCAGTTCCCTGAAGAAGTTTCCTTACATCATCAGTATTGCTGACTCCCGGTAATTCAACAAGGATTCTCTTCCCGCCTATTTTTTGTATTTGAGGTTCAGCAACCCCATATTGGTCAACCCGGTTTCTTACAACTTCAACAGCTCTATCTATAGAATTATCTATTTCATCGTTCAGTTTGCTTTCTACGTCAGACTCATCATCCCTGATTTCACCGTAATAAGATTTAAGAGTTAATCCTTTTTCCTGTAACTTTGTTTTGAATATATCTAATATGGGATCTTCTGACGTTTCAGATATCCCTTTGACTTCATTCAAAATACTCATTAGAGCATCATCTTTCTTCTTAGCTAAATCTTCGAGTAATTTGATAACATCAACATCCATAATAACATACATCCCGCCTTTAAGGTCTAATCCTAACTTTATCCTTTTTTCCTGTATATTTTTTACTTCTTCAGAATTTTGTATAAGAAAGTCCAGACTATCTTGCCCGGATAAATTTTTAATTTCTTGGTTTAGAGTATAATCTTTGTAGGTTGGATAAATAAAATATATTGCAAGCGCAATAAGTACGATAGTGAGTACAATTCGTGAAAGATTCTTCTTCAACTTTTACTCCATGTAATTTATGACTTTATTGAAAATAAATAAACAGCAATATAAATTTAATG
>CAYYJH010000053.1:13761-20713 GCA_964472195.1 uncultured Ignavibacteriaceae bacterium | reverse complement strand
GTAATGGATGTTTCAACTCCCGGGGCGTAATCTGTATACGGGTCATTAGAGTTCAGGCTAATGAATCCATATACAAGTAAGCCAACTAATAGAATTGAAATAGAAACTGTTGAAAGTTTAGCTTTCATTGTGCTCTCCTTAATTAAATTAAAAAGTAAATTATTTAGATAAATTAATTAATAAAACTCTGCAGAAGTCCTATTAAAATTATAAAATAAACTGTAAAATTAATTAGGAAATGTCAATTGATAAAATATTCTCTGAGGTTGATAAGCGTTCAGAAAATACTTTTAACCATTTTTAAATAATATTTCGAAAATACGGTATGTATAATTCATTGATCTCTATTTCATTTAAATCATACTGTTCACTTTGATTTTCATTTATCAAGAATTCTTTTTTAAAATTTTCAATTATATCACCTACATTGATAGACGAATAGTTCACTAAGAAAACAAACAGGAAAAAGTGAAACACAAGCGAGTAGAAAATTGCAACATAATTTTTTTGTTTCGTATGATGTCTTAGGTTGGGTTTCATTGTTTAAAACTTTTGGCAAACTCAATTCGCTTCTCAAGTGATGGATGAGAATGAAACAAAAATTCAATTATTTTATTCGGTGTTTTATCTGATAAATTCTGACCAGCAAGTTTTTCCATCGCAGAGATAAAGGCTTCATTATTTCCGGTTGTTTTCAGGGCGTATGTATCAGCTTCCCATTCATATTTTCGTGATTGAATGTTTGAAAGAGGAGAAGTAATAAGTCCGTACAGGCTGAGATAGAGAAATAATAAAGGTAAAGCAGCTATCTCCGAAATATTTGTAAAACCGAAATAGGTAAGAGAACTTAAGTATAAAACAGAGGTTAAATATAATCCAAGAAATGATAGAACTGTAGAGCTGATTATTAATTTGAGCATGTGCTTTTTTGAATAATGACCTACTTCGTGTGCAAATACAGATTCAATCTCCTCTTCAGAAAATTTATCGATAAGGGTATCTCCTAATATTATTCTCTTCGATTTTCCCAATCCTGTAAAAGCGGCGTTAGCTTTTTTAGTATTCTTGCTCATGTCAAATGTAAATATACCCTGTATCTTCACACCATTCTTTTTGCATAGGTTCATAATTCTTGTTGAGAGAGATTCGTTTTCAATAGGTTTAAATTTATAGAAAATTGGAAATATTAAAACGGGTGCTAATCTTCCTACTATAACAGATATGAAGAACATTACAACACCGAGTATTACCCACCAGTAATTTTCATAAGTTCGAAGTATAAAGAAAAAAATGAGTATCAAAGGAATACCGATTACTACCCCAACTAATAAGCCTTTAAGCTTTTCCTTAAGATGTATGAAAAGTGTTTGGTTGGAGAGTTGATACTTGTGTTCTAAAATATACCCTGAGTAAAAACTTAATGGAAATGTAATTATACTTTCTGAAATTCCGATTATACCTAAGAAGATTAACAGAGCAAGATAGTTATTTGATGTGTAGGAGAGAGCGATTCTTTCAAACTCTTTCGAGAGTCCTGTGAAAAGTAATATCAAAATTATAGCAAAAAATATCATTGTCTCGATAACAGATATTGTTTGTTTTCTTCGAGAATATTTCTTTGCGAGCTTTTGTTTCTCGATTTGATTTTCTTCAATATTATTTATCTCTTGTGTCATAAATTTATTCTATGCATTAAAAGTAATAATTTTGATATAAACTTTAGAATAATTAATAATTCTGAGAATAATTCTACAAATAAGATTGATTTTTATCAAAATAATTCAAAATTGACTGAAATTCGCACAGTTTTCACACTACAAAGTTATTTTGTTATATGACATTGCTCTAATGTCACCCGACATTGCTATAATGTCAACTGACATTACTGTCATTTTATCTGATTATATCCCTGTATTAACTGAAAAAACTTTAATTCTTTTCAAATTTGTTAAGTTTCTTATAGAAAAGATCATGAAATCGCAGGGAGACTTGTGACACGGATTATACCCGTGCCACTGATTTGAATATTAAAACACAAAAGACGTTACTAACATCCAAACTATCCAAATTCCAAAAACCAGAATATAGGAAACGCTGGATTTAATTCCTGATATCTTTGAAAGTCCAATAGCAACGAGTATTGAGAACCATATTGTGAATACATCTAAAGAAGACATTAATTTGTATAATGAGTCACCAATACTTTCTTCGTTAAAAAGTAATCCAAGACTGATTGTATTAATATCACCAGTTAGTATCGAAATGACAACGTCCAGGATTTTCCCAACTGCCAGAACAATAAAAGATAAACCAATTACATTGAGAATGTTTACATAATCAAAATCAGCCTTTAGTATTTTTAAGGCAATTAAATACACAAGGCTGAGTGCAAACAAGAGAATAAAAGGTAAAACCACTCCAGAGCCGTATCCCGTTATGAGAAAGAACACGCTTTTAGGATTCATAAATTTTTCTGTTTGCTCAAGAGCTAAATCAGCTTCTTCCTGTGTCATTTTCCCGCTTTTAACATTATCTTCCATTCTTTGCTCAACTTTTTGAAATTGCTTATCCATTACTTTACTTACAAGTTCTTCATCGGAAAAGAACAAAAATGCAGCGATTAGATTTACTACAATGAAAATGATAATTGGCAGCACCCAGTAATGCTGCTTTGTGTACCCTGCTATAGTACTGAAAGTATTACCCGGCTCTGAAAATATTCCAGCAATTGCATCTGTTTTAGTGAGTGATTCAATTTCTTCAGCAGGTTCGGGGGACGCAACATCCTTGCTGTCTGGTTGTTCCGATTGGTTTGTTTTGTTTTCTTCAGTCATAATGAAAGGTTTGTTTTTTATATTACCGAAAAATAAGTGTTATGTTATATTATTTTAAGTATAATTTGTTATTTAATATATAATTTTCTACTTCCGGAAAAACGAGATATTTAATTGATTCATTGTTTTTAACTTTTTTCCTTATTGAAGTAGAAGATATTTCAAGTAAAGGAACATCAATATATTTAACTCTTGAAGAATATTCAGGTGTAATTTTTTTTATAATATAGCCCGGACGGTACATAACTAATACTTCACATATAGAAAATATTTTATCAGGTTCTTTCCATTTAGGGAAATCTATCAGGTTATCGATTCCGATTATTAAATAAAGTTTAACAAGGTCATTTTTATATTCCTCTGCTAGTTTTTCTACTGTATCTATAGTGTAAGATTTTTCAAAATACTTTTTAATTTCAATATCATTTATCTCAAAATTTTTGTCTCTTTCGAAAGCAATCTTCGTCATGTTTAATCTGTGCATGTGAGAAGAAACATAATTTTCATTCTTCAAAGGCGGGATCCCGGAAGGAACAAAAATAATTTTGTCAAGATTCATTTGTTCCAGAACTTCATTTGCTAAGATTGAATGAGCAACATGAGGCGGATCGAAAGTTCCACCAAAGATACCAAATCTTTTCATGATGAAAGCTTCTTTATTTGATTAAAATTAATAAATCTTAACATAAACAGAAATTAACTTATGAGAAAGCAATTTAATTCGGTACAACTAATTTTTTTTCTTACATAAATTTATTATGAACTTTTCGTTATTTACTTCGAATGAATCGAGCTGGTTAATCCTGTAATTTGATTCAACGTATGGTTTTAAACCCGAAGCCCTGAAATCGTTCTCTTCAATAAGCACAAATGTTTCGATATCCTTTTTTACGGGAATCAACGTGTAACGGTAGAAATCCCTGTCTTTGAAAATGAACCACTCATTTGGACTTCCGAATATTACGCCGTTATCAACCGGGATTGATGTCTGTTTAAGTCTATCGATATAAGCTTTTTCGTCGTAATAACTGTTTTGTTTTAAAACATAGAAGTATTGCGGGATAAGCAATATAAGAAAGATTATAAGAACAAAATTGATTTTTTTTGTTCTATCTGCAACATAAAGGATTAAAAGTATAAAAGACGGATATGCGTAAACAATATAATTAAAGTTAGGTCGTCTTAAAACTATAGAAGCCAGAACAATCAATCCTATGAAGAGCAGAATGAAATTATTTTCTTTATAATATTTCTTTGAAAGAAAGATAATTAATGCAGCAGCAATGATTATTAATTCGGGGATATGGCGGTAGTATTTCGTATCAAAAAAATAACTGAGTATGAAATTATTGTATTTACTATCAGCCAGTTCGATCCTTTCTCCAACTGTCGCGGATAGGTTTGATAAGTATGGGTAGTGCAATAACAAGTAAATACTAACACCAACCAATAAGCCTAATCCAAATAGCATTATCTTTCTAAGAAATTTTTCCTTATCTATAATTAACTCATTTCGGTTACTTATAATAAAGGCAACAATATAAAAGAAAACTAATGACCCGGTTGCGTGGTTTTCAAAAGCTATAATCGTTAACAAACCGGAAAAGAAATAAAACTTATGAAGGAACAGGAAGAAAGATAGTGTTACAAGCAGAAAAGTGAGAGCATCGACCCTCGCTTGATTAGCGAGACCGAAATAGCATTCCAATAACAGCAGTATTAGTACAAACGATAAAGCCAAATATTTTTCGTATCCAAGCTTTAATATAATGGTGAACCAAAGGGGTAATGATAATAGAAAAAAAAATGTGGAAATTAAATGAGAATTACTTTTTGTCCAACCGATTATATTAAGAATGCTTCCATAAGTATAAGCATATGTCATACTGAAAAGTGAAGTTCCTTCACCTTCTCCATTTAAGAAGACAGTGTCGAACACTTCGCCTTTGTTAATTAAATTATATGAGAAAGTTAGAGTCCAGGCATCATCAATATTTTCGATACGATATATCCCATGTAGTAAAAAATAAACCAATATTATTGTCAGAAAACATATAATCGAGATAACAAAATGAGATCTGTTTAAAAAAAGTTTATGATACGGTTTATAGTGGAATTCATTTACACTTATGTTAGATTTTTTTTTATCCATTAAGTGGCTTTAATCTATTAATCATTTCCTTTGTTTTATCAAAAACTTCTCCAACAGATATTTCTTTTAAGCATTCGTGAGTACCAGTATAGCAGATAAAACTGTCTCCTTTCCAATACTTTTTATTGCTTTTGTCGATTGAAGTAACCGGGGTGTAACAAGGACTGCATTTTGGTTTTTTCCAGATGTGATGATGTATGATTTTATTTCCAGAATAGTTTGTTGGAGCAACGAGTCTTGGATCAGAAGGACCAAATATGGAAAGTGTTGAAACATTCAGTGCAGCAGCTATATATAATGGTCCTGTATCCCCACTAATTAAAATATCGCAAATTGATATCCTGTTAACATCTATAACTTTTTTTAGAACATTTTTTGCTAAATCTTTTTCACCTGCCTTTTCGCTTATATGAATTCCTTCAAAGAATAAAATAAGATAGTCACTGTATTCATTTATCAAAGATTCGATTAAAGAATAATATTTTTCTAAATCCCACCTTTTGATTTTCATTTCTGTTCCTGGATTAATTCCTCCGAATGGAAAAATACCAATAATGAATTTATCCTTTTCTATATTATTATCCTTTTTAATTTCTTCTTTATTTTTCTTTTGTATCAATTTCATTCCTTCATTGACTGTCTCAAGTCCACTGGCTTTGAGAACATTGAGGTATCTTTTCGTCTCATGAATATTTTCATCAAACATATCGGTGAGGTTTAGAAATTTTGTTTCACTAAATCCTAGTCTGTATTTAATACCACTTAACTTAACTATCAAACCAAAAATGCTTTTCCGATGCCCCATGAAAACCAGATCAAATTTTCTTTTTCTTAGAACTTTAATCATGTTTACTGCGCCTAATACTTTTCTAAAGAAGTTTTTCTCAAATACGTCATTAAATATTATTATCTCGTCAACATGTTTTAAATAGTTACTAAGATCCGCAATCCAGGATGAAGCAATGAGTGTAATTTTTGCTTTGGGAAAATTTCTTTTTAAAGCTGAGATAGTCGGAGTCAAAAACATAATATCTCCGAAGCAGCAGAGCTTAAAGATTAAAATATTCTTTACATCTTTAATTTCCATTAGCTAATTCCTTTGCAAGTTTCTCCCATGAGTGAATATTACTATTATCGAATGTATCTTTACCGAATTTTTGTGCGTTGGTAACTGCACCGCGTATGCTTTCTTCGTCTCCTGGTTTATAATAATAGATGTTTTTTCTGTCTGATTTAAGGAACTCGGGTGCTACGATTGGTAATTTACAATAACTATACTGAAGGACTTTTAAGCTGTCTGTAAAGGCAACAGCGCTCTTTGAATATATAAGAGTTTGTAAGCCAATATCTGCATATTTGATATACGGTATTATTTTTTCATAAGAAACCTCTCCATAATACTTAATATTATCTGCCTGAAGTTTATGTTTCATAGGACCGAAAATGTGGAACCTCCAATTTGGAAATAATTGCGAACCGAGTTCTAAGAACTCATAGTCAAAGTAAGAGATACCTGTGAAAATTAAATTAGGATTGTTTTTATTGTGAGAATAAGGATTTTCATATTTATCATCAAAGAGATTTTTATTTATACCGTGATATTGTAATCTTAAATTATCAAGACCCTTGAATTTATTGAAAATAAAATGACTCGGAACGCTAACAAGATCAAACTCTGGTGAGATTTTTTTCTCAAGCTCTAAAACAGTTACATGTGGATTAAACAATCTTATGTCATCAGAGACTCTGTACACAAAGCGAGCAGACGGATTTAATTCTTTAAACTTTGGGAAAAGAAAAAGTCCGGGGAAGCTTTCAAAGATAAACAGGTCAGTCTCTTTTACCTTATCCTCCACAACTTTGTCTTTTAGTAAGCTTGAATAACTCTTAAAAAAGCCTGATGCAAACTTGTTGAGAACAGAAGAGCGAAAGTTGACAGGATGCCAGTTCGTAAACCAAATGTATG
>CAYYJH010000053.1:0-13661 GCA_964472195.1 uncultured Ignavibacteriaceae bacterium | reverse complement strand
GGAGTAACAAAACCAATTTTGTCGGTTCTGTAAATTATTTCTTTTGGAACTATACCTTTCATCGATTCTCTCAATAGATATTTTGACCACCCGCAGTGTATTTTGTAAATTGAGGGTATTTTGAAAACATAATTGATCAAGTTTATATCGTCCGCGAAAGGTGTTCTTGATTCGATGGAGAATCTCATAGAGTTCCTATCTTCATACCTTAATAAATTTTTCAATCCTGTATTTGTGAATTGTCTGTGTAAAGATTGATTTAAACTTGCTGAATCTAATTTTTTTATTTCAAGAAATCTTTGCTTATATTTGTCAGTCAGGTCATTGTTAATGTATTTATTTTCAAACGCTTTTAGATTGATAATTTTTATAGAGAGGGCTGATGGAATTATGTCACGTATTTTCGATTTTAAAAAAACTGATATTATTTCATTTAAGAATGTTGGTGAATTTTTTAAATTTTTTAGTTCACTAAACAATATTGGAAAACTATAATGTCTTAAGATTTCCCGAAAAAATGAATTGTAGAAATAAGTGTATCCTGTGAAAAGTTCGTCACCCCCCTGTCCATCAAGCAAGACTTTAATTCCATTTTCTTTAGCAAGTTTCATAATTCTGTATTGTGCATATATACTTGTTGACCCGAAAGGTATGTCTTGAAAATATACAAGCTCTTCCAAGTCATTAATAAATTCACCGGGTTTTGGGAAAGACTGGAACCATTGTGTTTTTGTTTTTCCGACTACTAACTCTGCCCATTTGCTCTCGTCTATGTTTTTCTCTTCATAACTTGCAGTGAAGGCTTTTTGTCTATCACCAATCTGTTTAATTGGGGTCTTACTAAGAAATTCATTTATTACGCATACAATAACAGAGCTGTCTAATCCACCGCTTAAGCAAGAACCTACCGCAACATCAGAGCGTAATCTTAGGTTAATTGCACCGAATATTTCTTGCTGAATGTTCCAGATGTGTTCCTCTGATTTAACTTGTTCATAATTTTCCCATTCGTCTGTGTATTCTAATAAGTAATATTTCTTTTTTTTAAATTCAGAATTTGCAAGATTAAACACAAATGAGTGTGAGGGTTTAAGTTCAAATAATCCTTTTAGAAACCCTTCTTCCTCACTCTCGATTAGACCCAAACCTAAATAATCAAAAACTGCTTTGTCATTTATTTCTAATTTTATAAAAGGAAGCCTTGCTAATGCTTTTATTTCGGAAGCGAATACAAAGTGGTTTTTATTAAGAAAATAATAAAATGGTTTTACACCGAACCTGTCTCTCGAACCAAAAAGAATATTCTTCCGTTTATCATAAATTACGAATGCCCACATTCCATTGAACTTTTCTAAACACTTTTCTCCCCATTCGGAGTATGCTTCGATTAATACTTCTGTGTCAGAATTTGTAACGAATGTGTGTCCCAACTTCTTTAGCTCTTCTTTTAATTCGATGTAGTTATATATCTCTCCATTAAATACTACAGTGATTGTTTTGTCTTTATTTAACATTGGCTGGTGTCCGGAAGCCGTTAGATCAATGATTGATAAGCGTCTGTGTCCTAATATTAAGTCTGCATCCTCTTTGAAGTCTTCGATTCTGTTATTATTAACAACACTATCCTTACCTGATAATTCGAAAATTTTTGAATTCATTGTATTAACAGCTAAGTAACCTTCGTCATCAGGACCCCGGTGCTTTAAAGAATCGGTCATCGTTTGAATGTGAGCAGTATTATTTTTATTATGCTTAGTGTATATTCCAGCTATACCGCACATTAAATTTAATGTTTGTTTTTTTCATAATTTTTTAAGATAGAATTGATTACTTCTTTGAATTTTAATTTGTTATTATCCATTGACAAGTCGCGGGCATGTTTGTTCGATTGGTTCTTATAGCGTTCGATTTTTTCTTTAGTTAAATTATTTATTTCGTTTGCTAGACTTTCGGCAGTAAAATTTTCAGAAACAATCCCAAGGTCATACTTTCTTACATATTCAGACATTTCTACTGATGGTCCAATGGCAATTGCAAGTCTTGCTTGTATATATTCAAAGAACTTGTTAGGAAGAGCGTATTTGTAATTTAAACTGATTGGTGGTAAAAGAAATAATCCGATGTCGTACACATTTGTTTCCTCAACTATCTTATTCATGGGTACAGGTTCTTTAAATGTAACATTTTTTCCAGCAAGTTCTGATAGTTTTGTAAAATATTTTTTGTCTGTTGGAAGCAGCATCAAGGTTAATTTGAACTTTTTGTCGGTATATTTCATCATTTCTATCATTAACTCAATTTTTCTTGACGGTATAGCTGCTCCATGATGTATTAACTTTATTTCATATTCATTTACTGGGGAAGGGGATAGTTCATGATACTTAACTGCATTTGTTATTACTTCAGGGAGGATACTAAAATTTTTAGAATACTCATCAGCTATTGACTGACAAACAGTTGTTACTTTACCGACTTTTTTTATGTACTTTTTGCACAAATGAATATTGTAATTTCTGTAAAATATTCTCCAGATTAATTTATCACTAAACTGCTCTGGAGAGTATTCGTGAACATCTAATAAAATTCGGTGTCTACCCGGAATTCTAAATGCAATAGGTAACGACTCAATATCATTCGTGATTATAAGATCAAAATCAGTTTTGTATACTTCGTTTTTATCAAACTTAACTTTATACTTGTGAATGAGTTTTTCAATCAGATTATATCTTTTCAAGAATGTTAACACCATAAAAAACAGTCTCAAAAAATGTGCTTTTTTAATTACGAGTTGATAAAAGCATACACCCTCGAGATCCGGCTCGGTAAAACTGAGAGTATAAATTCTAAAATCGTTTTTTAAAAAATTTATTTGTCTGTAAACCCTCGGGTCGTTTTTTAAATCTGATATTGATATGATTAAAACTTTCCTTTTCATTGACAGCTTAATATCAATTTCTTTTTATTTCAAGATAAAGTTTGTAGATTTGGTCAGTTACCACTTTACTTGAAAATTTTCCAAGAAAATCTTCCCTTATTTTTATAGGATCATATTTCTTTTTATTTTTGATCATGTAAATTATTGCTTTACTTATTTGTTCAGTGTTGTGCTTTTCAACAAGTAACCCATTATTTTTATTAACAATATCTTCTGGTCCTCCGCATCTGGTCGCAATTACAGGTTTACCGCATGCAATTGCTTCGGTAAGAACCACTCCAAAAGTTTCATGATGACTTGTTAAAATGAATGCATCACAGTTTTGATATTCTTTGAGTGATTCTTCCTTCGATATCTTACCGAGCCACTCTACTTTATCATCCAGATTAAGTTTTCTTGAATACTCTGTATACTCTTTTAATTTATCTCCGTCTCCCCCAATTCTAAACGAAACATTACTTATTGTATCATTGGCAGTTTTGATGGCATCCAATAAATCAATTACACCTTTTTGAGGATTCATACTGCAGAGTGTAAAGAAGATGAACTTGGATTGTTCTTTACGTTTATTGCTTAAATTAAAAAAAGATTCATCCACAAGATTAGGAATTACTACAGGTCTTGCTATGTCAAAGCCAAAAATACTATCCGCCAGCGAGTTACTGACTGCAATTATACTATTTGCATTAACAAGCGGTAATCTTACTTTGTCAGAGAGTTTACCTTTCTTTAAATAGTCAGTGAACGGGAAAGGTCCCATATGTTCTGTAATAATGTAAGGCTTTTTGTAAAGTTTTGATAACATCATTGCAGCATATCCGCCAGGATAACTGACATGTGCATGTATAACATCAATGTTCCTGAATATTTCTATAGCATTTATATAATTTCGGTTGTTGATGTCAAATATTCTAGGTGTACGTCCGTTTAGCTTGTCTGTCCAGAGAATTTTCGGATTATAGATTTCAAATAGATTATCGAAGACTTTTCTAATATGTTTTTTTTCGAACATCCATTTCATTATTTTGCTTACCGTTTGAAATGGATTCTTTAACGGCAGGTCAAAATTATTTTGTCCCCACAAACTTACAGCAATATTGCAATCCTGAAATTTGGCAAGTGCCAATACCTGCTCTTTAAAAAAAATTCCGGAGTAAGCATTTTGCTTGCTTGGATACCAGGAAGGAATATAGAAAATATTCATTGTAAACTTCTTTTTTGAGCTATACACATGATACACCAGCCGTCTTTAATTCCTTTCATAAAAAATCTAAATAATAAGGCAATAAAATTATAAAACAAATATTTTTTTGATTTTTGCAGCCATACTGCCGGCAATGTTCCTGCTGGATGTATCTTAATGTCCTGAAAATTCTCTTCTTCCAGTATTACTCTCAGTTCCCATTCAGAAATAGGAGCGATGTGTCCATAAACTAAATCATTATCTGAAAATTGGTGGAACTGTCCGGTGAATAAAAAAATAATCCTTGACAACCACGAAGTAATATTAGGTGATGTTATCATTAAGTATCCGTCTTCTTTTAGCATTTTCTTTAAAAGCCGTATGTACTGCCATGGATTTTCAACATGTTCTATCACCTCCATTCCTAAGACTAAATCAAAGCAGTCTTTAAATTTTTCCGATAAACTGTTTACTGCTTCCGGATCATTACAATCTACCTGATAAAAGGTTGCTTCCCTGCATTTGAATTCTTCTTTATTGGCATCTACAGAGATTACGTCATAATTTAGATCTGCCAATCTTTTAGACATAGCACCTTCTCCTGCACCAAGATCCAGAATTTTACATTTGGGTTTTAGGATTTTCTTTATCTGTTCGGCTACCTGTTCGTGAAGATATGGATCAGCTTTCATTAACAAATTTTTATAGTGCTTGGCTGATCTATTCCCTATTAATATTTTTTTTCTCAATTTTTATCCAGATAACAAGATTGTAAATTATAATTTGAATGACTTCCATCGTAACCAGTACAGTCAATGCTAAATAGAAATCTTGGTAATAATATCCAATGTAAAAAGCAAGTGGTCTTATAATAAGCAGAAAGATTCCAAATATGAGGCTGATTTTCTGCAATCTTAAAACTATAAATGCACTGCTTGTAGGTGAGCTAATGAACATAAAGAATAACATAATGCATAGGAAACTTGCCATTCTTCCCGAATCTGTCCACTCCTCTCCAAAGATGAACGAAAAAATTTCACTTCCCCAGATAGCAATTACTATCATTGGAATTACGCCGATAAGAAATAAGCTATACCAGGTCTTGAGTATCAGTTTCTTAAGATTACCATTTGAGTTGTAAAGTTCTGTAAACTTTTGATAAAAAACCTGTCCAACCGAAACACCTATTAGGGAAATTGGTATACTTAACATTCTAAACGCAAACGAATAAAGCCCAACATAGTAATTAGAAAACAAATGGACTATTATGACAATCGGGATTTGCATGGAGAAGACGTCCAACAGTGCAGTTGGTAATGAATAGAGTGGGAAGTCTTTGTGTCTCTTAGCTTGAGCTTTTATTATATCTTGAGAAAAAAAATGCCTTAAATTTAAAATCTCTTTTAAATTTCGTATAAGTAAGGTTGATGTTGAAAAAAGCTGTCCGATTATTCTTCCGAGAATCAAGCCGCCAGGTGTTATTTTAAAGTAACCAAAGATTAAATTAGCAGATGATTTTGAAAAGGATTCTGAAACTCTTGAGGCAGATATGTTTTTGAAACGCTTTTTGCGGTTACACCAATAATTAAAAGTTTGATATAAACCTGTCAATACCAAGCTTACTGGCAGGAAGTATAGCCATACAGAAATTGATTCATTTCCGAGCATAAGAGAAATTTCTTTGTTGAAAATTATCACACAGATTAAAACAAATAAAGTAATAGTGAATGTTATTAACAGGGAAAGGAAAAGAACGTTAATTGCTTCGCGGTCTTCCTTTGGTAAAACTATAGCCATTTCATAACGAAAGGTTGCGAAGACAGCAGCAATACTGCTTGCTGAAATGAATAATGCTAAAATTCCAAAATCTTCCGGAGTATATAATCGGGTAAGGATTGGTGAAACAATTATGGAAATCATTTGAGCTATAGTAGTTCCTGTTACTAAAGTAAAAGTGTGACGAACAAATGATCCTTCTTTGAAAAATTTATTTTTGATATACTGTAATGATTTAGAAAAGAAATTTTACGTATTATAGTTTTGCTGCTCTGCGTTGTAAAACATCATTTGTATTTTATACCTCAGGTTTTCGACATCAGTAAGATAACTACGTTGTAATCCCCCTTTTGTATTTTTGTATTGGTGTTTTCTTAAGGCTAATATGATTGCTGTTTTAACGTATTCTTTTTGGTTAATGCTTGAGGGACACCACCCGTACTTGTTTCTCCTCATAACATACGGCAGGTAATTAAGATGTTCACTCGGAATAATTCCGTTTCTCGATTCTTCATAAAGCTCTTTTGTAATTGTTTTACTTTCCATGTAAACTGCAATCTGAAATACGGCAAAGATCGAAAAGAAATAAAGTATAAGGAACAGAAAACCTAATATTGTGGTCTCTCCAAAGCTAACCGTTAAATTCCATGCAAAATGAAGGAATACAGCAATAAAAAATCCAGTAGGAATTAACAAAAACTTGAATATCAAAGGTTTGAATTTTGCAAATCCAATAAAAGCACCGAAGGTTGCTGTAGACATGCAATGCATGACTGCTGAGAATAAAGTCCTTATTATAACAATGAACAACCATGACACGGGCGTTGTACCGTAAAATAGAAAGTACATAAAATTTTCTGTCATTCCGAATCCTAAACCGATTGCGCCACCATAGACCACACCATCGACAACTCCATCAAATCTTTTAATCATTGCCATAAGTAAAATGAAAATTCCTTTAGTGAACTCTTCAACTAAAGGAGCTGTAACTATTGCACCGGATAAGTTTATAAGCTCGCCTGCATCTCCTCCTGAAAATAATTGTATAAACGTTGAAAGCGGTATTTGAAATAACAAACTTCCTAAAATTCCAAGAAATATTGCTCCTGTAGCTCCCCAAATAAAATTGAGAAATATGATCCAGAATGGATCCCGTTCATTTCTGTCTAACCACCAGATGATTAACAGGTATGTGAACATCGGTACAATTGCTGCGATGAGAGATGCGAATGCAAGAAACAGTGCCATGTTATAATTTTTTTTATTTAATTAATATTTCTGTGCTATACTTACACACTTGTGAAAATTTATTAAAGGTTACTTTAATGCTAAATTCATTTATCTGGATTTTATACTTGCTCTCTATTTATCACCTGTATCAAGTTTAATCAGTACCTGTCCTTTGTCAACCGAACTTTTTTCTTTTACTAAAACCTCTTTTACCACACAATCCCTGGTTGCTTTGATTTCATTTTCCATTTTCATTGCTTCGAGAATAAGAAACACATCGCCTTTCTTTACACTCTGCCCGGGTATTGCATTTAATTTGACGATAGCACCGGGCATGGGTGAACTGATGGAGTTTTTGAATCTGCTTCCTGATCTGTTATTAGAAAATTTCTCGGTTAATAAGTCGAGTTCACTTTTGCACTCCAGTTTGTAGTTATAGGATTTAATATCTATTATAAAATTTGTACCTGAATTTTCGGTACCGTTTTGTCCGTATTCATTCTCGATGTCGTAATCAGTTTTGACGATGTAATTCATATTGTTTAGTCTCAATACAATAACATTATCCGAAATGAATTCATGTTCAAATTCATATTCTTTTCCTTTGAATAAAAATTTATTATCATCAATAAGTTTAATATCATTTGTATCCTTGTCTCCCAGAAATTTTGTATAATATTTTTTCATCTGTAGCTGTCGATTCGTTTATTGATCCATTTACTTTTATTAATATCGGAAGCTTTCATATTTTGAGTAGATTTGTTCTTTTTGTTCTTGTAAAGTATTGCAGCTAGTGAAATCACGGCTTTAAGGTCGGTGTTTATTTTGTTTTTATTTGAAGATAGATTTGGTAAAAAAACATTTTCCACAAACTGAGTGTTATAATTTCCTTTGATGAATTCTTTACTATTAAGCAAACTCAACAGGAAGTTTATATTTGTTTTTACTCCATGTACTTTATAGTCTATCAAGGCTCTTTTCATTTTTTCGATCGCTATCTCCCTGTTTGCTCCATAGGAAATCAATTTAGAGATCATCGAATCGTAGTAAATAGATATTTCGTTACCCTGCTCGAATCCGGTATCTTCCCTGACTCCATTACCCAAAATTCTGTTGATATAGTTAATTCTTCCTGTAGACGGCAGGAAGTTGTTATCGGGGTCTTCAGCACAGATTCTGCATTCGATTGAGTGACCTTCGAATTCAATATCTTCCTGTGCGAAAGAAAGTTTTTCTCCTGAAGCAATCTTTAACTGTTCCCGGACAAGGTCTTTGTCCGTTCTTAATTCAGTAATAGGATGTTCTACCTGTAATCTTGTGTTTACTTCAAGAAAATAAAAATTGTTTTTATCATCAACCATAAACTCAACCGTGCCGGCATTTTGATAACCCGATGCGAGAGCTAATCGCTTTGCACACTCTCCCATTTCGTTTCTCAATTCTTCGTTCACAACTACAGAAGGTGATTCTTCGATTATTTTTTGATGCCTTCTTTGCATTGAGCATTCTCTTTCACCAAGGTGAACGGCATTTCCATGTTCATCTATCAACAGCTGGAATTCTATGTGTCTTGGTAAATCAATATATTTTTCTATGAAGACGCTGTCATCCCCAAATGACGACCTTGCTTCATTCTGGGCAAGACGTAAAGAGCTTTCAAGTTCATTTTTGTCTTTAACGACTCTCATTCCTTTTCCGCCGCCCCCCGCTGATGCTTTTATCATTACCGGGTAACCAATATCTTTTGCAATTTTCTGTGCATCCGTAAAACTTTTTATAGCTTTAACTGTACCTTTAACGACTGGTACTTTATTTTTCATAGCGAGCTGCTTTGCCTCTGTCTTATTACCTAATTTTTCAATTGCAGTATGAGGAGGACCTATGAATTTGATGTTTTCATCTTTACACATCTTTGAAAACAGTGCCCGCTCTGCAAGGAAACCGTAACCGGGGTGTATTGCTTCAGATTTTGATTTTTTTGCAGCATCAATTATCTTGTCAGCACACAGGTAACTTTTTGAAGCTGGAGCTTCCCCGATATAATATGCCTCGTCTGCAAGTTTTGTATAAAGAGAATACCGATCGAAGTCAGAATAGACTGCTACGGTTTTAATCCCAAGCTCCTTTGCCGATGTAATAATTCTTACAGCGATTTCACCTCTATTAGCTACTAATATTTTCCTGAACAAATCTCTGGTTGTATAGTTTTATAAATTACTCTTGAATTTACAGAATAATTAATTTACCCATAGTATATCTTAAAAAAAATCATTAAATATGGATTACACACTTCCATCCGGCAAGTCAGTCTTTATTTTCTTTTTCTTATAATAGAATCCCCCAACTCCAATAAGTAATATTAGAACAACCACCGAATTTGCAGCGATGCTAATATTTTTCCCGGTGTAATAAGATGCAGGGTGAAATTTAAATTCTACTTTATGATGACCTGGCGGTACGACTATTGACCTCAATAAGTAATCGGTTTTATATATTTCTGTTTCGTTTCCGTCAATGTATGCTGTCCATCCTGCCGGGTAATAAATTTCACTGAACACAATAAGGTTGTTACCGCTTGCATTAACGTCATATTCAATGTTGTGGATATCTGCTTTGGTCAGTTTTACAGAGGCAGAAGAATCCGGCTTGTCAATTTTCTTATTAATATCGGATTCGACATAAGCAATTTTTTGAGGATTAAAATTTCCGTCTTTGATGTTTTTCAGAATGTTTAGACCGCTTTCAACTTTATACTCATCCGCGAAAAACGCTCTTGGCAGAAAAAATCTGTTTTCGTATATAATATTACTCCCCTTGTAAACTTCCGTGAGAGCCGTAGTGTCATTTATTGCAACATCGGAGATAACATATTTAACATTACCTAATCCTAAGAGGAACGGATTCTCACCTCCGGCAACGTCGACAGCATCCTGATAAATCCTCATTTTAGCACCGTGGTAACCGTTAAACAAATGCAGCCTGTAATATGCAAGAAAATTCGAATAAATAAGTCTGCCTTTATTCAATTCTGCTATCCGGTATTGGAACGTGTCGGGTTCTTTGTTAAGTATCCATTTTGTAATATCGGTTTCAGCGAAGTAACTATCCTTGTGCGACTTTTCATCCCAGTGCAGCGTCTTACCGCTGACGTTCAAAATGTCGAATGCCCCGATGATAATCGTTCCTCCAAGAAACAGATTAAGTGCAAGCCTTTTCTGCGAGTAAAAATATGCCAGCCCTACAACGATAACTATTAGTACTGCATGAAGCCTCAAATCACTGCTAACATTTTTATAGGCAAGTGTTGCAACCTGCTGTGTGTACTGAGTGATTTGTTGAGGGGTTGCTCCTTGCTGCTGAATCTTTTGCGCAAGTGGTCCTGATGCGACAGCATCCTTGTAACTTCCTTCGAATCCGATTAACGAGATCAAAAACATCAATCCTGCTATTCCGAATAAGACGTAGCTAAGTTTTTTAAATTTAGTTTGAGTAATCCCGTCTTTTACCGAATCTACGATTGAAACCAATCCAAATCCCGCAAGAATTACGAATGCAAGGTCGATGTAATAATGTATCATTACGGGTGCTCTGAAGCTGCTGAAGAACGGAAAGTAATTGAAGAATAAATCGAATATTACAGGGAATGTTCTTCCGAATGAAAGCAGCAGGAAGAAGATAATAATGACGGTTAACGATTGAACAAAAATATTCCGCTTGAAATTATAAATTATTCCTATAATTGCAAGGAGAAGTGTTATCACACCGAAGTATACGGGTGAATCGGTAAAAGGCATTTGCCCCCAGTAAAGATTAACTCTTTGATTATCTACTTCGACGTTTCCGAAACCATAATAATATGGGAGTATGAAAGTCATTACCTCACCCGGGCTGAATGACCAGTTCGTAGCGTAATCATAATCAAGAGGATTTTTATCTGTTGCTGCCGGGTCGTTTAATTTCTCGATGCTTGCCTGTCCCCGCATTGAGTACTGCTTGTAATCGTTAATTGACATTATAATGTCAGCGTCCATTGCAACAGCAAAGATCGTTGCGATGATGAACATTACAAAAGCCCTTACTATGTTCCTTACTTTTAATTTCTTAATCAATCTGTAAACGAGATTGTATAAAATGTAAATACTTATCATCATATATGAGTAAAACATCATCTGGACGTGGTGGAAGTGCAATTGAATATAAATTAGAATAGTAAGGAGAGCAAAATTCATTAAAAGCTTGAACCTGTTTTGATCTTCGGAATCAATGAGTTTATCAAGAATCAACATTATTAAAGGGAAGAAAGCAAAAGTCATCATTTTAGTATGGTGTCCAACTATGATTAGCTGTATAATGCCTGTAGCAAAAACTCCAGTTAACGCACAGTATAAGGCAATTAAATTATTCTTAAATTTATATCTCGCATAAAAAAATAATGAAATAGAAAATAAAAAATAATATGGAAGCGTTAACATGAAAAGATTATCACCTGCAAAAGCGTTTAGTATCGTATCCCAGATATACGAAAAGATATTGTGTATTGCGGGTAAACCGGTTGTTAGAGAAGCTAATGAGGGCATCCCCATGAAAATGTAAGGCGTCCATAGTGGAAAAATCCCCTGTGTTCTTGCATCGTCGAGGAATGTTTTAAAGCTGAGCGGCGAGAGATTATCCGCTGACGCAAACATCTTACCTCCGAACACACCTTCACTGAAAAATAAAAGTATCGCAAGAACTATTATTCCGACTGAGATGTAAATTGCCCTGGGCGATTCGTAATTAAAAAAACTGAGTTGTTCTTTTAACGGTACGCTCTTAGTTCTTTTTGCCTGTGCTTTTCGCTTCGAAGTTTTTGATTTTGACATTGAGAGGTTTTCTGGTTTATAAATCTTACTAAAATAATACATTTATAGATTCTTATAAATACCAAAGTCAGATTTTTAAATTGATAGTACTTGTTATAGTGAGTAAATTAGCAACTGATTTTGCAAGTCTTATAATATTATTATTAATTTAGCATTTCTTTAATTGGGTGTAATACAGGACCAGTCCTTTAAAAATACAATAATCTCCTACATTGGATTATTATTAGGATTTATAAATGTTATACTATTATATCCTATATATTTTAGCTTTGAAGAGTTCGGTCTTATTTTTTTGATGGCAAGTATTGCTTTAGTTTACACACAGTTATCAGGTCTTGGACTGGAAAATATCATAATAAGGTTTTTCCCGTTTTTCAAAACAGCTGATAAAAAACACAGTGGTTTTTTCACTCTTGTTATATTAATAGGGATTACTGGATTTTTAGTAATTACATTAATTTATTTTTTATTCAGCCCGCTGATCAAATCCGCATTTTCTGACCGGTCACCGTTATTTTTGAATTATTATTTTTTAATAATTCCTTTCTCACTTTTTATATTTCTGTTTAATATTCTTGAAAGCACTGCAAAGGCTTTACATAAGATTGTATATTCGGCTTTCTTGAAAGATATATTACTTCGTTTTCTTACTACAATTGGAATATTGCTGGTTGCCACTAAGATATTTTCATTCGATGAATTTATACTTTATTATATTTTTGTCTACGGAATAATATTTTTACTTATGCTTCTTCAAATAATCAGAAGCGGAGAATTCAAACTCGATTTTAGTTTTAAATTACCGAAGAAAGAAAAAGTAATTAAAATAATAAAATATGGTCTGTATACACTGCTATCTTTCTCATCTTTTTATGTTGCTATAAATATTGATTCCATTATGCTTGGTTCTTTAGTTGGATTGGAAATTGTCGGAGTTTACAAAATATTTATGTTTGTAGGTGCGGTTATTGCTTTTCCAACACGAGCATTAAGCAGAATAGTTGTTGCTGTAATAGCAAATTGCTGGAAACATCAAGATTTAGAACAAATCAGAAGTATTTATAAAAAAACCTCAATAAATTTATTTATTATTGGAAGTCTGATATATATAGGTATATTAATAAATCAGCATAATTTTCTTCATATTTTAAATAAGCCAGAGCTCAATAATAATTTTAATATTTTTATTATACTCGGATTATTTTTTTTAATCGATGGAGTATGGGGATTAAATTCGGGGGTTCTATCTACATCTATTAAGTATCGTTTTGAATCACTTTTTACTTTAATTTTTTTATTGATGTGTGTTGTTTTAAATCTGATTCTCATACCAATATATGAAGGTATTGGAGCTGCATTGGCTACATTTATTTCTATGATGATATTTAATTCAATTAAGCTGATTTTTATTAAGAGAAATTTCAATATGCAACCTTTTAGTTTTAAGCATTTATATGTTGTGATTATTTCTATATTCGCGTTTCTTATTGGTTGGTATTTACCTGTCATCGGAAATGTATATGTTGATATTTTGTACAGGAGTTCCATTACAGCTGGGATTTATTTTGCATTGGTTTTTATATTCAAATTATCTGATGATATTAATGAGAAGATAAATAAGTACCTTAGTAAACTTTCGATTAAAATATAAAGATTTTATGAAATTACTTTATGA
>CAYYJH010000052.1:0-21627 GCA_964472195.1 uncultured Ignavibacteriaceae bacterium | reverse complement strand
AAGTGTTTTTCTTATCCTTTACTATTTTTATTTACTTTGGAATTTAGTCTAAGTTTTTTCTATCTCAGAAGATGAATCCTCCACCGGACTTTGTAAATCAGTCAGGAAAAACGAGGTTTCGAAAACCACCGATGATGCTGCGACGACGACCGAACTGGTCGATGCCAATCACCTCAAAGTGCCCGTTCATAGTATTCTGACCGTAATAACCTTCGTTCATCGTCAATTTTCCAGAAACTGACCTCACCATGTCGGATACTTGCATTCCTTCACCTTTAGAGACAATTACGAAGGTCGAGCGCCAATAATCAGGCGAGCCGCTTTCCGGTACGGGTCCGATTGGTATAGTCCCAGGATCGGATGACCCGAATATGTTCAACAGCGACGTGTTAATTGCTGCAATATAGCTTACCATGATGTTACCGTCATCCTTCAGTATGGCGAAGACTCGGTTACCTGTGTACGACTCACCCCATCCCTCGGCACTGTCGGTCTTGAGGACCCGATACCAAAGAGCAGGCTGGTCGCAGTTGCTAACATAAAGCACTCGGTTTCCGTATACGGGTTTGACGGTGTGACCGGGCTCTAAGGCAATCACTAAATGCTCGCCGATCTCTCGAAGCGATCTCTCGTAGAAATTGACTATGTACCAGATCTCGGAGCGTTCTTCGTTATCAAAGTCATCGAAGATTTTAAAGTGACATTGTGCATCGGGATCAGTCGAGGTGGCATCCTCGATCATAGATTGAATCCGCTCAACTTCACCATAATCCACTTCCCCTCCGCAGAGTTCCACCTTAATAATCAGACTTCCATCGTAGGGTCCGGAGAGGTCCTCTTCATTGACCGATCCTCCGACCAGATCGCCCTGGATCTTACGAAAAAAGTTTTGGGAGTGGTCTTTAGTCCAGTAGCAAAAGCCGACGTCTATCCAGAACTGATTTCGGAATTTGGTCTCTACCTCGATCATTCCGCCCCCTCCCGGTTTAGGACGCCAGGTGACGGTGTATCCGTTCTTGCTGGTGAGACTTTGTACCCCGGCAAACTCTTGTTCCATTTCAGCTAATGCCACAGCAGTGATCTCGTTATTACCATAACTAACTATTTGGAATTGACACAGGTTCCATTCGGGACCAAGGTCTGCAGGAATGGAAAGTGTATAGTCTTGAGCCACGGCGGTGCAGCATAATACAGTGATGGCAATTGCGGTCGCAATAAAACTGAGTGCAAATAAATTTAAAATTTCATTCTTTTTCAAATTAATTTCTTATTTTTAATTTAAAAAATGATATATAGTGACAAATATATAACAATTTACTATTTATAAAAATAAAAAAATCTTACATGAATTTCTTATTAATACGTTTTAATTTAAAATCAAAAAAAAGCAGTCCCTGGCATAGCCACCCCTTTGGGAAAAGACTGCTTAATAAAAAAATGTGAAATGAAACTATTGAATATAAGTGTTTTTCTTATCCTTTACTATTTTTATTTACTTTGGAATTTAGTCTAAGTTCTTTCCTTCTTCTTATTATAGCGATAAAAAAACCGATAACTAAGACGGCTGTTCCAATCCATAAAACACTGATGAAAGGTTTTACAGAAGCTGTTACAATAAGAATATCTTCCTGGTTTTGCTGAGTTGAATTTTCTGAATCCACAACGGCTAATGTAATTTCCGATCCACCATCCTCTTTACTTTTAACGTTCATACCGTACAAATATATTAAGAATCTATCATTCCCACTCATGTGTGCCGGTGTATATTCAGGATTATCTTCTGTATAAGTTATTTTGGGAATTACGGTTTCTGTATTTTTACCATCTGTTACTTTTAAACTAACGCCTATCGAATTTCCCATAGGAGACATTGGGCTATCGCCGCCATGTTCTCCACCAAAATCAAAATCAACAAACTCAATATTAAGTCCTTTAATTTCTTTGCTATCACCTTTCCTAAATATATGCATATCTTCGTCAGAAAAATTCTTTGCTTCTTCTAAACCCATTGGTGAAATATATAGATCCTTAGTCATGAAATTTGCAATATCTGGATTCTTCATCACACCTTCCGAAATTTCACTGTAATACATGACAGGTTTTAAAACCATCTCTTCGTTATCTTTTTCAACTTTCACATTGAAATAGAATTTCTGATCCGTTTTATTGTCGGGATCTTTAAACTCGGTAGGACCAGTATAAGTTAAAGTATAGCCGAAAGCTTCTTCTGGTTTATTCAGTTCCAACGAAAGATTGACTTCTTCACTGTATCTAGCTGAACCGATTATTCCAAGGAAAAGCAAAGCTATTCCAATGTGTGATAAATGACCACCGATTGAAAAACTTTTATTCTTAATTACTCTTATGATGAGTTGTAAATTCACAAAAAATGCAAACAGAGCGGAGAGTGAAAATAAAACCATTAATAAGTCCCTGACTCCGATAAATACAAGAATTACAGTAACAACAGCTGCAAGTATAAAGGGTACTACGAGCTTTTTGATAAACTGTTTATTCCCGGTGCTTTTCCACTCCAGGAACAGGCTAATTCCAATTAAGAAAGAAATTATGATAGCAATAGGTAAATTCATCCTGTTATAAAAATCTGCCTCGATAGAACCCTTCGCAATAATTGGCCAGCTTGTACCGGCAGCTATAACTCCTGCAGAAGCACACAAAACAATAGCACCTATAAAAAGTCCGGTCTCTCTTGAAATAAGATTGCTTGTTTCTAAGTTTAAATTTTTTAGTTCTTTTATTCTATAAATGATTGCTATAATCGATATCAGTAAAAATGAACTAATGAATAAAATCAAAGCAAGATAAACTTCCGCTCCGGGATCAGTAAATGAATGTACTGATGAATCCCCAAGAATACCACTTCGGGTAAGGAACGTTGAATAGAGCACAAACAAAAAGGATAGAATGCAGAGTATAAGATTAGTTTTTTTATAACCCCCGGTTTTCTTTTGAGCCAGCATTGTATGAATAACTGCGATAGTAATCAACCATGGGATCAATGAGGAATTTTCTACAGGGTCCCAAGCCCAGTAACCTCCCCAACCGAGAACACCGTAAGCCCAGTATCCACCAAGCATAACACCCAGCCCTAATACACCTGCCGAGAACAATAACCAGGGAAGTGAAAAAGTAATCCACTCATCGTATTTGTTTTTCATCAAGGTTGCGATAGCAAATGCAAAAGGTACTGCCAAAGAAGCATAACCAAGAAACAAAATAGGCGGGTGTATTACCATCCAGAAACTTTGAAGTAATGGATTTAATCCCCTGCCATTCTCAGGAACAAAACCTGCTTGAACTTCTCCCGGAAAAGAATCCCAAACGTATTCAAAAGGAGATTTTAAGATTAGAATTAATGTAAGAAATCCTAAAACCAAAACATATGTAGACATTACCTGGGGTTCAAATCTTTTTCCTTTCGAGACAGAATTAAGCAGGAAAATACCAATTACTGCAGTCATTAATGTCCAAAGCATGAAACTCCCCTCCTGCCCGGCAAAAAAAGTCGACATCAATAATGGTAATTGTAAATCTGTATTACTATGCTCCCAAATATATGTGTACTGAAATTGATGAGTTACGATATTGTATAATAAAATAAAAGACGCTGAAATTACCGTTAAAGAAGTTAAATGGTAAAACAGTCTTCCAATCTTTAAATATTTCTCTTTACCCAGGTGAGTTCTAAAAAATCCGACCAGGGAAATAAGAGAAAAAACAAAAGCTAAATAAATTAAAATTTTTCCAATCATTAAATTTCTATTATTATTCTAAAATTACATATCTGTATTTTTTACATCTTCGCCTTGACCTTCATATTTCGAAGGGCATTTCGTTAAGACTTCTTTCGCATGAAAATATCCATTCTCAACTTTACCCTTAGCAACTATTGCATCTGCAACATCAAAATTATTCGGTTTTGCTCCTTCGAGAACAACTTGCATTTCATTATTGTTTTCATCTTTCATGTAAAATGAAAAAGTATTCGTATTGGGATCGAACTTTGATTCTTTATCTTTAACCCAATCACCTTTGACCTGAACTGTTTTAGACGTGATTTGAGCATTATTAAAATCTACGTATTCAATCTTGCTATCCATAAATGAATAAAACCCAACTACAAGGAATACTATAATGATCACCAAACCAACAATTATTTTCAATTTTTTAGACATAGTATGTTATAAATTTTTCTTTATGATTCTGATTCAAATTTTTTTAGTTTTTTATCAATCTTAAATATATATGTAAATAATCCGATCCAGATTATTAATGCTATTAATAAAACTACGTATAAGGATTGTTTATTAAGAAACTCATATATTGAATCCATAATATAAATTAATTTGTTGTAACTTTTTTAAATTTAAGTTTTTCAAATCTTACTTTAATGTTGAATATCCAAAAATACAATAGAGTAAATGTAAACAAAGAAGATAAAAATATCATGAGCATCACGCTGTCCATACTAATTTTTCCCTGTGTATTTATAATCGGGTCAGGATGAAGAGTCTCAATTAATCTCGGCATAATAAAAATAAAAAAAGGAACCGTTACAAAAGCAATGATCGAATATACAGAACAAAGTCTTGCCTTTTGTTCGGCTTGATCTATTGCAGACCTTAGAGAAAAATATGCACCATATACAAGTAGTAATATAAAAATTGAGGTTTGCCTCGGATCCCAGTTCCAAAAAGCACCCCAGCTGAATTTAGCCCATAAAGCACCTGTTACCGTTGCCAGTATACAAAACAAAAATCCTATTTCTGCTGCAGAATATGCTTTAATATCGTTGACATAATTTTTAGTCCTTAAATATTTTACTGAATATAACATTGACATAAAAAAAGCCAACACAGCTAACCATGACATTGGTACATGAAAATATATGATCCTTGCTTTTTCTTCTAAAGCAGGAATGTAAGGAATTGGTAATAGAAACCCGGTTATTATTACCAGGCACATTAAAATCAAGATTAAATATTTTAAAACATTCGGCATTAAATTTATTGTTTGTGCAAGGTTAGATAATCCATAATCTCATTCATCCTTACTCATTACTTTCAAACCATTTTTTTATGAGAATAATTTCACAACCTTAAAGAAAAACTATCAAATCATAACTTTGATAGTTTTTTAGTTTAAAATAAAAATACAAATATAAAGACTTAATCCTTTTTTACAAGGTACTTATACAAGCAGATTATTTATTACTATGGTTGATTTACAACACCATTAACATGAAGTGTTTTATTAACAAACTGAGCATTTTGATTTATTACACTCGGATGACAAAAGTAACATTGATTAATGTTAAAACCTTGTGGATGCGTTCCCGATGGAAGCGGATTTCCAGTGATAGGATCACCATGACAGGAACCACATACAACGCTAGTGGGATTATTGAAAACCGGTAATGCATTAACATTACCATTCTTAAAATTCCCGTGACAATATGTACCCGAACAAGTTGCTGTATTTCTATCCCAGGTTGGATTTGGGATAATTGTACCGGTTTGTGTTTTTGCTAAGGTTCCGAATACGATATCCGCTATGCCATCGGGATTATTACCAATATGATTTGAGTCGCTAAAAGAAGTCACCTGTCTGTGACATTCGGTACACTCAACTCTTGCTGCATATCTAATTGTAGAATCCATCGTAAGCATTGCATTATGCGTACCTACTCCCAGATAAGAGACTGATGTATTCCCGTTCAAAGCTTTTGGAGGATAGGGTACATTTGCACTACCATGACAAACACCGTTACAATCTTGGGGTCCAGATGTGTGGCATTTAAAACAGCTCGCACCTGAAGTCCCTCCTTTGAAATCATTACCATGACACGTTATACATTGATTCAAACTCCATTTATTGTCAGCAATATATTTACCATGAAAATCTGCTGTCGTCGGATTTACCCAGCCAGCAGGATGAATACCTAATGCCGGTGCAATGACAAGATTATCTTTTAATTCACTGCATCCATGATACATTATCATGAATAGAAAAATAAAACCGAACGATAAATATAGAATTAATAATTTTTTCATAATCTTATAAGAAATTATTACTTATTACTTATATTTGAATTATCTTAGATAATTGTCATCGTCACCACTGTGGCAGTATCCGCAAAATCCAATTCCTCTTTTTCCATCAGGTTTGGCATTCGGGTCAGTATGGCAATGATAACAAATCGCCCCCGGAGTATCATGCCATATACCTTTTTCATCCGATAAGAATCCAAATTCATGAGTTCTTGGATTCGTTCCTTTTATACCATCATTATCAAAATGACATTTTATACAGACCGGATCAGCACCTTCTACATCGTGACAATTTTGACATGATTCAATGTCTTTTCGAGCGAGTTCTGCATGCAGACCTCCACCGGAATTTACTCCGAACGTTGTGAAATTCCCTTTCCTGTGTGAATATGGAGCTATTCCCGTGACAGTGTTACCACCATCCTGGTGACAGGAAGCACAAAACTCCACCGGGTCGTGACATGTTTTACATTCAAATCCTTTATGACCGGCATCAAGTCCATGTGTATATAAATAGTTCATGTCATGTACAGTGGTAAGATTTTGTAATGCAGTTCTATCAGTTCTCGTTCCTGAAACTTTTGTATAATATGGGGCATAGAAATTATTCTTTGTATTCTTCCCGGAATATTTTACGGGTGTATGACATACCTGGCAAAAATTATCCGTATGACACATCATGCAATTATCATTATTTTTTCCAGTCAATGGATTGAAAACAATTTTATGTTCGTTTAAGAAATTCGAACTTAGATGATCATCAGGTTTTAATGAATATAAGTCAGCATGGCATACTTCACAATTGTTATTCGCATTTGTATTATTATGGCATCCGTAACAATCCTCCATATCAGGAAACCCATTCGGACTATCACCTGCATATTTTACTTTATCTAAGCCTTTGTGGCAATCAGTACAATTTTTTTTCTTCACCTCCAGGTGATATTTATGCGAGAAAGTAACCTCCGGACTTGTTGGTTCCAATTCTTTATAAACATCTTCATAGTGACACCATCCACAATTCTTATCATCTTCTATATCATGACAGCTTCCGCAATATTCCATTTTGGGAAGAAGATTATCGCTGGACTTAACAGACTTCGGTGCCTTTTGGTGGCAGTCTTTACATTCCGCCCCCGCTTCTGTTAAATGAAACTCATGATTAAACTTGATTACTTTCTTATGGTCCTGCTTCGGTTTATCATTAGCATATATTTTATTAGAATCAATTTCATAAGAAAAATATGCTGTTAATACTAAAAAGAATATTAGCCCAATCGAAAAGAATATGTTTAATTTAGTAAACTTCATTATCAAAAGTTTTAAAATTTATTAAATAACCAATAATTAAAACCTACTAAAAATCTTGTGTCAAAGTCATAAATTCTGTTTGTAATAAATTGTCCTTGTAAATCAACAGATACCTGAGGCATTGGTCTATATGTAAATCCTAATAAACCGCTAAAAGATGTCACCATATCAGCAGCATATTCACCAAGTTTGTAATTAGAATAATTCAAGCTACTCGATAGTGAAAGCTTAGACTTTACAATTTCCCTGTTATAATATGCGTAAACACCATTTGATTCACCCGCATAACCATCATGTTTTACAAAAGATAATCCGTATGATGGATGTGAAATTCCAATCTGGAATTTCAAGGAATTATCATCTTCATAAATCACATTCGATATTCTTGCATATACATTATAGCTTTTCATAAATGTATAATCTAAACCACCTTCGAATTCCTGATTTTTATAATGGTTAAATACCCAGAAGATTGTATTGTAGCTTATCTGCGGCTCTCTGTACTGATAACCTACTGATAATTTCAATGCATCCGTCAAACCGAATCTTGCATTAATTTCTCCTCTTAAAATCTTCTTAAGGTTAAGATCGTAATAAGCTTTTCCAAAAAAGTTATGCCTGTTATTCAATCGATAATTAAAATCAAGACCAGCTAACCTATCAGCAGGAGAATCCGTTTCAACCAACACTTCTTTTGAATTGAACAGACTATCAGCCCTCAAAGAAAGATATGATTCCGGTTTCCTATGTTTGTTCGAATAACTCAATGCTAACATCAAATCCTTAACACCGTAATAACGGAATTGTGCTCCCATTAAAAAATTGTCTGATACGTCAGGATAATCTTTAACTCTGTAATCGAGGGGTGTTAATACACCTCCAAAACCAATCAGCTGATATTCCTTTTGTTTTCCAAACTTGAAATTAAGATATAATCCGTCAATGGAGCCTTTACCCGCACCTGCTGAAACCCATTGCCTTCCGAGCTTTACATCTACTACATCAAAAAGATTCTTCCCTTTAAAATAAAAATTATAGAATCTGTAATTAAAACCCCTACCAACCTTGTTCATGACATCCTCTTCGGTTTGGGCTAATGTATTAAATGACCATTTTTTATCCGATATATTTAAAAGAAAGTTCTGGTAACCTCTGAGATGAGTAGTAGACTCATTCGCTCCGCTTGTTAAAAGGGAATCATATCTTTCCCATGTGTAGAAATATGTGCTGAACCTTGCATTGATTGACTGAGCTAATGATATACTGGAAAAAAATAATAACAATAGCCCAAATGAAATTATAGATTTCATATCGCTAACGTTAATAACTTAGAAAATGTATTTTCTTAATGCTTTATTACTAAATCTTCTTTGTTTATTCGCTCGGTATCAGGTGTTTTATCTGTTCCCACATTGTATCAAAGTTAAACTCAGTAAATGTAGGGCTATCAGAATTGTGGCAGCCTTTACAGAATTCTTCGTCAGGAATAAGCAAACCATTCGCTATCGCTTTCTCTTTATCTTTCATTACACTTAATTTTTTGTAATCCGAACCAGGACCATGACATGTTTCACATTGTACTCCCTGAGTCTTATCAAAAGTATCATCCAGTTCAGCCGGATCTATATCTTTTCCAAGCACATGGCACTTTACACATTCAGGAGTTTCAACGGCTGAAGTTTCAAAACCTTTTTCTTTTGCAATAGCATCTGCTTCGGGTGTTTCTAATGTTTTATAAGCGTTCGCATGTTTTGACCCTTCCCATATTTCATATTGATTGCCTTTTACAATTGTTCCCTTATGGCAAGTTTTACACTTATCCACTCCGACATATTTAAAATCACTCGCAGTTGAGCTAATTGAAAAATTTGATGCCGTAAATACAACAAATCCAATTAAAAATAAAATTAAAGCTGGAATTTGAAATTTCTTTCTCATTTTTTTTATTTTTTTAGTTTTTAAATATCTATTAAAAATACATATATATTTAACTATAATAAACGCAAAAAGTTTTAAGAATAACTAACTTTATTAATTTTTTTTCTCTACCTTTCTGAGTTTAAAATAAAGTGCCAAAACCAAAAGAGCTATCAAAACTGTTGAAACTCCAAGTCCCCATCTTCTAAAATAATATTCATCAATTGCATCTTGACCTGTTATTTTTGCTGTATTTGTTATTTTAAACCCTTCATTTATGGAGTTTATAAATTTATCAATATTACAAAAATGAGAAATTGTTCTCGATGTAATTAAGACTTGCTTAATATCATTCTCATCAATCTCCGCATCGCTAACATCCATTCCCTTTTGTTTAGCTTCATTCATGATAATTGCTGCTAAATCGACTTCCCTGTAAAGACTGTCGATTAACAAACTCATTCTTCTGGCAATATTATACCCCTTATCTCCATCCTCATGACATTTAATGCAGACTGATTCCACACCTACTCCTAACATTTCATCCGTTGGTTTATTTATCTTGTGATTACCATGACACGCGCTACATTCATGAACATCTTCTTTATCAAAAACTTCTTTATGCGGGCTCTCTTGGAACATTTCAGATGGTAAAGAATGACATATTCCACAGACTTTTGAAATAGATTCAACTTCTGGCGGCGAAGCCGCATGATTTCCGTGACAAGTGTTACAGGTTGGAGCACTATTATCACCCTTCTCAAATAATGCTATTCCATGTACACTTGATTTATATTCTTTGAATTGATTAGTTGGTATATTATACTGTTTCATATAATTAGCGTCACCATGGCATTTATTACATGTCGAAGGTAGATTGGAAACGTATATTTTTGAAAGTGGGTCATTAGGTTTTCTTATATTATGATTTCCATGACATGATACACAGGTTGCTGCTTTGTAATCTCCACTAAATATTCGCTGACCGTGAATTGATGTTTTATATTTTTCCAGCTGATCGACCGGTAGATTCGGGTTATATTTTTTAATAAGTGAAGCATTACTATGACACCCTCCACATATATTCACAATATTTTTGCCATGAACTTTTGAAGAAGGACTGTTAACTGATTTCATATTATGAATACCATGACATGTTAAACAGTTGTTAATAATCCTTCCTTGTCCTGTTGATGATTCCCAGTGAACACTTTTAGTTAAATCTTTATACTCAGTTTTATGGCATTTTGCACAAACTCTTGCAATGTTCCCGCTACTTGGAACCCCAATAAATCCTGCTGCTTTGCTCATTGATTCTTCTACATCATCACTATTCGAATTTCCGCCATGACATCCGGAACATTTAACTTTATTTCTAAAATGAACGTCGCTTTTATAAAGGTCTGCTGGTTCTTTTAATCTACCATCTAATATTTGATGGCAATTAATACATTGATCATTTGTTTCAATCTCCTGAGAAATTGATATTTTTCCACTCAAAGAAATAAAAAGTAGAAATGAGAATAATATTAAACCGTATATTATTTTGTACATTTTTTATAATTTAATCCGGTTTTTTAATGACATAAATTTATGAAAAGAATTCTATCATAGTCATAACGATAATATAGATCACGACAAAAACACCAGAATATGTAATGATATATCCTTTTTTTCCAGCAGCAGTTTTTCTATCCCAGACGGGTACTAAAAACCATAAAATCGTGGCAACAGAAAATAAAAGAACACCGAATGTTTCTCCCTCCATGAATAAAACTTTAGCAGGTATTAGCTTTAAAGTTTTAAAGCCAAAGAGGAAAAACCATTCCGGTTTTATACCTTCTGGTGCAGGAGCAAGATCGTTTGCCTTTACACCTATATCCCATGGAAAAAATACAGCAAGAATTGACAGAATATTTATTATTATTAACCATATCAATAAATCTCTCATTAGAAAATTCGGGAAAAATGGTATCTTCTTTTTCTTATTATCCGGCAGCTTCTCCCAATTATCGGGTTGAGACATACCCTGCCTTTGAATTAAGATCAAATGTATTGATAGAAATATTACGATGATTCCCGGTAATAGAGCCACGTGAAATCCAAAAAATCTTGAAAGGGTTTCCCCGGTTACTTCTTCACCACCTCTTAATAGATTAATAATAAAATCTCCGACAAATGGAACTGCTTTGGGAATATCTGTTCCAACTTTTGTAGCAAAAAAAGAAAGTTCATTCCATGGTAGTAAATATCCTGTAAATCCAAATACTAAGCTTAAAACTAATAGTATGAATCCGGAATACCAGGTTAACTCTCTTGGATTCCTATAAGCTTTAGTAAAGAACACACTGAACATGTGAATGAAAACAGCAAGTATCATCAAATTGGCAGACCAGGAATGGACAGACCTTACTAACCACCCAAACTCAACCTTGGATGAGATAAAATGGACACTTTCGAATGCAAGTTCGGCACTTCCTTTATAATATAATAAAAGTAAAATTCCTGTTATAGCCTGAATTACAAAAAGAACCAATGAAATACCTCCGAAATAGTACCATATCGTTCCCCTATACAAAGGGACTTCTTTTTTCTTCATGAAAGTTACCAAATCATCTAAATGATACCTTTCATTCAACCAATTATATATTTTCTTCAAATGAAAATAATTTAATTTGTATTAATACTATTTTGATACATAAATCTCGTCTTTCTGAATTGTCACATTAATTTTACCCAATGGTCTGGGTGGTGGTCCACTAATGTTTTTGCCAAACAAATCATATTTTCCATTGTGACAAGCACACCATATTATTTCATCATCGCTTTTAAATTGTACTGTGCAATCCAAATGTGTACAGGTAGCGTAAAATGCTCTGAACTCACCTTTTTTTGTTTTTAATAAAATTGCCGGCTTCCCGCCCATCTTAAACATTTTACTCGAATTATTTTCTAATTCATTAACTTTTCCTATCTTTAAATTTTGTACGTCAACCTCCGGTGCTTTTGGTGGTTTTAAATACATTGAAATTGGATATATTACTGCTGCAATCCAGCCTACAAAACCAATTCCTAATATATAATTCAAGAAATCTCTTCTTGATGATTTATCTTTTGTTAGGTGATTTTTCACAAAATTTTTTATTATGACTATTTTAAATATAAAGAAATGTTTTAAAATTTAATAATTTCTAAATTATACTACAATACATTAATATATATTTTTCTTATCTATAATGACTCTTTAATAATATCATAGATATGACTCTTTAAAAATGACAGTATGCAAAACTTGAGGAAACCTGTGTAACTTCAGTCGCCCTACGGATTCCTTTGGTTACCTCAAGCTACAGTTTTAATTATGTTCTTTTATTAAATAAATTATTAACTTAATAATGACATTTCTAAAGAGTCATTACATGTCCACTGCATATATTATTAACGTCTTGAAAAAGAAGTTCTATATTATTATATTCATGCTTTAATATTATACTTTTCCTTGAGAGAAACGTTCTGATATTCTGTCTCAAACATTCTCTTTCCCAAATGAACAAGGTGAAAAAGACAATATTGATAACCATAATAATTGTGGTTGGTAGTTTTATTGCTTCCAAATTTTATCCTACTAATAATAAAATAGACCAACCTATAGAATATAGCCATAATAAACATATTGAAGGGGTTGGCTTAAAGTGTATTTATTGCCACTCGAATTATGACAAAACACCCTCAGCAACTATTCCCCAATTGAAAAAATGTAAAGGGTGTCATGGTGAAAAACCGTTGTCCAAATCACCGGAGGAGAAGAAACTGATTAATTTCATTAAAAAGGGAGAGGAAATCCCCTGGAGAAAAATTTACCGGCTTCCCGATCATGTATACTTTTCGCATAGAAGACATGTTATATTAGGAGAGATTAAATGTTTTGATTGCCATGGAAATATTGAAGAAAAAACTGAACCTATAACATCTCCTTTTATTGAACTAACCATGGAAAATTGTTTAAATTGTCATATAAAAAATAAAATCACAAACGATTGTTTATCCTGTCATCATTAAATAACATCTTATATAAAGACATATAAGTCATAAATTGTGGAAATAACTCGAAGAGAATTTGTAAAACTTATTGGTGGTGTTACCGGAGCAATAGCTATCGGCGGTTATGGTTTAAACCAGCTCTTAGAAGTTCCTGATGAAGTAATAGCGAACTTAAAAAACGGATTGAGAATCGAGTCCTGGAAAAACACTATTTGCGGTCTCTGCCCGGGTGGTTGCGGAATTGCTGTCAGGCTGATCAATGAAATCCCTGTCTTTGTAAAAGGGAATCCATACTACCCTATAAACCAGGGTGGAATGTGTCCTCTGGGAAGAGGTGCAATTGAGCATCTCTTCAATCCAGACAGAATAAAAGGACCGCTTAGAAGGATAGGTATTCCAGGCATAGGGAAATGGGAAAATATAAGCTGGAATGATAGTATAAATCTTATAGTAAATAAACTGAGACAATTACGGGATGCTGGAAACTCCCATAAAGTTGCCTTCCTGGGTTATAATGAGAACGGTGTATTGAAAGAGATTACAAGTCGGTTCATGAGAGCCTACGGATCAAATAACTATTACCGTTGGTCATCATTCGAAAATAATAGTATCCCTTTCATGTTGATGAACGGACGTAATCAAATACCTTCATATGATATATTAAACACAAAAACCATAGTAAGTCTCGGAGCAAATTTTCTTGAAGAAGGCTATACGCCAGTCTATTACACTAAAATATATAGTAAACTGAGAGAAGCAACCAGGGAAAAACAGGTTAGATTTATTTCTGCTGACTCAAGAATGAGCTTGACATCTGCGAATGCCGATAAATGGATACCAATTCAACCAGGTACTTATGGAGCCCTTGCTCTCGGAATAGCCAATGTTCTTATCAGGGAAGAACTATTTGATAAGGAATTCATTCAACAACATACATTTGGATTTGAAGACTGGATTGATAATACAGGAGAAAAATATCTGGGTTTTAAGAATCATGTCTTGACTGATTATTATCCAGAAAAAGTATCAAATATAACTTCTGTACCAACTAAAGAAATATACAATATTGCAAGAGAACTTGGAAATAATTTACCTTCAATCGTAATTGGAGATCAAGCTGCCACAGATAACACTAACGGAACCTTTTCTCAATTAGCGATCTTTAGTTTAAATGCATTGCTTGGGAATTTTGAAAAAGAGGGAGGCCTATTCTATATTGATGATCCTCCTTTTGGAAAATTACCGGAAATAATTGAAGATTCCCTTGCCGTTGAAGGAAACAAAAAACCGAAACTTGCTTATAGTCGGAGTAGTGCATTTCCAATGGAAAATTTTTCTATTGATACATTTGTTAAAAATATACTTTCAAATCAGCCTTATAATCTAGAAATCCTATTTATCAATAAAGGTAATCCCGTTTTCAGAGCACTTAACCATCACGAATTAATTGATGCCCTAAGCAAAATTCCTTTAGTTATTAGTTTTGATTCGTTTATTAACGAAAGTAACATTTTTGCAGATTTAATATTACCCGATCATACATTCATGGAGAAATGGGACTTAAGTTACAACATTCCAACAGTAGGATTTTCTCATATTGGTATTCAGCAGCCTGTAATAAAAGCTATTCATGATACACGTAATACAGCAGATGTTCTTATAGACATTTCAAAAAAACTGGGTGGAAGTGTTTCTGATTCGTTTCCCTTTAATGATTCCTTCGATATTGTAAAATCTAAAATGAATAACGTTTATCATTCTGGATACGGATCAATTGTAACAGAAAGAGTTAGAGGTTTCTGGCTGGATTATGTGCTTGAAAGAGGGTGGCATCATGTTAGCCGATATTCATCTTTTGAAGAATTTTGGAAGTTATTTGTTGAACGTGGCGGATGGTTGAATCCAGTTAAGAATAGTAATACCATATCCAATATTTTTAAGACACCTTCAGGAAAATTTGAATTTTATTCACAAATATTAAAAGAAAGTATAAACATTATTCAAAACGAAAATGAAAACGTAAGAAAAGACCAACTCTATCTTCCGCACCATGAAAATGTGCCGTCGGAATCCGGTTTTAATTTAAGTTTAATTACATTCCAGTTACTGACCAATAGAGACGGTGCAAGTGCTAATTTACCAATTTTACAGGAAATGTTTGGTTATACAGTGCGTATGTATTGGCGATCCTGGGCTGAAATATCCCCTCAAACAGCAAAAGAGTATGGAGTATCCGATGGTGATATGATTTGGGTAGAGTCGTCAATCGGCTCATTAAAAACACAGGCAAAAATAACTCCCGGAATAATACCGTCTGTTATTGCTATCCCATTTGGTTTGGGACATACATCCTATGGCAGATATGCAAATGGACATGGAGTAAATCCAAATTCAATAATGAGAAATTTTCATGACACAATAAGTGGTAAACCGGCCTTACAGGCTACCAAAGTAAAAATTTCCCTTGCAAAGTAAATTAGAAAAATAGATATGTCAAAATGGGCAATGGTTATAGATCTAGATAAATGCACAGGTTGTGGTGACTGTATGGCAGCTTGCAAAATTGAGAATAACATCCCCATATCTGATTCAACCGAAGCAAATAGTGGACGTGTGATGTTTTGGATGGACATGATTACAACTTATGAAGGTGAATACCCGGATATCCGAGTTCGAAGAATTCCCAAACCATGTTTCCATTGTGACAATCCACCCTGTGTAAAAGTGTGCCCGGTACATGCAACCTATATAAACGAAGAAGGATTAGTAGGTCAGATATATCATCGATGTATCGGCTGCCGTTATTGTATGGCTGCATGTCCTTATACTGCTAAGATATTTAACTGGTATGAACCAGAATGGCCACAAGAGTTTAAAGAATGTTTTAATCCTGATGTTTCCTTAAGAATGGTTGGTGTAGTTGAAAAATGTTCATTCTGCGCTCATCGTCATATAAAAATCAAAGAACAAGCAGCAATCGAAGAACGGGATATTTTGGATGGAGAATACATTCCGGCTTGCGCCGAGAGTTGTCCTGCTGATGCTATCTTTTTTGGTGATCTAGATAATAAAAAGAGTAAAGTTAATGAATTATCAAATAGTTCGAGGGCTTTCCGTGAGATGGCAGATTTAGGCGTTGAACCAAAAGTAGTTTACTTATCAGGTAAAGAATATTAATGACTAATGTAAATAATCCGGGTTATAACCCCGACGAAATTCTTTATAAACCGATTTATGAAACCGGAAAAGGATTTTATATAACTGTCGGAATCCTACTGCTTGTATGTCTCTGGGCATTATACATGTACATTACTCAGGTATGGTATGGACTTGGTATAACAGGTATGAATCAACCTGTAACATGGGGCTTCTATATTGTTAATTTTGTTTTTTTTATTGGTATTAGTCACGCAGGTACTCTAATCTCCGCGATACTTAGACTCTCAAAAGCCGAATGGCGGCGCCCGATTACACGTATGGCTGAAGTGATTACTGCAATTGTATTAGCAATAGGTGCCCTTCATCCTGTCATAGACCTCGGCAGACCTGATAGAATGCTAAATCTATTAACCTCCGGTAGATTACAATCCCCTCTTTTATGGGACGTAACTAGCATAACCGCTTATTTTACGGCGAGCACTATTTACCTATATCTTCCAATGATTCCCGATATTGCAAAACTACGGGACAGGGGTGGCAAATTAACCCGGTTTTACACTTTTCTTGCCTGGGGCTGGCAGGGAACAGAAAAACAGAAGAAGGTCCTCAATAAAGTAATAAGTATTTTAATGGTAATGGTAATTCCGATAGCAATTTCAGTCCATACTGTAATCTCTTACATATTCTCGATGACTCTTCAACCCGGATGGCACAGCACAATTTTTGGACCATATTTCGTTGTTGGAGCTATCTTTTCTGGTATTGCTGCGCTGCTCATTGTGATGATTGCATTCAGGAAAGTTTTTCATTTTGAAAGATATTTAAAGTTAATTCATTTTAAATATCTGAGTACACTACTTCTAATAATGTCCCTATTATGGTTCTATTTTACCTTTTCTGAATATCTTACAGGAATATTCGGAGCCGAACCGCATGAGTTACATATTATCTATTATAAATTAACAGGACCTTTTGCTGTGTTTTTCTGGGGAATGGTCGTGTGTAACTTTTTAATTCCTATTATAATATTAGGAATTCCAAAATTTAGAACAATTTTTGGAATACTTATGGCTTCAATCTCAGTCGTTATCGGTATGTGGCTGGAACGATTGATAATTGTTGTTCCATCTTTAGCTAATCCAAGTTTACCGCTTCCTCAAGGGATCTATATGCCGGCTCTTGTCGAATGGGCTCTTTTCATTGGAGGTATATCTGTATTCATTCTTGGATTTGTGTTTTTTTCTAAATTTTTTCCCCTCATTTCTATCTGGGAAATTGAGGAAGGACGATCAAAAAGTGTAAAGGAAGTTGCAGAACGCATTCACAATTATTTGCCTGATACAAACACAGGGGCAAATTGAAAAATAAGATTAGGAATTTTATATAAAAATTTTACTATGACTAATAATATGAATGAGAAAAAACTTAACGGAATTTTTATTTTACAAGTAATAAGTCTATCATTAATTTGGATATTCGTGATACTGATTACTTTTTGGATTATCAATCTCCTCACTCTCTCTGTGGAACTCAACGACGCTCCCGGGGCTACACTAGGAATAAGCTTGGTGGCAATTCCGATTTTTTTCACTTTAGCCTGCCTGCTTACTTATGTATTTATCGGTCTACATAAAAAATAACATCGACTCAAAAAAGATTCTAAGGAAAATTGATATGAAAACACAAGTACACGTGTTTTTTCTCTATTCGATCATGTCATTAGACAGGAATTTAAATTCCCTCAAAATCCGCTAAAAGGTCAAATAGATTTTAGGATAAAAAATGTGTTGCAAAAATTGTTGAACTCTGATCTTGTGTTAACGGATACTCTTAAGTACAAAATTTAAAAACATCTTTAACTCCGCTTGTCTTATTGATATAGCGGATTCTTTTTATGACTACTCAATAAAACAAGTTAAGTTTGACTGAAGAAAATAAATCATAAATTATATTTTAAAAAAAAAGTGCGGCTAAATTAACCGCACTTTGTATTTTAATAATAAATAAACTAAGTTTACTGCTATTGCACTTTTTTAAATAAGTACTTAGCTATAGCCTCAGCTTGTTTCTTTGTTAAACCAAGATCAGGCATTTCAGCAGTATATTCCGGATCAACTTTCGCAGGATTAAGGATAAACTTTGCTAATTTTTTTACATTACCATTATATTTCGGAATTACTTCGTTGTAAGGAGGACCGACTAGTTTTCCATTAAATTTATGACATGCATTGCAGTTACTTTGCAAAAGTTCTTTACCATTTAATTCTGTTACATCTTCTTCTTCTTTCTCTTTTTTATCGGTTTTTTCCTCTTCCTTTTCCGATGATATATCTTTATCCTCAGTGTTAGTTACTGTATCGAGACCTTCTTTCTTTTTTTCCAATTCTGCGGTTTTTTCCTTTTCTTCGTTGATCTTATTCGTTTCTTCTTGCACAATGTCTTCCTTTACTTTTTCCATTTCAGTCGCAAGTTTAATTAGGTCTTCATCATTCTCGAGCTGCTTTATCGCTTCTTCAAAATCCGCTTCAGACTCGAAACCACTTTCTTTTAAAATTTCATTTTGTTTCTTTTCCGTGTAGGCTTCATCAAGCATGTTCCTTTTGAAATCATCACTCTTGAAGAATTCTATAGAACTCTTATAGTATTTAACTACTTTGTCTTTATCTCCCCCGCCACCACAGCTGATAAAGCTGATTGTAAAAACAAATAGGAAAAGTGCCGCAATTGTTTTGTAAACTTTCATTTTCAATTTCTCCGGTTTAAGTTTATAATTAGATTTAAATGTGGTCTTACTTTTAATAATCTTGAATAATTCAAACCATTTAATAATTTCATTAGTGTAATTAAAAATTATTGAACTGTAAATGTAAAAATAAATTACCTACGCTCTTCCTCAAATAACAATGCAGGGAATAGAGATCGACCTTTTAATCCACCACTAAGTGGAAAGGATTAAGTTCCATATAAATCCCAAACCTGAATACTAATTTTTAAAAAATATTAAAATAGCATTTTTTTTAATATTAGATTGTATTACATTGTAGTGTAGTAAACAATATTTAGTATGCTAATAAGATATACGGTAAGAATAATTATTGAATTGATATAGCAGAGAAGTCAGAACTATTAATTTAACTATACAATTATTAAATTTCTCAGAGATTTGATAGTAATTTGGAACAAGAATAAATTTAAAAACAGAATAATATCACATTTTCAAAAAAAAGAAATTAATAACTAACTTTCTTTTTTCAATCTCAATTCATTTTTCTTAATTAAATTCAAAATAATGAAAATATTTTATCCAGTATTTTTTGTATTATTGCTAACTATCCTAGTTTGGAGTTGCAGTAGTGATACAGTTACAACAAACACGGTTACACCTTATGATACTTCACATTTCTCTTTAGGTGGTGTATCGTATGATGTTTTTTGGAGTACAGAAGCTGGTTTTAACCAAAATGACACTAATCTTGCAAAGTTTACTGCAAATCCGAATTTCTTCAGATGCAAACAATGTCACGCCTGGGATTACTTAGGAAGAAATGGTTCTTACATCGGAAGAGCACCTAGCACATCTAGACCAAGGGTTGCAGCTATGAATCTATATACATGGGTTCAGTCAAAAACACCCCAAGAAATATTCGATGCTCTTAAAACAAGTGTTGGAAGAAGAGATATATCATACGATCTAAACACATATGATCCTAATACAAATTTTGTTGAAGGCGACAAAATGCCGAATCTAGGTCAACTTCTTACAGATGCTCAGATTTGGAACATTGTGAAATATCTTAAAGATGCTATCTTTGATGTCTCACAGTTATATGATGCGGTTTATAGCGGAACCTATCCTACCGGTACAGCAAGTTTTTCAAATATAGGCAAAGATGGAAATGCAACTAGTGGAGCAACCTACTATAGTACCGAATGCACATGTCACGGACCTGATGGCACGACAATTAACATTGAAGGTCATACTCTTGGCGTACACGCAAGGACAAAACCTTTTGAAGTGCAGCAGAAGGTAAAATACGGTCACCCCGGGTCAATTATGCCTGCTCATTTTAATGTTACTTTGAGTCAAGTAAAAGACTTATTTAAAGCACTTTCTGATACAACAGCTTTTCCAAATTAATTAAGATATAGTACATATCGATATTTATTGATCAATTATCTTACAAATAAAGGCGTTCCCTGCGGAACGCCTTTTTATCATGATAACTGCTAAACAAAAAACCTCTTAAGTTGAAACAGATTTTTTAATTAATATTAAGATAAACTCTTACCCATTTTTAACGTCCCTTCCTAATACTGAATAATCACTGAAAGGAAGGGACAGAGGGTAAGGCTTTCAGCAAATACCTCTCTTTACTTATTATTCTTCTGCCGATTAATGATTTTCAGATTACTGCATATTATTAAATTTTTTCATTTCATATATTTGCGTATTTTCTGAAGCGATTGGATATATTATTTGGAAACACTTAACATTCTTGTAATAGCTGTCGGACTTGCAATGGATGCATTTGCTGTTTCGGTAGCAAGCGGATTCACACTTAAAGATCTAAAAGTAAATAACGTCTTCACAATAGCATTGTTCTTCGGAGCTTTCCAGGCTATAATGCCTGTACTCGGCTGGTTGTCGGGAATTGGTCTCAAAAGTTTCATTGCAGGTATCGATCACTGGATAGCATTTATTTTATTAGTTGGGATAGGAATTAAAATGATATACGAAGCGCTTCAGTTTAAGAAAAAAGAAAAACACCCCAATAGATTTAATTTATACGTATTTTTTCTTCTCGCAGTAGTTACAAGCATAGATGCTTTCGCTGTAGGGATTAGCTTTGCATTCCTGAAAATTTCAATTCTTACTCCTGTGTTAATAATCGGACTTATTACCTTCGTTCTTTCTTTATCAGGAGCCTATATCGGTAAAAAATTCGGTCATATATTTGAAAGTAAGATTGAAATACTTGGAGGAGTTATTATAATAGTCATCGCTTTTAAAATACTTATCGAACATCTCGAAATGCTTTAATAGATTTATCTTAAATCTGTCAGCAGTTTGTCAACAAAATGGAATGATTAAAATCAATTTTACATAATTAATAAATTATATAACAAA